>NZ_LT906479.1:3677628-3984097 GCF_900187015.1 Serratia ficaria | reverse complement strand
CCGCCTTTGCCGAACAGGTGACCCTGCTCGAGTTCAACGAGCTGGAAGTGGTGCCGATGGCCGAACCGGCCGCCGAGCTGCCGCAGCTGGCGCAGGTGTATGAAGCGCTGGTGCTGGCGGTGCGCGACTACGTGACCAAAAACGGCTTTAAAGGCGCGGTGCTGGGCCTGTCCGGCGGCATCGACTCGGCGCTGACGCTGGCTATCGCCGTGGACGCCCTGGGCAAAGACAAGGTGCAGGCGCTGATGATGCCGTTCCGTTACACCGCGGACATCAGCATCGCCGACGCCAAAGAGGAAGCCGAAATCCTCGGCGTGGAATTCGACATCGTCTCCATCGAGCCGATGTTCGACGCCTTTATGGGCCAGCTGACGCCGATGTTCGCCGGCACCGAACGCGACACCACCGAAGAAAACCTGCAGGCGCGCTGCCGCGGCGTGGTATTGATGGCGCTGTCCAACAAGCGCCGCAGCATCGTGCTGACCACCGGCAACAAAAGCGAGATGGCCGTAGGCTACGCCACGCTGTATGGTGATATGGCCGGCGGCTTCGACGTGCTGAAAGACGTGCCGAAAACGCTGGTGTTCAAGCTGTCCGAATACCGCAATACCGTCTCCTACGTGATCCCGCAGCGGGTGATCGATCGCCCGCCGTCCGCCGAGCTGGCGCCGGATCAGGTCGATCAGGACAGCCTGCCGCCGTACGATATTCTGGACGCGATCCTCGAAGGCTACGTCGAGCGCGACAAATCGGTCGCCGATCTGGTGGCCGAAGGCTTCGACGAAGCCATCGTCCGCAAGGTGATCCGCCTGGTGGACATCAACGAATACAAGCGGCGTCAGGCCGCCGTCGGGCCGCGCATCACCGCCCGTAACTTCGGCAAAGACCGCCGCTACCCCATCACATCCGGTTTTGGCCGCAAAAATTGGTAAAGGAAAGAAGATGAAAAAGATCGACGCTATTATCAAACCGTTCAAACTGGATGACGTCCGCGAAGCGCTGGCCGAAGTGGGCATCACCGGCATGACGGTGACCGAAGTGAAAGGCTTCGGCCGCCAGAAGGGCCATACCGAGCTGTACCGCGGCGCCGAATACATGGTCGATTTTTTGCCTAAGGTGAAAATCGAGATCGTGGTGGCCGACGATATCGTCGATACCTGCGTGGAAACCATCATGCAGACGGCCCAAACCGGCAAGATCGGCGACGGCAAAATCTTCGTCTTCGACGTGGCGCGCGTGGTGCGGATCAGGACCGGCGAGCAGGACGAAGAAGCGATCTGATCCTCCGTCAGGCCATCCGTCATCAGGGCGCAGCGTGCTGCGCCCTTGTCATTTCTGTTCCCCGTACATTGCACTTCATCGCCTCGCCGTTTCCCCCATTTTTGCCTGCCGGCATTCTAAAAAAGCGAACGCTATCGCGTTTTTGACACTTTTCCCGATCGCTTAATGGCCGGCGTCTACACTCAACGCAATGTTTTTGTTTGAGGAATCATTCCCCATGATGACGTTACGCCAGATCCGCCACTTTATCGCCGTGGCGGAAACCGGCTCGATTTCCGCCGGCGCCCAAGCGGTGTTCGTATCCCAGTCTTCGCTGACGCTGGCTATCCAGCAGTTGGAAACCGAAATCGGCGTGCGGCTGTTCGATCGTCACGCCAAGGGAATGAACCTGACCCATCAGGGCCATCAGTTTTTGCGCCAGTCCTATCTGATCCTGGCGACGGTGGACAACGCCAAGCGCAGCCTGCAGATCGGCACCGAGAGCCTGACCGGCAGGCTGACCATCGGCGTCACCAGCCTGGTGGCCGGCTACTTTCTGGTGGAACTGCTGACGCGCTTCAAGTCGGCCTATCCCAACGTCACCATCCAGGTGGTGGAAGACGAACGCCCCTATATCGAGCATCTGCTGGTCAGCGGGGAGATCGACATCGGCGTGCTGATCCTGTCGAACATCGAGGATCGCGACGCGCTGCAGACCGAGGTGCTGATGCACTCGCCGTATCGTCTGTGGCTGCCGCCGCTGCATCCGCTGCTGGATCACGAAAGCATCAGCCTGGCGGACGTAGCCAAACAGCCTCTTATTCAGCTCAACGCCGACGAAATGGACGTACACGCGCGGCGTATCTGGGCGCGCGCCGGGCTGAAGCCGGAAATCGCCATGAAAACCGCCTCGACCGAGGCGGTGCGCAGCCTGGTGGCGGCGGGAATGGGGGTTTCCATCCAGCCAGACATGGCGTACCGCGCTTGGTCGCTGGAGGGCAATATGATCGAGGCGCGCAAGCTGGTGGATCTGCCGGAGCCGTTGGACATCGGGCTGGCGTGGCGACGCGGCAGCGCGCGGCCGGAGTTGGTAACGCCGTTCCTCACCATTGCGCGGGAGAATGGTACCATGCACGCCGCCGGCCTCAAGCATTCGATTTAATCGAACGCGGCCTTCAGTATTTAGAATTTGTTGCCTGCCAGAGGCTCGCTTAGTCTGATTGATAATAACCCATTCACATTTGGTTAACGTTTTTGTCACTCAGGGGCGATACGCGATGGCAGATGTGCAGTTCCTCTCAGGCTTGTCCTGTCGGCAATTCATTAACGGTCAATCGGTCGAAGGCGAGGGCCAGCAAGAGTGCATCGTTAATCCTGCCAACGGCGAAACGCTGGTTTCCATCAGGGAAGCCTCCTCGGTGCAGGTCGGCAATGCGGTAAAAGCCGCGCAACAGGCGTTTGGCCACTGGTCGCGCACCACGCCGGCCTACCGCGCCGCCATTTTGCTGCGCATCGCCGACGCCATCGAACGCCAGGCGGCGCAGCTGGCCCAATTGGAGGCGCTGAACTGCGGCAAGCCGCTGCATCAGGCGCTCAATGACGATCTGCCGGCCGCGATCGACGTGTTTCGCTTTTTCGCCGGCGCGGTGCGCACCCAGCAGGGGCAGCTGGCCGGAGAATATGTCGAAGGGCATACCTCGATGATCCGTCGCGATCCGGTCGGCGTGGTGGCCTCGATCGCCCCCTGGAATTACCCGCTGATGATGGCGGCCTGGAAGATAGCCCCAGCGCTGGCGGCGGGCAACACCGTGGTGTTCAAACCCTCCGAGCATACGCCGCTGACCATTCTGGCGCTGGTGCCGGCGCTGCAGGACATTCTGCCGCCGGGGGTGCTGAACATCGTTTATGGCGGCGGCGAGGGGGTAGGCAGCCAGTTGGTGGGCCACCCGCTGGTGCGTCTGGTGTCGGTGACCGGCGATATCGTCACCGGCCAGAAAATCCTGCAGGCGGCGGCCAAAAGCGTCAAGCGTACCCATCTGGAACTCGGCGGCAAGGCGCCGGTGATCGTCTGTGACGACGCCGATCTGGACGAAGTGGTCAACAGCATTCGCACCTACGGCTATTACAACGCCGGCCAGGACTGCACCGCCGCCTGTCGCATCTACGCGCAGGCGGGCATTTACCCCAGGCTGGTCGAGGCGCTGGGTGAGGCGGTGGCCAGCCTGCGCTTCGCCCGCAAGCGCGATCAGGACAACGAGATCGGGCCCTTAATCAGCGCCAGGCAGCGCGACCGCGTCGCCAGCTTCGTCGAACGCGCGCTCAGCCAGCCGCATATCGAATTGATCACCGGCGCCGCCGCGCATTCCGGGCCGGGATTCTATTACCAGCCGACCCTGCTGGCCGGCTGTCTGCAAAGCGACGAAATAGTCCAGCGCGAGGTGTTTGGCCCGGTGGTCAGCGTCACCCGCTTTGAGCAGTTGGAGCAGGCGGTCACCTGGGCCAACGATTCCGAATACGGCCTGGCCTCGTCGGTGTGGACGCAGAATATCGACCGGGCGCTGCACATCGCCGCCCACCTGCAATATGGCAGCACCTGGATCAACACCCATTTCACGTTGGCGAGCGAAATGCCGCACGGAGGCCTAAAGCGCTCCGGCTACGGCAAGGATCTGTCCAGCGATTCTTTGCAGGACTACAGCGTAGTCAGGCACGTCATGGCGAAGTTCAAAGCCAGTTTTTAGCGTTTCCATAAAGCAAAAAATCAGCGCGGCAGCCGTTCCCTGCCGCACACAGACACGCAACACAGGGGTAATTACGATGGGAAAAACTACCGCAGTCACCACAGTCTCCGCGCTCTGTATCGCCGTGCTTTGCGGCCTGGCCCAGGCGGCCGATTTGCCGCAGGCGTTGGGCAAGGGCGAAGGGCGGCTGGATATCATCGCCTGGCCCGGCTACATCGAACGCGGCCAGTCCGACAAAAATTACGATTGGGTCACTCAGTTTGAAAAACAGACCGGCTGTGCGGTGAACGTGAAAACCGCCGCCACCTCCGATGAAATGGTCAGCCTGATGGCCAAGGGCGGCTACGATCTGGTCACCGCCTCTGGCGACGCTTCGCTGCGGTTGATCCTCGGCAAACGGGTACAGCCGATCAACACCGCGCTGATCCCCAACTGGAAAAACATCGACCCGCGCCTGCTGAACGGCGCCTGGTACACCGTCGCGGGGAAAACCTACGGCACGCCGTATCAGTGGGGGCCAAACCTGCTGATGTACAACACCAAAACCTTCCCGACGCCGCCGGACAGCTGGGCGGTGGTGTTCCAGCAACAGAACCTGGCGGACGGCAAGAGCAACCAGGGCCGGGTGCAGGCCTACGATGGCCCGATCTACATCGCCGATGCGGCGTTGTTCCTGAAGGCCACCCAGCCGCAGCTCGGCATCAGCGATCCCTACCAGCTGAACGAAGAACAGTATCAGGCGGCGCTGAAGCTGCTGCGCACCCAGCACGCGCTGATCCACCGCTACTGGCATGACACCTCGGTGCAAATGAGCGACTTCAAGAATGAGGGCGTGGTTGCCTCCAGCGCCTGGCCGTATCAGGCCAACGCGCTGAAAGGAGAAGGCCAGCCGATCGCCACCGTATTCCCGAAAGAGGGCGTCACCGGCTGGGCGGACACCACCATGCTGCACGCCGAAGCCAAACACCCGAACTGCGCCTATCAGTGGATGAACTGGTCGCTGGAGCCGAAGGTACAGGGCGACGTGGCCGCCTGGTTCGGCTCGGTGCCGGCTTCGCCGGCGGGCTGCAAGGCCAGTGCGCTGCTGGGCGAGAAGGGCTGTGAAACCAATGGTTTCAATCAGTTCGACAAAATCGCCTTCTGGAAAACGCCGCAGGCGCAGGGCGGCAAGTTCGTGCCCTACAGCCGCTGGACGCAGGACTATATCGCCATTATGGGTGGCCGCTAATATCCCCTTCATACTTCAAGCCGCCTCTTTGTTGGCTGCCCGCACTTACCCCGGTCACGTACGATTTGTACGCTCCCGGGGATGCGTTCGGTTGCCGCCTCGATGCAGCTCGAATTATTTTGCGGATAGGTCTGGCTAGGTTACGGGTTGTCGCCCAACCCGCCGAAGTCATTTGATTTTTTGGAGCACAGATCATGACCATTGCCGTGCAATTCATCGATGTTTCGCGGACCTTCGGCGATATTCGCGCCGTGGATCGGGTCTCTATCGACATCCAGGACGGGGAATTCTTCTCCATGCTCGGGCCGTCCGGTTCGGGCAAAACCACCTGCCTGCGGCTGATCGCCGGTTTTGAGCAGCTCAGCTCCGGTTCGATCCGCATTCACGGCCAGGAAGCCGCCAACCTGCCGCCCTATCAGCGCGACGTGAACACCGTGTTTCAGGACTATGCCCTGTTCCCGCACATGTCGGTGCTGGAAAATGTCGCCTACGGGCTGATGGTGAAAGGCGTCGCCAAACGCGAGCGGCTGGCGCGAGCGCAGGAGGCGCTGGAAAGCGTGGCGCTCGGCTTCGTCGCCGAACGTAAACCGGCGCACCTGTCCGGCGGGCAGCGGCAGCGCGTGGCGTTGGCGCGCGCGCTGGTCAACCGGCCGCGGGTGCTGCTGCTGGATGAGCCGCTGGGCGCGCTGGATCTCAAGCTGCGCGAGCAGATGCAGGGCGAGCTGAAAAAGCTGCAGCGTCAGCTGGGCATCACCTTTATTTTCGTCACCCACGATCAGAGCGAGGCGCTGTCGATGTCTGACCGGGTGGCGGTGTTCAACAATGGCCGCATCGAACAGGTAGACACGCCGCGCGAGCTGTATATGAGGCCGAAAACGTCGTTTGTCGCCGAGTTCGTCGGTACCTCCAACGTGGTGCGCAATGAGCTGGCGCAACGCTTGCTCGGCGAGAGCGCCGCCTTCTCGATCCGGCCGGAGCATATCCGTCTGCTGGAACAGGAGGGCGCGGCGCGGAATGACATTCAGGTGCAGGGCACGCTGCAGGAAATACATTATCAGGGAGCGGCCACGCGCTACGAAATCACGCTGAACAGCGGCGAGAAACTGCTGGTCAGCCAGGCCAACCCACAGTGGCACGCCGCCGGCCAACAGCGCCTGATTGGCCAGCCGGTCACCGCCTGCTGGCCGCGCGAGGCGATGGTGCCGCTGCGGGAGGAAAGGTGAGATGGAAATGAGCATCGAATATCCTGCGGCGCGCCGCGGTAAAGTGCGCGCACTCTCGACCTGGCTTTATCGCCGCCCGACGTTGTATCTGCTGCTGTTGCTGGTGCCGCCGCTGCTGTGGTTCGGCGCGGTGTACCTCGGTTCGCTGCTGACGCTGCTGTGGCAGGGGTTCTACACCTTCGACGATTTCACTATGGCGGTGACGCCTGATCTGACCCTGGCGAACCTCAGCGCGCTGTTCAACCCGGCCAACTATGACATCATTCTGCGCACCCTCACCATGGCGGTGCTGGTATCGCTGGCCAGCGCGGTGCTGGCGTTCCCGATCGCTTACTACATGGCGCGTTACACCAGCGGCCGCACCAAGGCGTTTTTTTACATCGCGGTGATGATGCCGATGTGGGCCAGCTATATCGTCAAAGCCTATGCCTGGACGTTGCTGCTGGCGAAGGATGGCGTGGCGCAGTGGTTCTTGCAGCACCTTGGTTTGGAACCGTTGCTGGCGGCCGTCCTGACGCTGCCCGGCCTCGGCGGCAATACCCTGTCGACCTCGGGGCTGGGGCGTTTTCTGGTGTTCGTCTACATCTGGCTGCCGTTCATGATCCTGCCGATCCAGGCGGCGCTGGAACGCCTGCCGCCTTCGCTGCTGCATGCCTCTGCGGATCTGGGCGCCCGCCCGGCGCAGACCTTCCGCCATGTGATCCTGCCGCTGGCGGTTCCTGGCATTGCCGCCGGTTCGATCTTCACCTTCTCGCTGACGCTGGGCGACTTTATCGTGCCGCAGCTGGTGGGGCCGCCGGGTTACTTTATCGGCAGCATGGTGTATGCCCAGCAGGGGGCGATCGGCAACATGCCGATGGCGGCCGCCTTTACCCTGGTGCCGATCGTCCTGATCGCTATCTATCTTGCCATCGTGAAACGTCTGGGGGCCTTCGATGCACTCTGAACGCGCGCCCTTTGGGCTGAAGCTGGCCGCCTGGGGCGGACTGATCTTCCTGCACTTCCCGCTGGCGATTATCGCCATCTACGCCTTCAACACCGAGGATGCGGCCTTCAGCTTCCCGCCGAAGGGCTTTACGCTGCACTGGTTCAGCGTGGCCGCCGGGCGGCGGGACATTATTGACGCGGTACTGCTGTCGGCGCAGATAGCCTGCCTGGCGACCGCCGTGGCGCTGGTGCTCGGCACCCTGGCGGCGGCGGCGCTGTACCGGCGGGATTTCTTCGGCAAAGACGGCATTTCTCTGCTGCTGCTGCTGCCGATCGCGCTGCCGGGCATCGTCACCGGCCTGGCGCTGTTGGCGGCCTTCAAGGCGTTGAACATCGAGCCGGGGATCCTGACCATCGTCATCGGCCACGCCACCTTCTGCGTGGTGATCGTGTTCAACAACGTGATCGCCCGTTTCCGCCGCACCTCCTACAGCCTGATCGAGGCCTCGATGGATCTCGGCGCCGACGGCTGGCAAACCTTCCGCTACGTGATCCTGCCGAACCTCGGCTCGGCGCTGCTGGCGGGCGGCATGCTGGCGTTCGCGCTGTCGTTCGATGAAATCATCGTCACGACCTTTACCGCCGGCCATGAGCGCACGCTGCCGCTGTGGCTGCTGAACCAGCTTGGCCGCCCGCGCGATGTGCCGATCACCAACGTGGTGGCGCTGTCGGTGATGTTGTTGACCATGCTGCCGATCCTGGGCGCTTATTACCTGACCAAGGGCGGCGAAAGCGTTGCCGGCAGCGGCAAATAATTTCCTTACCCGACCTCTGATAAAAGGATAACCCTATGCAAAGCCAACTGTTGATTAACGGCCAACTGGTGAATGGCCAGGGCGAAACCCAGTCGGTGTATAACCCGGCGACCGGTGAAGTGATCGTTCAGGTGGCCGAGGCCAGCGCGGAACAGGTCGAGCAGGCGGTGCTGGCGGCGGACGCCGCGTTTGCCGCCTGGGGGCAAACCACGCCGAAAGAGCGAGCAGAACACCTGCTGAAGCTGGCGGACCTGATCGACAGCCATGCCGAAATCTTCGCCCGCCTGGAGTCGCTTAACTGCGGCAAACCCTACCACTGCGTGCTGAACGACGAACTGCCGGCGGTGGCGGACGTGTTCCGCTTCTTCGCCGGCGCCAGCCGCTGCCTGAGCGGCCTGGCGGCCGGAGAATATCTGGCCGGCCATACCTCGATGATCCGCCGCGATCCGCTTGGCGTAGTCGCCTCTATCGCCCCGTGGAACTACCCGCTGATGATGGCGGCCTGGAAGCTGGCCCCGGCGCTGGCGGCGGGCAACTGCGTGGTGATCAAGCCTTCCGAGCAGACGCCATTGACCGCCTTCAAGCTGGCAGAGTTGGCCGCCGGGCTGTTCCCGCCGGGCGTGCTTAACGTGCTGTTCGGCCGCGGCGCCAGCGTCGGCGATCGGCTGACCGGCCACGAGAAGGTGCGGATGGTGTCGCTCACCGGCTCGATCGCCACCGGCGAACACATCATCGCCCACACCGCCGCCGGCATTAAGCGCACCCATATGGAGCTGGGCGGCAAGGCGCCGGTGCTGGTGTTCGACGACGCCGATCTGCAGCAGGTGGTGGACGGCATCCGCGGCTTCGGTTTCTACAATGCCGGGCAGGACTGCACCGCCGCCTGCCGCATCTATGCGCATAAAAATATTTACCCTGAGCTGGTGAAGAAGCTGGGCGAAGCGGTGGCCAGCCTGAAAATCGGCCCGCCGGAGGATGAAAGCACCGAGCTGGGGCCGCTGATCACCGCTCAGCACCTGGAGCGGGTGAGCGGCTTTGTCGAGCGGGCCAAGGCACTGCCGCACGTGCAGGTGGTGACCGGCGGTGAGAAGGTGAACGGCCCCGGTTATTACTTCCAGCCGACGCTGCTGGCCGGTGCGCGCCAGGAGGATGAAATCGTCCAGCGCGAAGTGTTCGGCCCGGTGGTTACCGTAACCGCCTTCGACGACGAAGAACAAGTGCTGGCCTGGGCCAATGAGTCCAATTATGGGCTGGCTTCGTCGCTGTGGACCCGCGACGTGGGCCGGGCGCACCGCCTGAGCGCTCGTCTGCAATATGGCTGCACCTGGGTGAATACCCACTTTATGCTGGTGAGCGAAATGCCGCACGGCGGCCAGAAGCTCTCGGGCTACGGCAAGGATATGTCGATGTACGGGCTGGAGGATTACACGACTATCCGGCATGTGATGTTCAAACATTGATTTTACTGTGTTTATCCGCAAAATAGCGCGCCTTCAGACCGGTTTGTCACCGGTCTGATTGATAATAAGGATTGATAAGGAAGCCAATTATGGGCATCACCAGACGCGATTTTCTTAATGGGGTAGCGATTACCATCGCCGCCGGGCTGACGCCGATGCAGATCCTGCGCGCGTCGCCGCAAACCGCCAATCAAACCCTGTACTATCCGCCGGCGCTGACCGGGCTGCGGGGCAACCATCCGGGCTCTTTCGAACATGCGCATCAGCTGGGGCGCGACGGCAAAGCGTTTGATTTCGGCGCGGTGCCCGCCGGCGAAGAGTTCGATCTGGTGGTGGTGGGCGCCGGCATCAGCGGGCTGGCCGCCGCCTGCTTCTGGCAGCAGATGAAGGGAACGCAGCAACGCATCCTGTTGATCGACAACCACGACGATTTCGGCGGCCACGCCAAGCGCAACGAATTCAGCGGCGAAAACGGCACCATTCTCGGCTACGGCGGCAGCGAGTCGCTGCAGTCGCCGCGCTCCAATTTCAGCCCGGTGGCGATGGGGCTGCTGCAGAAGCTGGGCGTGAGCATCGACAAGCTGGAACAGGCCTTCGACAAAACCTTCTACCCGGACCTGAACCTCAGCCGCGGCGTGTATTTCGATCGCAAAAACTTCGGCGTCGACAAGGTGGTGAGCGGCGATCCGGGCCGCATGGTGGCGGACGACATCCCGCACGATCGCCTGAACGGCCGCTCTTACGAGGCGTTTATCGGCGATTTTCCGCTGCCGGAAAGCGACCGCCAGGCGCTGATCGCGCTGCATACGCTGGATAAGGACTACCTGCCGGAGATGAGCCGGGAACAGAAGGTCGAGTGGCTCGACACCCACAGCTATACCCAGTTCCTGCGGGAGAAGGTCGGCCTGAGCGAGATGGCGATCCGCTATTTCCAGCAGACCACCAGCGATTTCCAGGCGGTGGGTATCGACGCCACCTCCTGCAGCGATGCGCGCATCTGCGATCTGCCCGGGCTGAACGGCATGAACCTGCCGCCGCTGGACGAAGAGTCGCAGGCCGATCTCGACGATCCTTACGTGTTCCACTTCCCGGACGGCAACGCCACGCTGGCGCGCCTGATGGTGCGCCATCTGATCCCGGCGGTGGCGCCGGGCGGCAAGGACATGAACGACATCGTGCTGGCGAAGTTCGATTACAGCCAGCTCGATCGCCCGGGATCGCCGGTGAAGCTGCGCCTGAACAGCACCGGCCTGCACGTGGCCAACGTCGGCGACCAGGCGGAGGTCAGCTATATGACCGGCGAGAAAATGACCAAGGTGCGCGCCGGGCAGGTGGTGATGGCCGGTTACAACATGATGATCCCGTATCTGGTGCCGGAAATGCCGCATGCGCAGCAGGAGGCGCTGAAACAGAACGTCAAGTCGCCGCTGGTGTACAGCAAGGTGGTGATCCGCAACTGGCAGCCGTTCATCAAGCTGGGGGTGCACGAGGTGTATTCACCGACCGCGCCGTATTGCCGGGTGAAGCTGGACTACCCGGTCAGCATGGGGGGGTACCAGCACCCGCGCGACCCGAATCAGCCGATCGGCCTGCACATGGTATATGTGCCGACGCTGCCGGGCAGCGGGCTGAGCCCGCGCGAGCAGTCGCGCAAGGGGCGCGCATTGCTGCTGGGCACGCCGTTCGAGGTGCATGAGCAGATGATCCGCGAACAGCTGCAGGGCATGCTGGGGTCGGCCGGTTTCGATCACCGGCGCGACATT
The DNA here is from genome assembly GCF_900187015.1 of Serratia ficaria. Lineage (NCBI taxonomy): Bacteria > Pseudomonadati > Pseudomonadota > Gammaproteobacteria > Enterobacterales > Yersiniaceae > Serratia > Serratia ficaria. Next base: position 3,972,680 of record NZ_LT906479.1, on the reverse strand, counting down.
GAGGCGATCACCGTCAACCGCTGGTCGCACGGCTATTCCTATTTCCTCAACGGACTGTTCGACGATGAGGATGAAGCGCAGAAAATTATCGAAGCGGCGCGGCAGCCGATCGGCAAGATCGCCATCGCCAACTCGGATGCCGACTGGAGCCCCTACGCCAACTCGGCGATCGATCAGGCGTGGCGCGCGGTTAACGAGCTGGCCTACGGCAAGGTCGCCGCCAGGGAGGGAGTATGAGCATGCGTTCGCTGTATCTGTTGAGCCTGCTGGCGGCCGGCGGTTCGGCCCAGGCGATGTCCGCCGGGGAATACGTGGCCAAAGCCGCTGACTGCACCGCCTGCCACACCGCGCCGGGCGGCGCCGAGCTGGCGGGCGGCATGAGGTTCCCGACCCCGCTGGGGGATATTTACGCCACCAACATCACGCCGGATAAAGAGCACGGCATCGGCGGCTATTCGTTCGACGAGTTCGATCGCGCCATGCGCCAGGGCGTCGCCAAAGACGGCCACCGGCTGTACCCGGCGATGCCTTACACCTCGTACGCCAAAATGAGCGCGGAGGATATGCGCGCACTGTACCGTTACCTGATGAACGAAGTGCCGGCGCAGAGCGCCGCCAACCGCGCCAGCGACATCAGCTGGCCGCTGTCGATGCGCTGGCCGCTGGCGGTGTGGAACCGGTTGTTCCACGACGACCAGGTTTATCGGCCGGATCCGCAGCGGAGCGCCGAGTGGAACCGCGGCGCCTATCTGGTGCAGGGCGCGGGGCACTGCGGCAGCTGCCATACGCCGCGCGGCTGGGCCATGCAGGAGCGAGGGTTGGACGGTAAAGAACCGGCCTTCCTGAGCGGCGCCGAGCTGGACGGCTGGTACGCCTCGGATCTGCGCGGCATGCCGCCGAACGAGGTCATGGCGCTGCTGAAAACCGGCCGCAGCCAACACGCGGCGGTGGCCGGGCCGATGGGCGAGGTGGTGACCCACAGCACCCAGTACCTGAGCGATGCGGATCTGCAGGCCATCGGCAATTATCTGCACAGCCTGGCGGCGGAACCGGCTTCGGCGGCGGCCGTCTCGGCGCAGGCCGACAATCAGCGCGGGCGGGCCAGCTACGCGATGTACTGCTCGACCTGTCACGGCAATCAGGGGGAGGGGAGCGACAATACCATTCCGGCGCTGGCGGGCAACGCGACGGTGACGGCGGACAACCCATTGACCGCGCTGCGGGTGGTGCTGGAAGGGGCGCAAACGCCGACCACGCGACACGCCGCGGCGATCGCCATGCCGGGTTACGCCTGGACGCTGAACGACCGGCAGGCCGCCGATCTGATGAGCTATTTGCGGGGAAGTTGGGGCAACCGGGCGGCGCCGGTCAGCGAACAGCAGGTGCAGGAGGCGCGCAAGCTGCGGGCTAAATAACGGCGGGGCGCGGCTTTTCCACGCAGGAAAGGAGCGCGCCCCGATCGATTACAGCACCTTATGCGGGCCGAAACATTCGTAGTGGATGCGCTCGGCCTCCACCCCCATCGCCAGCAGCTGTTTACCCACGTGCTGCATGAACGGCACCGGGCCGCAGAAGTAATAGTGCATCTGCGGGTCGCTCAACGCCGCGCTCAGCGCGCCAAGATCCATCAGCCCGCGGCTTTGGTAGTCGCGGCCTGCCACATCCCCGGCGCCCGGCTCGCGGTACCAGACGTGGCGGTTCAGGTTCGGCATGCGCCCGGCGATGTCCGCCACTTCGTCGGCAAAGGCGTGAACGGCGCCGTTTTCCGCCGCGTGCAGCCAGTGAATTTCCGCCTGATGTTGACTGTCGTGCAGGCTGTTCAACATACCGAGCATCGGCGTTTGGCCAACGCCGGCGGAGATCAGCGCCACCGGGGTGTTCGGCTCCGCCTCGAGGAAGAAGTCGCCGTGCGGCGGGGCGATATAAATCACGTCGCCTTCCTGCGCCTGCTGATGCAGATAGTTGGACACTTTGCCCTGATCTTCCCGCTTGACCGCGATGCGGTAGAACTCGCCGTTCGGCGCGGCAGTCAGTGAATATTGGCGAATTTCCTGATGCTCCAGGCTGTCGTGCCTGATGTAGACCGCCAGATACTGCCCCGGCTTGAAGTCGGCCACCCGGCCGCCGTCGACCGGCGCCAGCACGAAGCTGCAGATCACCTCGCTCTGCGGCTGCTTTTTGAGGATGCGGAAAGCGCGCAGGTCGCGCCAGCCGCCGTCGTCGGTTTCGCTTTGTTGATAAATCTGCTCTTCACGCTGGATAAACACGTTGGCCAGCACGCCATAGGCTTTGCCCCAGGCGTCCAGCACTGCCTGGCCCGGGCTGAACATTTCGTCCAGCGTCGCCAGCAGGTGGCCGCCGACAATCTGATACTGATCGGGCCGAATGTTGAAGCTGGTGTGTTTCTGCGCAATGCGCTCTACCGCCGGCAACAGCGCCGCCAGGTTCTCGATGTTGGCGGCATAGGCGCAGATGGCGTCGAACAGCGCCTGACGCTGATCGCCGTTGCGCTGGTTGCTCATATTGAAAATATCTTTCAATTCAGGGTTGTGCGCGAACATCCGATCGTAGAAGTGGGCGGTCAACTTCGGCCCGATAGCGGCCAGCAGCGGGATGGTGGATTTGACGGTGGCGATGGTTTGGCTGTCCAGCATGGAAGCGCTCCTTAGTGGGTTGTCCTTGAGACGATTTCTAATGATGTATTTTAAATGCATCTTATTGGCTTCCGTCGCGCTTGTAAATACCCTTGTTTTTGCTGCGGTGTTGTTGAGCGGACGATCGCGCTCACAGAACATGAAAAAACCGCATCGCCGGCATGAGGAAAAGTCCGTTGCCGAACGGGATGAATTATCGGATCAAAGCCTTGTGGAATCTTATGCCAATCGTTTGCGTAAAAACCTCTGTCAAGACCTATCCTCGGTGGGGGAAAACAGTTTACACTGTGGCCCAGAACCCAAACGGGTAGTTATTTGGTGATTTTTTAGTTAGCCGATTTAAGTCAGGAGATGCCGGATGTTAAAGCGTGAAATGAACATTGCCGATTACGATGCCGAACTGTGGCGTGCAATGGAGCAAGAAGTGGTGCGTCAGGAAGAGCACATCGAGCTGATTGCGTCTGAGAACTACACCAGCCCGCGCGTCATGCAGGCTCAGGGTTCCCAGCTGACCAACAAATACGCTGAAGGCTATCCGGGCAAGCGTTACTACGGCGGCTGCGAATACGTGGATATCGTTGAGCAGCTGGCCATCGACCGCGCCAAAGCGCTGTTCGGCGCAGACTACGCCAACGTGCAGCCGCACTCCGGCTCCCAGGCTAACTTCGCCGTTTACACCGCGCTGCTGCAGCCGGGCGACACCATTCTGGGCATGAACCTGGCGCACGGCGGCCACCTGACCCACGGTTCCCCGGTTAACCTGTCCGGCAAACTCTACAACGTGGTGCCTTACGGCATCGACGAAAAAGGCCAAATCGACTATGACGATCTGGCCAAACAGGCGCAGACCCACAAGCCGAAAATGATCATCGGCGGCTTCTCCGCCTTCTCCGGCATCGTAGACTGGGCAAAAATGCGTGAAATCGCCGACAGCATCGGCGCTTACCTGTTCGTCGACATGGCGCACGTCGCCGGCCTGATCGCCGCAGGCGTTTACCCGAACCCGGTGCCGCACGCGCACATCGTCACCACCACCACCCACAAAACCCTGGCGGGTCCGCGCGGCGGCCTGATCCTGGCGAAGGGCGGCGACGAAGATCTGTACAAGAAGCTGAACTCCGCGGTATTCCCGGGCGGCCAGGGCGGCCCGCTGATGCACGTGATCGCCGGCAAGGCGGTAGCGCTGAAAGAAGCGATGGAGCCAGAGTTCAAGATTTACCAGCAGCAAGTGGCCGACAACGCCAAAGCGATGGTGGAAGTGTTCCTGCAGCGCGGTTACAAAGTGGTCTCCGGCGGCACCCACAACCACCTGTTCCTGCTGGATCTGGTGGACAAGAACCTGACCGGTAAAGAAGCCGACGCCGCCCTGGGCCGCGCCAACATCACCGTGAACAAAAACAGCGTGCCTAACGATCCCAAGAGCCCGTTCGTCACCTCCGGCGTGCGTATCGGCACCCCGGCGGTCACCCGCCGCGGCTTCAAGCAAGCCGAAGTGCGCGAACTGGCCGGCTGGATCTGCGACGTGCTGGACAACATCAACGATGAAGCCACCATCGAACGCACCAAGAAGAAAGTGCTGGATATCTGCGCCCGCCTGCCGGTTTACGCATAATTCCGCTTTCGCTTTGAAAAACCCGCTGCGGCGGGTTTTTTTATCGCTGTTGCAAACAAACTGTGAACTGTCTGGCAGTCTAACCCTTTGAACATGAATGAAGATTGCTAGCCGGTGTGAGCTCTGTCAAAGTATCGCCTCACACCGGAGGGATCATGGTTCTGCAATCAACGCGTTGGCTCGCTCTCAGCTATTTCACCTACTTCTTTTCGTATGGCATTTTCTTACCCTTCTGGGGCGTTTGGTTAAAAGGCGAGGGCATCGCGCCCGAAACCATCGGCATGCTGCTCGGCGCCGGCCTGATTGCCCGTTTTCTCGGTAGCTTGCTGATTGCTCCCCGCGTGAAAGACCCCTCTCATCTGGTGAGTGCCCTGCGCCTGTTGGCGCTGCTGGCGCTGGCCTTCGCCGTCGGTTTTTGCTTCGGCAACGGCTGGGGCTGGCTGATGCTGGTGATCGCCGGCTTCAACCTGTTCTTCTCGCCGCTGGTGCCGCTGACCGATGCGCTGGCCGCCACCTGGCAAAAACAAATCACCATGGATTACGGCCGGGTGCGGCTGTGGGGCTCGCTGGCGTTCGTTATCGGCTCGGCGCTGACCGGGCAACTGGTGGCGGTCTGGGGCCATAACGCCATCCTCTACAGCCTGATCGCCAGCGTGCTGGCGATGCTGCTGGGCATGATGCTGAAGCCGAGCGTGATGCCGCAGGGCGAGGCCCGCGCCCACCGCGAACCCGAGCGTTCGCTGTTTGAGCTGTTGAAAGAGGGGCCGGTGTGGCGCTTTCTGCTGTGCGTCACCCTGTTGCAGGGGGCGCACGCCGGTTATTACAGCTTTGGCTCCATCTATTGGCAGGAGGCCGGTTATTCGGCCTCGACCATCGGCTATCTGTGGTCGCTGGGGGTGGTGGCGGAAGTGATCATCTTCGCCGGCAGCAATGTCCTGTTCCGCCGCTGGAATGCGCGTAGCCTGTTGCTGCTCTCGGCCTGCTGCGGGGTGCTGCGCTGGAGCCTGATGGCCTACAGCACCGAGCTGGGCTGGCTGCTGCTGATCCAGATCCTGCACTGCGGCACCTTTACCGTCTGCCACCTGGCGGCGATGCGTTTTATCGCGGCGCGCAAAGGGCCGGAGGTGATCCGCCTGCAGGCGGTCTATTCGGCGCTGGCGATGGGCGGCGGCATTGCGATCATGACGGTGATCGCCGGCTTCCTGTTCGAGCACCTGCAGGGCGGGGTGTTCTGGGTCATGGCGGCGGTGGCGGTGCCGGCGCTGTTTATTCGCCCGCCGGCGGCTAGCGCAGCCCGCTGATCAAGGCGACTCCAGCAGCGCGCGAATGGCTTTGCGCTGCTGGCGTTCCAGCGGCAGTTCGGTATAAACCAGCGGCGGCTGCGGCGCGCTATGCACCGCGGCGTAGGGGCTGATCACCAGCGTGACGCCCTGCGGCGCGCCGGCGCGCAGATAGTCGCGCAGCGGCAGATACTTGATGTTCAGCGGCAGCAGCGTCAATTCCCGGATCTGATACTCCACTTCTTCCTCCAGCTGCGGGTTGTCCAGCGTCAGCAGCAGCACCTGCTTTTCCTGCAGGGCGTTGTCCTGCATCAGCCAGGCGCCGAAGCTGATGGCCACCAGTCCCGCTTCTTCGCTGGAAAAATGAATGCCGTACTCCTGCTCCAGCGGCGCCAGCGCTTCCTGAGTGGTGCGCATCAGGCGCGGATACTTTCGCACCACCTCCTCCAACAGCATGTTGTCGATGCCGATGGCAAAGCGGCAGCGTTCGACCGCGGGCGCCAGATGGGCAAACAGCTGGCTGACCAGATCGTCCTTGCTGCTGAAGGCCATGCCGGAAATCTGCTGGAAGCGCTCGACCATGCGGTCGATCGCCGCCATCAGGCGTCGTTCTTCCGCGGAATCATTGCTGTGATAGCTGTGGTTTTTCAGCATGGTGAACATCAACGCCAAAAAGTCGCGTTCGTCCGCATGGGGCGACTGATTGAACCACTGGCCGAGGGCGTGATGCAGCAGGGCGGCCGCCCGCTGCTCAGGCTTTTGCCGCAGCCAGTCGCGCTGAACGGCGTCGAATTGCGGATGCCGCAGCCGCCGGCTTTCCCAAACGCAGTAGCGCAGGTAGTGCTGCAGGAACCGGCGATCGCGGGCGTCGAAGCTGCGGTTAAGCAGCGTTTCACAGGCGCCGATCTGCTGCTCCAGCTGCGGCGTCAGGCCGGCGTCGGCGCCCAGCGCCTGCAGCAGCAGGGGGGCGTAATAACCTTCGACAAACTGCGGGCTGCAGCGCAACGCCCGCCGCAGCCAGTGGAGCAGGCAGAGGCGTTGATTGAGCGCGCTTCCCCGAATGTGGTAACCGCGGCCAGGATCGACGGCGATCTCCAACTGGTGGAAACGCTGGATTTCGTTGGCGACCTCGGCTATATCTTGCCGGGTAATCGGGGGGGCGACGCCGTTGATTTGGCTGATGGTCTCCAGTTGTACTTCGGGCACCGGCGCATACAGCATCAGTAACAGATGACAGCGCCGTTGTTGACCGGAGAGCTCAGGCACGGGAGCGGTGTCCAGGCTCATATCACCTTCTGGCAGGTAGATGTTCAATTATTATGACTAAGCATAGCAAAAGGCATTGTGACGGTGCGGTTAGCGCCGCGGCTTTTACTCCGGCTTACAACTTTCGTCACAAATATCGGCGGCCGGCGCGACGGTTTAGGCGTGGTTTATGTTACTTTATAACAACAACGAGTATCATTCGATGATGAAGTTACGTCGTATTCTGGCCGGCGCCTGTGCCTTGTTCAGCGCCGGCGCTGGCGCTCACCCGCACAGCTTTATTGATATGAACACCACCTTTGTGGCTAAGGATCAACGGCTGGTCGGCATGAAAATGGTTTGGGTAATGGATGAAATCACCTCGGCGGACCTGCTGTACGATGCCGGCAACGCCAAAAGCGATTCGGTGGTGTGGAAAAAGCTGGCGGCGGAAGTGATGGCCAACGTGCTCGGCCAGCACTACTTCACCGACGTTTATCGCGACGGCAAACCGGTGAAATACCTTAATCTGCCGAGCGAGTATCGCCTGTCGCGGCAGGGCAATCAGGCGGTGCTGGAGTTTGTGCTGCCGCTGGCCGAGCCGCAGCCGCTGGCGGGCAAGCCCTTCGAGATAGCCACCTACGATCCCACCTATTTTGTCGACATGACCTATAAAGACCAGGCGGCGCTGCATCTGCCGCCGGAAATGGCGCAGCAGTGCCAGCTCAGCCTGAAGACGCCGAAGCCCGATGCTTCGCTGCAGGCCTATGCGCTGTCGCTCGATAAGAACGACTCGCCCGGCGAAGATATGGCGTTGGGGCAACAGTTCGCGCAACGGGTGACCCTGCAATGTCAATAAATCTCAGCCAACCGGCCGGCCGCAAACGCCACTGGGCTTTCAGCCTGTGGCCGCTGCTGCTGTTCGCGCTGCTGCTGGCGCTGGCGGCTCAGCTGGCCTGGCATTTTTGGCCGCAGCTGCTGATGCAGAGCGTGGTGTGGCAAAAGGGGCTGCACCAGCAGATGGCGGGGCTGCTGCAGCAGGTAAAGGCCGCGCCGCAGCAGGCCGGCCTGGCATTGATGCTGTTCAGCCTGAGCTACGGCGTGTTGCATGCGCTGGGCCCCGGCCACGGCAAGGTGGTGATCGCCACCTATCTGGCTACCCATCCGGCGCGGCTGAAAAGCAGCCTGAAGCTGACCTTCGCCGCGTCGCTGGTGCAGGGGGGAGTGGCGATCGCGCTGGTGACGCTGATGCTGGGGGTGCTGCAGCTGTCTTCCCGGCAGCTGCATCAGAGCAGCTTCTGGCTGGAGAAGGGCAGTTTTATCCTGGTGATATTGCTCGGGGCGTTGCTGAGCTGGCGCGCAGTGAAACGCCTGCATGCGGCGGTGAAGGCGATGCGCCCGGCGCCGGCGTTGCGCATCAACAGCCTCAAGCCGTTGGCGGCGGATCACGTTCACAGCGCGCACTGCGGCTGCGGGCATCGCCATCTGCCCAACGACAGCGAGCTGCAGGCCGGCGGCGACTGGCGCACCCAGACCGCCATCGTGCTGGCGATGGGCATGCGGCCCTGTTCCGGGGCGATTCTGGTGCTGCTGTTCTCCAAGGTGATCGGCGTATTCGCCTGGGGCGTGATTTCCGCGCTGGCGATGGCGCTCGGCACCTCGCTGACCATTTCCCTGCTGGCGCTGCTGGTGCATTACAGCCGCCGGTTGGCGGTGCGTCTCAGCCGTTCGCGCGCGCCCGCCGCCTGGAGCGCGGTGGCCTGGGGTTCGCTGGCGCTGGCCGGCGGCCTGATACTGCTGTTCGCCGGGCTGTTGTTGTACCTGAGCGCACAGCCGGAATTCGGCGGCGGCATCCGGCCGTTCTCCCGCTAACGGGCATAAAAAAAGCGCTGCAAACGCAGCGCTTCAATAAGCAAAACAGCTTCGGACGTCATAGCCTGAATTAACGCTTCAGCGCTTCGCTCAGTTCTTCACGCATGGTGGACAGCATGGCTTTCACGACGCGCGGGTTGCCGGCGACGATGTTGCCGGAGCTGAAGTGGTTGTGGCCGCCAACGAAGTCGGTCACCAGGCCGCCGGATTCGCGCACCAGCAGTTCGCCCGCGGCGAAGTCCCATGGCTTCAGGCCAATCTCGAAGAAACCGTCCACGCGGCCGGCGGCGACGTAGGCCAGATCCAGCGCGGCGGAGCCGGTGCGGCGGAAGTCCGCGCACTGGGTGAACAGTTTACCGACGACGTTGATGTAAGGGGTAGCGTGCTGTTTGAGCTTGAACGGGAAACCGGTCGCCAGGATGGTGCCATCCAGATCTTTGGCGTTGGTGCCGCGCAGGCGGTAGCCGTTCAGCTGTGCGCCCTGGCCGCGAGTGGCGGTGAACAGTTCGTTGCGCATTGGATCGTAAACCACGGCCACTTCAGTACGGCCTTTGATGCGTACCGCGATGGAAACGGAGAAGTGTGGGAAACGTTTGATAAAGTTTGAGGTGCCATCCAGTGGATCGATCACCCATTGTACATCCTGATCTTCGCCGACCAGCTCACCGCGTTCTTCGGTAATGATAGTGTGTTGCGGATAAGACTTGCGGATCACGTCGATGATCAGATGCTCTGCATCGCGATCGACGTTAGTGACAAAGTCATTGGTCCCTTTCTGGCTCGCTTCGACAGCGTCCGGGGTTTCGTAGTTTTTGGCAATCAGGTTACCGGCCTTGCGCGCAGCGCGCACGGCGATCGTCAGCATCGGATGCATGGGTATCTTCCAACTAGGATGTTAAAGAACAGGAAACGGCGCGGAGTATAGCAGGTGTTCGGCAAATTGCCTACGGCTGTGTTAAGATGCTGTGATTTTCCGCCACGCTCAGAGTTTGTATGCTGCACAATATCCGCATTGTTCTGGTAGAGACCTCCCATACCGGCAACATGGGCTCGACCGCCAGAGCCATGAAAACCATGGGGTTAACCAACCTTTATCTGGTTAACCCGTTGATCAAACCCGATTCTCAGGCGATTGCCCTGGCCGCCGGCGCCAGCGACGTGATCGGCAACGCCACCATCGTCGATACCCTGGATGACGCCATCGCCGGCTGCAGCCTGGTGGTCGGCACCAGCGCGCGTTCGCGCACGCTGCCCTGGCCGATGCTGGAGCCGCGCGAGTGCGGCGTGCGTGCGGTGCACGAAGGCGAGCACGCGCCGGTGGCGCTGGTGTTCGGCCGCGAACGCGTCGGCCTGACCAACGACGAGCTGCAGAAGTGCCACTATCACGTCGCCATTCCGGCCAACCCGGATTACAGCTCGCTGAACCTGGCGATGGCGGTGCAGATCCTGGCGTACGAAGTGCGCGTGGCTTATCTCGATCGCCAGCAGGCGGGCGCGCCGCAGCTGGAAGAAACCCCTTATCCGCTGGTGGACGACCTCGAGCGCTTTTATCAGCACCTGGAGCAGACGCTGCAGCGCACCGGTTTTATTCGCCCGGCGCATCCGGGGCAGGTAATGAGCCGGCTGCGCCGCTTGTTCACCCGCGCGCGGCCGGAAGGGCAGGAGCTGAATATCCTGCGCGGCATGCTGACGTCGATCGAGAAACAGGATAAACATCAAGGTAATTAATTGCCGTGGCGTAACGGCCAACAATAATAGTATTAGTTATCTAAAGGTTATAACATGCATTTTATATGCATTTGCTATGGCTAAGTACAAAACGTGCTAATACTTGAGTAAATTACTAGGTTAAATAGTTGACTGATTTACTCAGGAATGTCAGACTTTCGGCCATGTTTGACCAACAGGTAACCATTGAGCTATGAGACTGACATCCAAAGGCCGTTATGCCGTAACCGCTATGCTTGACGTAGCATTGCACTCCCAGGAAGGGCCCGTACCTCTGGCGGATATTTCCGAACGTCAGGGTATTTCTCTCTCTTATCTGGAACAATTATTCTCCCGTCTGCGCAAGAATGGCCTGGTGGCCAGCGTGCGCGGTCCGGGCGGTGGTTATCTGCTGGGTAAAGACGCGGGTGAGATCGCCGTTGGCGCTGTCATCACTGCCGTCGACGAATCGGTAGATGCAACCCGTTGCCAGGGTAAAGAAGGCTGTCAGGGCGGCGATCGCTGTCTGACCCATACCCTGTGGCGCGATCTGAGCGAGCGCATCAGCGGGTTCCTGAACAACATTACGCTGGCAGAACTGGTCAACAACCAGGAAGTGCTGGTGGTGGCGGATCGTCAAAACAACGATACGCGCCGCACGGCCAACGGCCGTCCGCAAGAAACTATCAACGTTAATCTGCGCGCATAAGCAGCTGGCGGTATTTTTTTTAGTTTTTGGAAGTGATGTACGGAGCATAAGAGCAATGAAATTACCGATTTATCTGGACTACTCAGCGACGACGCCGGTTGACCCGCGCGTTGCTGAGAAGATGATGCAGTGTTTGACCCTGGACGGCACTTTCGGCAACCCGGCTTCCCGTTCCCACCGTTTCGGTTGGCAGGCGGAAGAAGCGGTCGACATCGCCCGTAACCAAATCGCCGAGCTGGTGGGCGCGGATCCGCGCGAAATCGTGTTCACCTCAGGCGCGACCGAATCCGACAACCTGGCGATCAAAGGCGCTGCCAATTTCTATCAGAAAAAAGGCAAGCACGTCATCACCAGCAAAACCGAACACAAAGCCGTGCTGGACACCTGTCGCCAGCTCGAGCGCGAAGGTTTTGAAGTGACCTACCTGGCGCCGCAGAGCAATGGCATCATTGACCTGCAGGCCCTCGAAGCCGCGATGCGCGACGACACCATTCTGGTTTCGATCATGCACGTGAACAACGAAATCGGCGTGGTGCAGGATATCGAAGCGATCGGCGAAATGTGCCGCGCGCGCGGTATCATTTACCACGTTGACGCCACCCAGAGCGTGGGCAAGCTGCCTATCGATCTGAGCAAGCTGAAAGTCGACCTGATGTCGTTCTCCGGCCACAAGATTTACGGCCCGAAAGGCATCGGCGCGCTGTACGTGCGCCGCAAGCCGCGCATCCGCATCGAAGCCCAGATCCACGGCGGCGGCCACGAGCGCGGCATGCGTTCCGGCACCCTGCCGGTGCACCAGATCGTCGGCATGGGCGAAGCCTACCGCATCGCCAAAGAAGAGATGGCGTCGGAAATGGCGCGCCTGCGCACCCTGCGCGATCGTCTGTGGAACGGCGTGAAAGATATGGAAGAAGTGTATCTGAACGGCTCCCTGGAGCATGGCGCTCCGAACATTCTTAACGTCAGCTTCAACTATGTTGAAGGTGAATCGCTGATCATGGCGCTGAAAGACCTGGCCGTGTCCTCCGGCTCCGCCTGTACCTCCGCCAGCCTCGAGCCGTCCTACGTGCTGCGCGCGCTGGGCATGAGTGATGAATTGGCGCACAGCTCGATCCGTTTCTCCCTGGGGCGTTTCACCACGGAAGAAGAGATCGACTACACCATCCAACTGGTGCGCAAGTCCATCGGCCGCCTGCGCGACCTTTCTCCGCTGTGGGAAATGTTCAAGCAGGGCGTGGATATCAACAGCATCGAATGGGCACATCATTAATTCTCAGGATTCAGGAGCAAGGTCATGGCTTACAGCGAAAAAGTAATCGATCATTATGAAAACCCGCGCAACGTGGGTTCTTTCGACAACGAAGATCCCACCGTCGGCAGCGGCATGGTGGGTGCACCGGCCTGTGGCGACGTGATGAAGTTGCAGATCAAGGTCAACAATGAAGGTATCATTGAAGACGCCCGCTTCAAGACTTACGGCTGCGGTTCCGCCATCGCCTCCAGCTCGCTGGTGACCGAATGGATGAAAGGCAAGTCTCTTGATCAGGCCGAAGCGATCAAAAACACCCAGATCGCCGAAGAGCTGGAATTACCGCCGGTTAAAATTCACTGCTCTATCCTGGCCGAAGACGCCATTAAAGCAGCGATCGCCGACTACAAGAGCAAGCATGGCGCCAAGTAGTTTTTCTGAGTCAGTGAACCCGGCCGGCCAGGCTGGGCTTTGATTTGAAGTGTGAGGTTGTGATGTCAATTACCATGAGCGACAGCGCTGCGCAGCGTGTTCAGGCTTTTATGAACAACCGCGGAAAAGGTCTCGGCCTGCGTCTGGGGGTCAGAACCTCCGGCTGCTCCGGGATGGCGTACGTGCTGGAATTTGTTGACGAAATGAACGATGACGACATCGTTTTTGAAGACAAAGGCGTCAGGGTGATCATCGACGGCAAGAGCCTGGTCTACCTTGACGGCACCGAGCTTGATTTCGTTAAGGAAGGCCTGAACGAAGGCTTCAAGTTCAACAACCCGAACGTCTCAAGCGAGTGCGGCTGCGGCGAAAGTTTTAACGTCTGACAGTCCATCGTGCTCCCCCGCGTGCAGCGGGGGAACTTCATCCGCTAACGCCAGAGCACGCTATGGATTACTTTACTTTATTCGGGCTGCCCGTTCGCTATACGCTGGACGGCAGCTTGCTCACATCCCGCTTTCAGGATCTGCAGCGTCAATTCCATCCCGATCGTTTCGCCAATCAGCCGGAGCGCGAACGCCTGATGGCGTTGCAGCAGGCCGCGACCATCAATGAAGCCTACCAGTCGCTGAAGCACCCATTAAAACGCGCGGAGTATATGCTATCTTTGCACGGCTTTGATTTGGGCAACGAGCAGCACACCCTGCGCGATACCGCTTTTCTGATGGAACAGCTGGAGCTGCGCGAGGAGCTCGACGCCATTGAACGCCAGGCGGATGCGGAAAGCCTGCTGGCCGATTTCGGCGCGCGGCTGAGCGGCTCGATCAAACGGCGCAGCGCCCTGATGGTGCAGCAGTTGGACGGCGAACAATGGCCGGACGCCGCCGACACCGTGCGCAAGCTGCGCTTTTTGGACAAACTCCAGCAACAGGTTGAACAACTCGAAGAAAAACTGCTGGGTTTTGAGTAACACATTTCTATTGTGGAAGCTTCAATATGGCCTTATTACAAATTAGTGAGCCTGGCCTCAGCGCCGCGCCGCACCAGCGCCGTTTGGCGGCGGGCATCGATTTAGGCACCACCAATTCGCTGGTCGCCACGGTGCGCAGCGGGCAGGCGGAAACGCTGGCCGACGCACAGGGCCGCCCTCTGCTGCCTTCGGTGGTGCACTATCAGGCCGACGCACAGACGGTCGGCTGGGAGGCGCGCCAACAGGCGGCGCAGGATCCGGCCAACACCGTCAGCTCGGTCAAACGCATGATGGGCCGTTCCCTGGCGGACGTGCAGCAGCGTTACCCGAACCTGCCGTACCAGTTCCAGGCCAGCGACAACGGCTTGCCGATGATCGTCACCGCCGCCGGCCCGGTTAACCCGGTAGGCGTATCCGCCGATATTCTCCGGACCTTGTCCGCCCGCGCTCAGGCGGCGCTGGAAGGGGAGCTGGACGGCGTGGTGATCACCGTTCCCGCTTATTTTGACGACGCGCAGCGCCAGGGCACCAAGGACGCCGCGCGTCTGGCCGGCCTGCACGTGCTGCGTCTGCTGAACGAACCGACCGCCGCGGCGATCGCCTACGGCCTGGACTCCGGTCAGGAAGGGGTGATCGCGGTCTATGATCTGGGCGGCGGCACCTTCGATATTTCCATTCTGCGCCTCAGCCGCGGGGTGTTTGAAGTCTTGGCCACCGGCGGGGATTCCGCGCTGGGCGGCGACGATTTCGACCACCTGTTGGCCGATTGGCTGCGCGAGCAGGCCGGCGTGGCCGACCGCAGCGATCACGGCGTGCAGCGCCAACTGCTGGACGCCGCCATCGCCGCCAAAATCGCGCTGAGCGATACCGACAGCGTGCGCGTCGAGATTGCCGGTTGGCAGGGCGAAGTGACCCGTGCCCAGTTCGACGCGTTGATCGCCCCGCTGGTGAAACGCACGCTGATGGCCTGCCGCCGCGCGCTGAAAGACGCCGGCGTCGGCGCCGAAGAGGTGCTGGAAGCGGTGATGGTCGGCGGTTCCACCCGTGTGCCGCTGGTGCGTGAGCAGGTGGGCGCCTTCTTTGGCCGCACCCCGCTGACCTCTATAGATCCGGATAAAGTCGTCGCCATCGGCGCGGCGATCCAGGCCGACATTCTGGTGGGCAACAAGCCGGACAGCGACATGCTGCTGCTGGACGTGATCCCGCTGTCGCTGGGGCTGGAAACCATGGGCGGCCTGGTCGAGAAGGTGATCCCGCGCAACACCACCATCCCGGTGGCGCGCGCGCAGGAGTTCACCACCTTCAAAGACGGTCAGAGCGCGATGATGATCCACGTGCTGCAGGGCGAACGCGAACTGGTGCAGGACTGCCGCTCGCTGGCGCGCTTCACGCTGCGCGGGCTGCCGCCGCTGCCGGCCGGAGGGGCGCATATCCGCGTCACCTTCCAGGTGGACGCCGACGGCTTGCTGAGCGTCACGGCGATGGAGAAATCCACCGGCGTCGAAGCCTCGATTCAGGTCAAGCCGTCGTACGGCCTGTCCGACAACGAGATTGCCGGCATGATCAAGGATTCGATGGCCAACGCCCAGAGCGACGTCGGCGCGCGCAAGTTGGCGGAACAACGGGTGGAAGCCTCGCGGGTGCTGGAAAGCCTGCAGGGCGCGCTGGCCAGCGACGCCGCGCTGCTGAGCGAAGCGGAAAGCCAGGCGATCGCCGCCGCGTCGCAGGCGCTGCAGCAGGCGGTGCAGGGCGACTCCCCCGCCGCCATCGAAGACGCAATCAAAACATTAGATGCACAAACGCAAGATTTTGCCGCGCGCCGCATGGATGCTTCCATCCGCCGCGCGCTGGCTGGCCATTCTGTGGATGAGGTTTAACCATGCCTAAAATTGTTTTCCTGCCCCATCAAGATTTATGCCCGGAGGGGGCGGTACTGGAAGCCGAACAAGGGGAATCTATCCTCAACGTTGCGCTGCGCAACGGCATTGAAATCGAGCACGCCTGCGAGAAATCCTGCGCCTGCACCACCTGTCACTGCATCGTGCGTGAAGGCTTCGATTCTCTGGAAGAGAGCAGCGAGCTGGAAGACGACATGCTGGACAAGGCCTGGGGCCTGGAGCCGGAAAGCCGCCTGAGCTGTCAGGCGCTGGTCGCCGACGAAGATTTGGTGGTTGAAATGCCGCGTTATACCGTCAACCACGCGCGTGAGCATTAATTGTTAGCCGCGGCGCCAATCAGGAGATCATAATGGGACTGAAGTGGACCGACAGCCGAGAAATCGGCGAAGCCCTGTACGACCAATACCCGGACACCGATCCGAAAACCGTGCGTTTTACCGACATGCACCGGTGGATTTGCGATCTCGAAGAGTTCGACGACGATCCTCAGGCTTCCAACGAAAAAATACTGGAAGCGATCCTGCTGGTCTGGTTAGATGAAGCGGAGTAAATAGCGTAACGGGCTGCCATCGGCGGCCCGTTTATTTTGTATCCGACAAGATTAATAAAAGAATAATCCGGAGTAAGAAGGCTATGACAACAGAATTCATGCAGGTCAGGCTGTCGCAACAGCCTGCCGACGCTCGCTGGGGCGAGAAAGCGCTGCTGAGCACCGACGCGGAAGGGATGACTATTCATCTGATCGGCAACGACAAGCTGGGCGCGGTTCAGCGCGCCGGGCGCAAAATCGACGGTCAGGGCATCAAAAACGTGCAGCTGACCGGCGAAGGTTGGGATCTGGAAAACAGCTGGGCGTTCTGGCAGGGTTACCGCGGGCCGAAGGGCCAACGCAAGGTCGAATGGGCGGAGCTGCCGGCAGCCGAGCGCAAAGAGCTGGATCAGCGCCTGAAGATTATTGACTGGGTGCGCGACACCATCAATATGCCGGCGGAAGAGCTGGGCCCGGAACAGCTGGCGACCCGCGCCGTCGACCTGATGTGCGACGTCGGCTGCGATGCCGTCAGCTATCGCATCACCAAGGGCGAAGATCTGCGCGAGCAGAACTATGCCGGCATCCACACCGTCGGCCGCGGCTCAGACCGTTCGCCGGTGCTGCTGGCGCTGGATTTCAACCCGACCGGCAATCCGGATGCCCCGGTCTTCGCCTGCCTGGTGGGCAAGGGCATCACCTTCGACACCGGCGGCTACAGCCTGAAACAGAGCGCCTTTATGGACTCGATGAAGGCCGACATGGGCGGCGCGGCCACCATCACCGGCGCGCTGGCGCTGGCGGCGGCGCGCGGCCTGCAGCAGCGGGTGAAGCTGTACCTGTGCTGCGCTGACAACATGGTCAGCGGCAACGCCTTCAAGCTGGGCGATATCATTCGCTACCGCAACGGCAAAACCGTCGAGGTGATGAACACCGATGCGGAAGGGCGCCTGGTATTGGCCGACGGCCTGATCGACGCATCCGAGCAGAATCCGCAGCTGATTATCGACTGCGCCACCCTGACCGGCGCGGCGAAGACTGCGGTAGGCAACGACTATCACGCGCTGTTCAGCTTCGACGACGCGCTGGCGCAGGCGCTGCTGAGCAGTGCGGCGGCGGAGCAGGAGCCGTTCTGGCGCCTGCCGCTGGCCGAGTTCCACCGCAGCCAGCTGCCGTCCAACTTCGCCGAGCTGAACAACGTGGCCGGCCCGGCTTACACCGCCGGCGCCAGCACCGCGGCCGCCTTCCTGTCGCACTTTGTGAAGAACTACCAAAAAGGCTGGCTGCACATCGACTGTTCCGCCACCTACCGCAAAGGCGCGGTGGATCAGTGGTCCGCCGGGGCGACCGGCCTGGGCGTGCGCGCCCTGGCGAATCTGCTGCTGAGCAAGGCCAAATAATTGAACGCCCGTTATCGCGGGCGCTAGAATAGGCGTTATCGTCGGGGCCCAGCATGCTGGGCCCCGTTATTTGATCCCTGGAGTTTGCCATGAGTTCCCATCATCAGGATGCCGCCCCCGGCGAGAACGAACTTGAACGCCTGCTGAAGCTGGCGGTAACGGAGCCGGCCCACCGCCCGGCGTTCTTCCGCGAGCTGCTGGAGGCCACGGTATTGATCCTCGGCGACAGCGAACAGGTGCCGCAGGACGGAGACGTCATCCTGAACGCCGATACCCCCATCAATATCCAGCACTGGGAAAAGCAGGACGGCGGCAGCATCATTCCGTTCTTCTCCTCGCTGGAAGCGCTGCAGAAAGCCGTTGAGGACGAACAGCCGTTCATCGCGCTGCCGGCGCGGGTGCTGTTTGAAATCACCCAGGGCGCCGATCTGTTCCTCAACCCGAAGGCGGAGTACGGCAAGGAGTTTTACCCGGAAGAGGTGGCGATGCTGTTGGCCACCGGCGGCGTCGCCAAGCCGGTGGAGCACTATGTCGACAAGGACACGCAGATCCTGCTCGGCCAGCCCGAAGAATACCCTGCGGCGATGGTGGACGCGCTGACCACGCTGTTCAGCCAGCGCAAGCCGGTGCGCCGCGCCTTTCTGGCGCTGATGCACGATCGGGCGGTGGACGAAAAGCCCAATCTGCTGGTCGGCCTGGAGGTGGATGGCGAGCCGGCGGAGATCGACGCCTTGATCAACGAAGCCGGCGGCGTGGCCAGCGAAACGGCGCCCAACGACGAACCGGTGGATTTCTGCCTGGTGTCGGAAAAAGAGCGCGGGGTCAGCCACTATCTGATCACCCATACCCAGCCGTTCTATCAGCGCCGCTGGGGCAGCTGGCTGCGCAACATCATTCCGTCGACCGACAAAACCCAGTAACCCTTGCCGGCGGCGTCGATGATGCCCCATGAAGATCATATTTTTTTAATGAAATGTTGATTTTCCCGTAGGCAAGCGTTAACGGCGCACATATAATCTGCGCCACTTGAGAAGGCCGGCTTTGTTGCAGACCGGCCTGTTTTGGAAGCTATACAGAGGCCATCATGACCGTAGAACGTACCTTTTCCATCATTAAACCAAACGCCGTAGCCAACAACGACATCGGCGCAATCTATGCGCGTTTCGAGCGTGCAGGCTTCAAAATCATCGCATCCAAAATGCTGCGTCTGACCCGCGAACAGGCTGAAGGCTTCTACGCCGAGCACAAAGGTCGCCCATTCTTCGACGGCCTAGTTGAGTTCATGACCTCCGGCCCGATCGTGGTACAGGTTCTGGAAGCGGAAAACGCGGTACAGCGCAACCGTGACATCATGGGCGCAACCAACCCTGACAACGCACTGGCTGGCACCCTGCGCGCCGACTACGCGGACAGCTTCACCGCTAACGCCGTTCACGGTTCCGACGCGGTAGAATCCGCACAGCGCGAAATCGCATACTTCTTCAACGAAAGCGAAATCTGCCCACGTTGATGCTCGGCGTTTCCTGGCAGGAAGCGCGCATTCACCGGCTGAAACAATAAAAATGCCCTGAATGCCTTTCAGACATGGAAACCCGCTACTAAAATTTGTACAATGCCGCGCCCCTGATGAGACGACTCGTCAGGGGCGCGTTTTTAGTGCCGTCCCCGGGGTACCCGGTTTGCACCGCACAACTTACTTTCCATTCTTTAGCGCCATAACGTGTAACAACGAGGCCAGAGATCATTATGTTAGAACCCATCACGTCCGAGCACACCGTGTCTGAAAATAATTCGCTGTCTACTCAATCCGTTAACGCGGAACAACCGGCCGCAGCCAAAATTAACCTGCTGGATCTGAACCGGCAGCAAATGCGCGAATTCTTCGCCAAAATGGGCGAGAAGCCGTTCCGCGCCGATCAGGTGATGAAGTGGATGTACCACTACTGCTGCGACGATTTCGAGCAGATGACCGATATCAACAAGGTCCTGCGTCAAAAATTGCAGCGCGTCGCCGAGATCCGCGCACCGGAAGTGGCCGAAGAACAGCGTTCAGCCGATGGCACCATCAAATGGGCGATCAAAGTGGGCGATCAGCAGGTCGAAACCGTGTATATCCCGGACGGCGACCGCGCTACCCTGTGCGTTTCCTCGCAGGTAGGCTGCGCGCTGGAGTGCAAATTCTGTTCGACCGCGCAGCAGGGCTTTAACCGCAACCTGCGCGTGTCGGAGATCATCGGCCAGGTGTGGCGCGCGGCGAAAATCATCGGCGCGCTGAAAGTCGCCGGCGAACGCCCGATCACCAACGTGGTGATGATGGGCATGGGCGAGCCGCTGCTCAACCTGAACAACGTGGTGCCGGCGATGGAGATCATGCTGGACGACTTCGGCTTCGGCCTGTCCAAACGCCGCGTGACCCTGTCTACCTCCGGCGTGGTGCCGGCGCTGGACAAGCTGGGCGACATGATCGACGTGGCGCTGGCGATCTCGCTGCACGCGCCCAACGATCAGATCCGCGACGAGATCGTGCCGATCAACCGCAAGTACAACATCGAGACCTTCCTGGCCGCGGTGCGCCGCTACCTGGAGAAATCCAACGCCAACCAGGGGCGGGTCACCGTCGAGTACGTGATGCTGGATCACATCAACGACAGCACCGACGACGCGCATCAGCTGGCGGAAGTGCTGAAGGATACGCCGTGCAAGATCAACCTGATCCCATGGAACCCCTTCCCGGGCGCCCCTTACGGCCGCAGCTCCAACAGCCGGGTGGATCGTTTCTCCAAAGTGTTGATGGAATACGGCTTTACGACTATTGTTCGTAAAACCCGCGGTGACGACATCGACGCCGCCTGCGGGCAACTGGCGGGTGAGGTGATCGACCGTACCAAGCGTACCCTGAAAAAGAAAATGGCCGGGGAACCTATCAACGTGCGGGCGGTCTGAATCCTATAGCATTGTTTTTGTTATCTAACAGCCTGTTATGCGAAAAATCACCGCGGCAGGCGAACCGATAACCGCCGATAAGGAAATAAATGCGGGCATGAAGCTGAAACTGTGGGGAGTGTTGCTGGCGGCCGGTTTACTGGCAGGCTGTTCCGGTTCCTCGCCGGAAAAGGACGCGCAGTCTGGCGAAGCGGGCCAGACGCGGCTGCGGCTGGGTCTGGAATATCTGCAGCAGGGCGATATGAACGCCGCGCGGCAGAATCTGGAAAAGGCGCTGGACGCGGCCCCGCAGGATTACCGCAGCCAATTGGGCATGGCGCTCTACGAGCAGCGGATTGGCGAGAACGCCGCTGCCGAACAGCGCTATCGGCAGGCGCTCAAACTTGCGCCGGGCAATGGCACCGTATTGAATAATTACGGTGCGTTTCTTTGCAGTTTAGGGCAGTATGTACCGGCACAACAGCAGTTTAGCGCCGCGGCGCTGGCGCCCGATTACGGTCAGGTCGCCGATAGCCTGGAAAACGCAGGTTACTGTTTTCTCAAGGCCGGACAGAATGACGAAGCGCGCACCTTGTTGACCCGCGCGCTGAAGGTCGATCCGGACAAGGGCACTCCACTGTTGGTGGAGGCAGAAAAGCAATTTGGAGAAGGGAAGCGCATACAGTCGCAACTTTTATTGGATAGTTATCAACATGTTCTGCCGGCCAGCGCCAGCAGCTTATGGTTACAGATTCGTTTCGCCGCGTTAGCCGGGCGTCAGGATAGCGTTCAACGCTATGGCAAGCAGCTAGCGCGAAGTTTTCCACAATCCAAACAGTACCAGCAGTTCTTAGCTAATGAATACTGAAGCCTCCCAAGATAAAACCGAATCGATGACGACGGGCCAACGCCTGCGTCAGGCCCGTGAGCAACTCGGGCTGAGCCAACAGGCGGTAGCAGAGCGCCTGTGCCTCAAAATGTCTACCGTGCGCGACATCGAAGAAGACAGCATTTCCGCCGATCTCGCTTCGACGTTTGTGCGCGGTTATATCCGTTCTTACGCCAAGCTGGTGCATTTGCCGGAAGACGAACTGCTGCCGATCCTGGCCAAGCAGGCTCCGCTGAAAATGGCGAAGGTTGCGCCGATGCAGAGCTTCTCTCTGGGCAAACGCCGCAAAAAACGCGATGGCTGGCTGATGAGCTTCACCTGGCTGATCGTGTTCGTGGTGATCGGCCTGACCGGCGCCTGGTGGTGGCAAAACCACAAGGCGCAGCAGGATGAGATCGCCACCATGGCCGATCAGTCTTCCGCCCAGCTTTCACAAAACAACGAAGGTCAACAGGTTCCGTTGACCGACGGCAACGCCGACGGCGGCACCAGCGTGCCATTGACGGACAACGCCACCACGCCGGTTGATACCGGCGCTGCGCCACAGGCGCCGGCGGCGATCGCTCAGGCGCCTGCCGCCGAAGCGCAGCAGCCCGCCGTGGTGTCGCCAAGCCAGACGACGTTGCCGGAAACGGCGCCGGCGGCACCGTCCGCCCAGGCCCCGTTGCCGACCGCAGACGCGGGCGTGGCGGCGGCCGCAGCCGATCCTAACGCGCTGGTGATGGACTTCTCGGCCGATTGCTGGCTGCAGGTGACCGACGCCAACGGCAAAACCTTGTTCAGCGGCACCCAGAAGAGCGGCGGCAAGCTGAACCTGGCCGGCACCGCGCCGTATAAACTGACCATCGGCGCCCCGGCCGCAGTGCAGATTCAATATCAAGGTAAGCCGGTTGATTTAAGCCGGTTCGTTAAGTCAAACCGTGTTGCTCGCCTGACCGTTGCCGCGCAGTAATTGCGCGGCAGTGGCCGTGATGTCAGAGCAACAATGGAGAGTAAGTAATGCATAACCAAGCGCCCATCAACCGTCGAAAATCAACGCGAATTTACGTCGGCAAGGTGCCTATTGGTGATGGCGCGCCGATTGCCGTACAGTCGATGACCAACACCCGTACCACCGATGTTGAAGCAACGGTTAATCAGATCAAAGCGTTGGAGCGCGTCGGCGTCGATATCGTCCGCGTTTCGGTTCCCACCATGGATGCCGCCGAGGCGTTCAAGCTGATCAAGCAGCAGGTCAACGTGCCGCTGGTCGCCGATATTCATTTCGATTACCGCATCGCGCTGCAGGTCGCCGAATACGGCGTGGATTGCCTGCGCATCAACCCGGGCAACATCGGCAACGAATCGCGCATCCGCTCGGTGGTGGATTGCGCGCGCGACAAGAACATCCCGATCCGCATCGGCGTCAACGGCGGCTCGCTGGAGAAGGACCTGCAGGAAAAGTACGGCGAACCTACGCCGGAAGCGCTGCTCGAGTCCGCCATGCGCCACGTGGATATCCTGGATCGCCTCAACTTTGACCAGTTCAAGGTCAGCGTCAAGGCTTCCGACGTGTTCCTGGCGGTGCAGTCTTACCGCCTGCTGGCGTCGCGCATCGATCAGCCGCTGCACCTCGGCATTACCGAAGCCGGCGGCGCGCGCAGCGGCTCGGTGAAATCGGCTATCGGCCTGGGGCTGCTGCTGTCGGAAGGCATCGGCGATACCCTGCGCATCTCGTTGGCGGCCGATCCGGTGGAAGAAGTGAAGGTCGGTTTCGACATTCTGAAATCGCTGCGCATTCGCGCGCGCGGCATCAACTTCATCGCTTGCCCGACCTGTTCGCGCCAGGAGTTTGACGTGATCGGCACGGTGAACGCGCTGGAGCAGCGTCTGGAAGACATCATCACGCCGATGGACGTATCGATCATCGGCTGCGTGGTCAACGGGCCGGGCGAAGCGCTGGTGTCGACCATGGGCGTCACCGGCGGCCACAACAAGAGCGGCTTCTACGAAGACGGCGTGCGCCAGAAAGAACGTTTCGACAACGAGCAGATGATTGACCAGCTGGAGGCGAAGATCCGCGCCAAGGCTTCGATGATGGATGAAGCCAATCGCATCTCGGTCAACCTGCTGGAAAAATAAGCATCATATCGATATGGCGGGCTGTTTGGCCCGCTGGTTTATGAACCCGCGGGGCAGAAAACCGCATCCGCGTTGAATACGGGGCGGCAAAGTCCCTATAATCGGGTTCATTTTTATAGACAACGGACAGAGAACTCACGTGGCAAAGAACATTCAAGCCATTCGCGGCATGAACGACTACCTGCCGGAAGACACGGCATTATGGCAGCGTATTGAAGGCACCCTCAAGCAGGTGCTTGGCGGCTACGGTTACAGCGAAATCCGGTTGCCGATTGTAGAGCAGACCCCGTTATTCAAACGCGCGATCGGCGAAGTGACCGACGTCGTAGAAAAAGAGATGTATACCTTCGAAGACCGCAACGGCGAAAGCCTGACGCTGCGTCCGGAAGGCACGGCTGGCTGCGTTCGCGCCGGCATCGAACATGGTCTGCTGTACAATCAGGAACAGCGTCTGTGGTACATCGGCCCGATGTTCCGCTATGAGCGTCCGCAAAAAGGCCGCTACCGCCAGTTCAATCAGCTGGGTGTGGAAGTGTTCGGCCTGCAAGGCCCGGACATCGACGCCGAACTGATCCTGCTGACCGCCCGCTGGTGGCGCGCGCTGGGCATCGCCGAGCACGTCAGGCTGGAGCTGAATTCCATCGGCTCGCTGGAGGCCCGCGCCAACTACCGCGATGCGCTGGTGGCCTTCCTCGAGCAGCACGTCGAGGCGCTGGACGAAGACTGCAAACGCCGCATGTACAGCAACCCGCTGCGGGTGCTGGACTCGAAAAACCCGGAGGTGCAGACGCTGTTGAACGACGCGCCGCGCCTGTCCGAGTACCTGGATGAAGAATCCCGCGCTCACTTCGCCGGTCTGTGTGAACTTTTGGCGCAGGCAGGTATCCCATATACCATCAATGAACGCCTGGTGCGCGGTCTGGACTACTACAACCGCACGGTATTCGAGTGGGTGACCACCAGCCTGGGCGCGCAGGGCACGGTGTGCGCGGGCGGCCGTTACGACGGTTTGGTCGAGCAGCTGGGCGGGCGCGCGACGCCTGCCGTAGGCTTTGCGATGGGGTTGGAGCGTCTGGTACTGTTGGTTCAGGCGGTCAACCCGGCGTTCAAGGCGCCGTCCACCATTGATGTATACGTAATTTCTTCCGGCGCCGGCGCTCAGAGCGCGGCGATGCAGCTGGCGGAGCAGGTGCGTGACGCCGCGCCGCAGCTGAAACTGATGACCAACTACGGTGGCGGCAACTTCAAGAAGCAGATCACCCGGGCAGACAAATGGGGCGCGCGCGTCGCATTGATTCTGGGCGAAAACGAAGTTGCGGCACAACAGGTGGTGGTGAAAGACCTGCGCAGTGGTGAACAAGAAACGCTGGCGCAAAGCGAAGTCGCTGAGCGTCTGGCTATGATGTTAGGTTAAGGAGAAGGACACCGTGGAAGTCTATACCACTGAAAACGAACAAGTCGACGCCGTGCGTCGGTTCTTTGCCGAAAACGGCAAAGCGCTGGCGGTGGGCGTGGTGCTCGGAATTGGTGCCCTGGTCGGCTGGCGCTTTTGGCAGAGCAACCAAAACTCCAACATGATGGCAGCGTCGCAATCCTACCAGGAGGCCAGCGATCGCCTGGCGGCCGGTAAGCCGGACGACGTGGCCGCCGCCGAGAAATTCATCCAGGCCAACAGCAACAGCTACGGCGTATTGGCCGCATTGCAGCTGGCCAGGCATTTTGTCGAGCAGAACGATTTCGCCAAGGCGGAACAGCAGTTGGCGCTGGCGCAGGGCCAGACCAAAGACGATAACCTGTTGTCGATGATCAACCTGCGTCTGGCGCGCGTCCAGCTGCAGGAGAAAAAGCTGGATGAAGCGCTGAAAACGCTGGATGGCGTGAAAGGCGAAGGCTGGACGGCGATGACGCAGGATGTGCGCGGCGACGTGTTGCTGGCCAAGGGCGACGCCAAGGGCGCGCGCGAAGCTTACAGCAAAGGCATTGAATCCAACGCTTCTCAGGCGCTGCAGGTACTGCTGCGCATGAAATTGAATAACTTGTCCAGCTAAGGGGAATTCCCATGCAATTGCGTAAAACACTCTTGGTCGGACTGGTTTCCGTTGCCTTGCTGAGTGGTTGCTCGCTGTTTAACAGTGAAGAAGACGTGGTTACCATGTCGCCGCTGCCGAAAGTTGAAAATCAGTTTACGCCGAACAAGGCGTGGAGCACCTCGGTCGGCGACGGCATCGGTGAGTTCTATTCTCACCTGCGCCCGGCCTTCCAGGACAGCACCATTTACGCCGCGGACCGTCACGGCATCGTGAAGGCGCTGGACGCCGACAGCGGCAACGAGAAGTGGAAGGTCGATCTCTCCGAGAAAACCGGCTTCTTCTCCAGCAACCTGCCGGCGCTGCTGTCGGGCGGCATAACGGTTTCAGGCGATAAAGCCTATGTCGGCAGCGAGAAAGCGGTGGTTTACGCGCTGAATACCGCTGACGGCACCGTAGCCTGGCAGACCAAAGTGGCCGGCGAAGCGATTTCTCGCCCGGTGATCAGCGACGGCATGGTGCTGATCCACACCTCCAATGGCCTGCTGCAGGCATTGAACGAGTCTGACGGCGCGGTGAAGTGGACGGTTAACCTGGACATGCCATCGCTGTCGTTGCGCGGCGAGTCCGCGCCGTCCGTCGCCTTCGGCGCAGCCATCGTCGGCGGCGACAACGGCCGCGTCAGCGCCGTGCTGTTGCAGCAGGGCCAGCTGATTTGGCAGCAGCGCATTTCCCAGCCGAGCGGCGCGACCGAGATCGACCGCCTGAACGATGTGGACACCACGCCGGTAATCGTTGAAGGCATCGTCTACGCATTGGGTTACAATGGCAACCTGACGGCGCTGGATCTGCGTTCCGGCCAGATCATCTGGAAACGCGAACTGGGCTCGGTGAACGACTTTATCGTCGACGCGGGCCGCATTTACCTGATCGACCAGAATGACCGGGTGGTGGCGTTGAGCACCGAAGGCGGCGTGACCGTGTGGACGCAGAGCGATCTGCTGCACCGCAACCTGACGCCGCCGGTGATGTATAATGGTTATCTGGTGACCGGCGACGCCGAAGGCTACCTGCACTGGATCAACACCACGGACGGCCGTTTTGTCGCCCAGCAGGAAGTGGACAGCTCCGGCTTCCTGTCTGCGCCGATGGTGGCTGGCGATAAGCTGGTCATCCAGGCCCGCGGCGGGAAAGTTTACGCTTTCACCCGCTAACGTCGGTCGTCGCAACCTTTTCGCTACCCGACAGGCTGCGCGCCGCTGCGGCGCGAAAGATGAAGGGGAAAACGGCTCCTGAGGGTTCAGGGGCCGTTTCGTATTTTATAAGCTGCATTGCCGGTGTCTATCCGGATTGCAGTAACGCATTGATTATTAAGTAATGAGGCTTCAACAATGATACCTGTCGTCGCGCTGGTCGGGCGCCCGAATGTGGGTAAGTCCACCTTGTTTAACCGTTTGACACAGACGCGCGATGCGCTGGTGGCGGATTTCCCCGGGCTAACGCGAGACCGCAAGTATGGTCGTGCTGAAGTTGAGGGCAATGAATTTATCATCGTCGATACCGGCGGTATTGACGGCACCGAAGACGGCGTTGAAACGCGCATGGCCGGCCAATCGCTGTTGGCGATTGAAGAGGCCGATATCGTGCTGTTCATGGTCGACGCCCGCGCCGGCCTGATGCCGGCCGATCAGGGTATCGCCCAGCATTTGCGCAACCGCCAGAAGGCGACCTTCCTGGTGGCCAACAAGACCGACGGCATGGATCCGGACATGGCCACCGCCGATTTCTACTCACTGGGCCTGGGCGACGTTTATGCCATCGCCGCTTCGCACGGCCGCGGCGTCACTCAGCTGATCGAGCACGTGCTGGTGCCGTTCGTTCCGGCTAAAGAGGAAGAAGCCGAGCTGACCGAAGAAGAGGCCAACGCCGCCTATTGGGCCGAGCAGGAAGGCGAAAACCCCGAAGAGTTTGCAGAGCCGGAAGACGACTTCAACCCACAGGATCTGCCGATCAAGCTGGCGATCGTCGGCCGCCCGAACGTAGGCAAGTCTACCCTCACTAACCGCATCCTCGGCGAGGAGCGCGTAGTGGTGTACGACATGCCGGGCACCACGCGCGACAGCATTTATATTCCGATGGTGCGCGACGAGCGCGAATACGTGCTGATCGACACCGCCGGGGTGCGCAAACGCGGCAAGGTAACGGAAACCGTAGAGAAATTCTCGGTAATCAAAACCCTGCAGGCGATCGAAGACGCCAACGTGGTGCTGCTGGTGATCGACGCGCGCGAAGGCATTTCCGATCAGGACCTGTCGCTGCTCGGCTTTATCCTCAATAGTGGGCGCTCGCTGGTGATTGCGGTCAACAAGTGGGACGGCATGAGCGAAGAAGATCGCGAACACGTGAAAGAGATGCTCGATCTGCGCCTGGGCTTTGTCGATTTCGCCCGCGTGCACTTCATCTCCGCGCTGCACGGCAGCGGCGTCGGCAACCTGTTCGAATCGGTGCAGGAAGCTTACGAGTGCGCGACCCGCCGCGTGAACACCTCGATGCTGACCAAAATCATGCAGATGGCCGCCGACGACCATCAGCCGCCGTTGGTGCGCGGCCGCCGCGTGAAGCTGAAATATGCCCACGCCGGCGGGTACAATCCGCCGATCGTGGTGATCCACGGCAACCAGGTGAGCGATCTGGCCGACTCGTACAAGCGTTACCTGATGAACTACTTCCGCCGCTCGCTGAAGGTGATGGGGACGCCGATCCGCATCCAGTTCAAAGAGGGCGACAACCCGTTCGCCGGCAAGCGCAACCTGCTGACGCCAAACCAGATGCGTAAGCGCAAGCGCTTGATGAGCCACCTGAAGAAAAGCAAATAAATCGATAAAAAGGGGTGTGGCAGTGATGCCGCACCCTTTTTTATTGTTTATTATCTGAAGATTACCGCCGCCAGCCTGAAGGAACCTCATGTCCTGGGAAACCTGGAGTTTTGCATTCAACGTCACCGTACCCAATCTGTTAATGATGTTGCTGGGCATCCTGCTGCGCCACTGGCGCCTGATGGACGATCGCTTTATCGACGGCGCCACCAAGCTGGTGTTCAATCTGGCGCTGCCCTGTCTGCTGTTTTTCAGCATCGCCACCAACCATCCGCAGCTGCTGGGCAACCTGTCGCTGGTGATCTTCGGGGCGATAGGCACCCTCGCGACCTTCCTGCTGTTGGAAGTGGCCGCTGTGTGGCTGGTTAAGGAACCGCGCGAGCGGGGCGTGTTCGTGCAGGGCGGCTTCCGCGCCAATACCGCCATCGTCGGCCTGGCCTACGCCATGACCGCCTACGGCAGCGAAGGGGTGGCGCTCGGCTCGCTGTACCTGACGGTGACGGTGATCTTGTTCAACGTACTGTCGGTGATCACCCTGACGCGCAGCCTGCAGGGTGGGAAGGGCAAACGAATCAGCCGCTTGTCGCTGTTGCGCAGCATCGTCACCAACCCGCTGATCATCGGCCTGCTGTGCGGGCTGGCCTATGCGCAGACCGGCCTGGGCATTCCTCAGGTGGTCCGGCAAACCGGCGGCTATATCTCCGCGCTGTCGCTGCCGCTGGCGCTGCTGTGCACCGGCGCCAGCCTGGATCTGCGCGCCATGTTCCGCTCCTCCAACGTGGCGGCGCTGTCGTCGTCGGCCAAGCTGTTTATCGTGCCGATATTGATGACGCTCGGCGGTTGGCTGTGCGGTTTTCACGGCGCGGCGCTGGGGATCATCTTTCTGTTTTCCGCCACGCCGACCGCCTCGGGCAGCTACGTGATGACGCGCGCCATGGGCGGCAACGCCACGCTGGCGGCCAATATTATCGCCATCACCACCGTCGGTTCGTTCTTTACCACCGCGCTGGGGATATATTTTTTGCGCTCGTGGGGCCTCATCTAAAGTCTGTACACCAGGCTATTTTACTTGCCACTTTGGGATTGGGCAGTGCTCGAACTCCTCACGTACTCTGTGTACGCTGCGGGTTCTGCGCGCTGTCCGCACCCAAATTGGCCGCGACAATAACGCCTGCTGAGCAGGCTTTGGGAGTCAGTATGGAAGCGCACTGTCCGCAATGCGAACAAACGATGGAGTGGGTGAATGGTCACTATCATTGCGCCGCGTGCAACGCAGATTATCAGCAGCTGGCCCACTGCCCGGACTGTGGGCAGCCGCTGCAGGAACTGAAGGCCTGCGGCGCGGTGGATTACCTGTGCCAGAGCGGCCACGGGCTGGTATCCAAAAAGCGCGTGCTATTCAGTTATCAGCCGTTGTAAGCGTTCACTCATCAACCTGACCGGTTTTCCACAGGTCCACCAGCGCCTGCGGCGCGCGGGTCTCCGGGATCAGCAGCACGATTTCGCTGCACAGGTTTTGGCTGGCGTAATTGATTTGCACGCGAAAATAGCGTTGGTCGCCACAGCCGGGGGAGTCTGGCTGGCCCGCTTCCCGCGCATAGGGCAGCGTTTGGTTCAGCAGCTGGTTCAGGCGCTGCCGCTGCGCCGGCGTAATATCGGCCAGCGCGATGCGCCGCAGGCCCGCCAGCTTGGGAATAAAGGCAAAGCCGCCCTCGCGCGCCAGTTCAATGACCGTATCCTGATTGAGCGGCGGCAGCGGTTGCGTCATTCCACCCCCACCTGACGCCAGGCCTGCTGCACCTTATCGGCTATCGTCTTATCGAAACGCCGTAGCGCGTGTTTCACCGTGGTGCGGGCGAAGGTGGCGAAGTCGGCGTTCTGCGGCAGCGCCTTGTCGCACAGCGTGTCGTACCAAACGTAGCCGGCTTTTTCCCAGGCGAAGCCGCCCAGCGCGGTGGCCGCCAGATAAAAGGCGCGGTTGGGAATGCCGGAGTTGAGGTGCACGCCGCCGTTGTCTTCCTTGGTCTGCACGTAGCCCTGCATGTCGGCCGGCTGCGGGTCTTTGCCCAGCAGCGGGTCGTCGTAGGCGGTGCCGGGCGCCGACATCGAACGCAGCCCCTTGCCGTTGATGCCCTTGGCCAGCAGGCCGGCGCCGATCAGCCAGTCGGCCTGGCCAGCGGTTTGCCGCAGATGGAATTGCTTGACCAGCGAGCCGAACACGTCGGACAGCGATTCATTCAGCGCGCCGGCCTGCTGGTAGTAAATCAGCCCGGCTTCGCTTTCGGTCACGCCGTGCGCCAGCTCGTGGCCGACCACGTCGATGGCGATGGTAAAGCGGTTGAAGATTTCACCGTCGCCGTCGCCGAACACCATCTGCTGGCCATTCCAGAAGGCGTTCTGGTATTCCTTGCCGTAGTGCACGCTGCCGGTCAGCGGCAGGCCCCGGTTATCCAGCGAATTGCGCTGGAATGCCTGCCAGAAGAAATCGTAGGTGACGCCGAGGTAGTCGTAGGCTTCGTCCACCGCCACGTCGCGGTTGCTGGGCTGGCCCTCTTTGCGCACCTGCTTGCCGGGCAGCTGGGTGCCGTTTTGCGCGTCGTAGATATCGCGGAGCGCCTCCCCGGCGCGGGCGGTCCCGGCGCCGGGGGTGCGCAGCGGCGGGTTGCCGAGCAGGCTCTGGACATGATTCAGGGTGTGCAGGGCGCAATCGCGCTGCGGTGCGCTGCCGTGCTCAACGATGCGTCGCAGCATGTAAGGGGGAATGACGGAACGCGCGCTCAGGGTCGGCATAGTGGCTCTCCTTAGGCAAAAAATTTACCCTCATCGAATGAATGCACTGTGCCTAAGTGTAGCCTACTCGTCATACAGCCGATGATCGTGGGTGCTGACCGCCGGCGACGTGCGGTTGGCGCTGACGCGCCTGACCGACGCGCGCACCGCCAGCCGGCCATGCAGCAGCAGATTGCACGGCGGCGCATCGGCGCGCAGCATGCGCCGCTGCAGCAGCTGGATCGCCTCGTAGCCCAGTTCGTCGCGCGGCACCTGCACCGAGGTCAGCGGCACATCGTGAATCTCCGCCAGGTTGAAGCCGTCGGTGCTCATCACCGAAACGTCGCCCGGCACGCTCAGCCGCAGCTTATTGAGCGCCTTGACCGCCCCCACCGCCATGTAATCGCCGCCCGCCAGCACCGCCGTCGGCAGCGGCGCATGCGCGCCAATGGCGTTGATGTAGGTGGTCAGCGCCTGCTCGGCCTCTTCGCTGCCGAAGCCGGAGGTGGCTACCAGGTGGCGGCCGTCGTCGAAGGGAATATGATGCCGGGCGTAGGCCTGCCTGATGCCCGCCAGCCGCAGCTCCATGGTGTGCCGCCGCAGGCACTGCAGGTGGAGAATATGGCTGTGGCCCTGTTGGAATAAATAATTGGCCGAGTACTCGCCGATCAGCTGATGATCGGGCGACACGCTGTCGAGCCGCATCTGCCGGTCGCTGCAGTTAATCAGCACGCAGGGCTTGTGCAGATCGGCGGCCAGGGTGTGGATGTGCTCGTCGTCGATGCCGATAATCAGCGCCGCTTCGGTCTGCGGATCGCTCATTTTTTCCAGAAACAGCGCGCCGTCGCTGTGTTCCTCCTCCAGCCCGCAGTAGCGAATGCGCACCTCATGCTGCGCCAGCGCGGCGGTGATGCCCTGGATCACCTTGTAATAGAAAATATCGGTGCGCACGTCGAAGGCCCGCTGCGGCGCGAACACCATCACGTTGTTCAGCATCAGCCGGCCGCTGGAAATCCCCTGCAGAATGCCGTTTTGCTGCGCGCAGGCCAGCACCTTTTGCCGGGCTTCGGCGCTGGTGTTGGCTTTACCCGCCAGCACGCGGGAAACGGTGCTGATCGACAGCCCGGTTTGCCGGGCGATTTCCCGTATTTTCAGCTTTCCGTTCATTCTGTGATCTCCTTCAAAGTTGGTCGTGAGAATATTTTCATTGTGATTTCTCAGCATGCTGGCGGCATTTCTTGGGCATTATGACCAGCTTTTGACCACCCTGTGATAATTTTTGCAAAAAATGCCGTTTCGCTGGGCCGGTTCGCTGGTTAGTCTGCATTGGTACACCAATTTTATAGATTTATCAGTCCAATTTTTCGGCTGAATTATAAATAAAACGAAAATAATTCATGAGGTTGTGATTTATTGAGGGCTATTTTTGCGAGCGACATCTCAATTTTTCACCCCCCATACCTTCGATACCACAACGTGCCCTACCAAAAGGCGAGCTGTTTCACCGGGCAGCCGCATGGAGAAGACAGATGAGTGTTGAAATCAATCAGACGGTCGTACAGAGCGGGCGGCGCAAATTCAAATCGCTGCGCTGGTGGATGCTGGCGCTGTTCCTGCTGGGCGTCACGGTCAATTACATTACCCGCAACTCATTGGGCATTCTGGCGCCGGAGTTGAAAACCAGCCTGAACATGACCACCGAGCAATATTCCTGGGTGGTGGCGTCGTTCCAGCTGGCCTACACGGTGTTTCAACCGATCTGCGGCTGGCTGATCGACGTGATCGGCCTGAAGATGGGCTTCCTGATCTGCGCCAGCATCTGGGCGGTGGTGTGCATGCTGCACGCCGGGGCGGGCAGTTGGTTGCAGCTGGCGATCCTGCGCTTCTTTATGGGCGGAGCGGAAGCGGCGGCCACGCCGGCCAACGCCAAAGCGATCTCCGACTGGTTCCCGAAAAAGGAGCGGCCGATCGCCGCCGGCTGGGCGGGCGTCGGTTTCTCGATTGGCGCCATGCTGGCGCCGCCGATCATCGTCATCGCCCACGTTTCCTTCGGCTGGCAGGGCGCCTTCCTGTTCTCCGGCGCGCTGGCGCTGATCTGGGTGGCGCTGTGGTGGCGGTTCTACCACTCGCCGCAGCAGCACCCCAATCTCAGCCAGCAGGAGCTGGATCTGATCCGCGAAGACAATGAGCCGCTGCTGCCCAAGCTGCCGTTCTTCAAATCGCTGGCGATCCTGTGCAAAAACAAAAAGTTTTACGGCATCGCCATTCCGGCCTTCCTCGCCGAACCGGCCTGGGCGGTGTTCAGCTTCTGGGTGCCGCTGTATCTGGCCACCGAACGCGGCATGGATCTGAAACACATCGCCATGTTCGCCTGGCTGCCGTTCCTGGCGGCGGATATCGGCAGCGTCGCCAGCGGCTATCTCACCACGCTGTACCGCAAATGGTTCGGCTGCACCCGCGTCAACTCGGTGGTCGCCAGCTCGGTGACCGGCGCCTTCATGATGGTGTCGCTGGCGTTCGTGGCGATCGCTAAGGATCCCTACGTGGCGATCGCGCTGATCTCGATCGGCGGCTTCGGCCACCAGGTGATCTCCTGCATGCTCAGCGCGCTGGTGGTGGAGTCGTTCGATAAAAACCAGATGGCGACGGTCAACGGCATGCGCGGATCCAGCGCCTGGATCGCCAGCTTCCTGTTCACGCTATTGATCGGTGCGGTGTCCGACACCGTCGGCTTCAACCCGTTGTTTATCGCCATGGGCTTCTTCGATCTGATCGGCGCCCTGTTCCTGATTGCCCTGATCGCCGAGCGCGGCGGCAAAAAAACACTTAACAGCTAAGTTGGATGCTTATGAAAACCTTGAAAAACTGGACGCTGGCGGGCCAGCACGCCGATCGCATTGAGCTGCGGGTCGATGAAAGCCACCTGTTTTGCCTGTACGTGCTGGAAGACAATCTGTTCCGGGTGTTGATCAAACAGCGCGGCGAGCTGGCGCTGGATCGCACCTGGAGCATCGCGCCGCAGGCGGATGTGCCCTGGGAGGGGCGCGACCGGCTGAGCGTCGCCGGTTTCAGCCTGCCGGGCTACCGGCTGCAGCAGCAGGACGACCGGCTGGTGGTGAGCACCGCCGCGCTGCGGGTCACCGTTCACCAGCCGCTGTGGCTGGAGTGGGAACACTGCAACAGTGCCGGCGAATGGCGGCCGCTGGCGGCCGACCGGCCGACCGGCGCCTACCTGCTTAACCCGCACGGCGACGGGGTGGCGCATTATCAGCGGCGCTTCGCCGGCGAACGCTATTATGGCCTGGGCGAGAAGGCCGGCGATTTGGAACGCAGCGGCCGCCGCTTCGAGATGCGCAACCTGGACGCCATGGGCTATAACGCCGCCAGCACCGATCCGCTGTACAAGCACATTCCGTTCACCATCACCCGCGGCGCAGAGGCGAGCTTTGGGCTGTTCTACGACAACCTGAGCAGCTGCTGGCTGGATCTGGGCAACGAGATCGACAACTACCACCTGGCCTATCGCCGCTATCAGGCCGAGGCGGGGGATCTGGATTATTATCTGTTCCTCGGGCCGAAGGTGCTGGACGTCACCAAGGCGTTCGTGCGGCTGACCGGCAA
Organism: Serratia ficaria; assembly: GCF_900187015.1. NCBI lineage: Bacteria > Pseudomonadati > Pseudomonadota > Gammaproteobacteria > Enterobacterales > Yersiniaceae > Serratia > Serratia ficaria. The sequence goes on along the minus strand of NZ_LT906479.1, from coordinate 3,937,898 downwards.
AACCCATTTCGGCCCCAAATGGAGCCTGGGCTACAGCGGCTCGACCATGCATTACACCGACGCGCCGGACGCCCAGCGGCAGCTGCAGCAGTTCATCGCCTTATGCCAACGGCACGACATTCCCTGCGACTCTTTCCAGCTGTCGTCGGGTTATACCTCGATCGGCAACAAGCGTTACGTGTTCAACTGGAACTACGACAAGGTGCCGCAGCCTCAGCGGCTGAGCCAGGCGTTCCACGACGCCGGCCTGAAGCTGGCGGCCAACATCAAGCCCTGCCTGCTGCAGGACCATCCGCAGTATCGGCAGGCGGCGGAGCAGGGGTTGTTCATCCGCGATTCGCAGAGCGAGGCGCCGGAGCGCTCCAGCTTCTGGGACGACGAAGGCTCGCACCTCGATTTCACCAACCCGGCGGCGGTGCGCTGGTGGCAGCAGGGCGTTACGCGGCAGCTGCTGGAGATGGGCATCGATTCCACCTGGAACGACAACAACGAATACGAAGTGTGGGACGGCGAAGCGCGCTGCCACGGCTTTGGCCGGCCGCTCGCCATCAAGCATATCCGCCCGGTGATGCCGCTGCTGATGATGCGCGCCTCGATGGAGGCTCAGCAGCGCTTTGCGCCGCAGCTGCGGCCGTATTTGATTTCGCGCTCCGGCTGCGCCGGCATGCAGCGCTATGTGCAGACCTGGAGCGGCGACAACCGCACCAGCTGGCAGACCCTGCGCTACAACATCCGCATGGGGCTGGGCATGAGCCTGTCCGGGCTGTACAACCTGGGGCACGACGTCGGCGGCTTCTCCGGCGACAAACCGGACGCCGAACTGCTGGTGCGCTGGGTGCAAAACGGCGTGATGCACCCGCGCTTCACCATCCATTCGTGGAACGACGACGCCACGGTCAACGAACCCTGGATGTACCCGGCCGTCACCCCGGCGGTGCGCGAGGCGATCAACCTGCGCTACCGGCTGATGCCGTATTTCTACACCCTGCTGTGGCAGGCCAGCGCCGACGACGAGCCGATGCTGCGCCCGACCTTCCTCGATCATGAGCACGACGCGCGCACGCTGGAGGAAACCGACGATTTCCTGATCGGCCGCGATCTGCTGGTGGCCAGCGTGGTGGAGCAGGGGCAGCGCCGGCGCCCGGTATACCTGCCGGACAACGGTGACGGTTGGTACTGTTTCTACAGCGGGCAATGGTTCAGCGGCGGCCAGACGGTGGTGCTGGACGCGCCGCTGGAGCGCTTGCCGCTGCTGGTGCGCGCCGGGGCCGGGTTGCCGCTGTCGCAGCGGCTGGCGCATGTGGACGCTGCCGCCGACGATCGGCGCGAGCTGCGGCTGTACCCGATTAAAGGCTGTGGCAGCGCGTCAGGGCTGTTGTTCGAAGACGACGGGGAAAGTTATGGCTGGCGGCAGGGCAACGCGCTGTGGTTGCGCTGGGAGCTGCGCAGCGACAATCAGCGGCTCATGCTGACCCTCACCCCCGAAGGGCAGTTCCGCCCGGCGTGGCGTACGCTGCAGCTGAGCCTGCCGGCCGGCGAAACGCGCGCGCTGTGGGTTAACGGCGAGCCGGGCGAGAGTTTTACGTTGGAATAGGGCGGTTACTGGGCCGCGCGCTTCTTGCGCGGCTTCCTGGCGACGGTGATGGTTTTCACCTCGCTTTCCACCCAACCATCCTGCAGACGGGTTTTCAGCAGTTCGCCGACCTGCGCCTGTTGGGTGGTTTTCAGCAGCTCGCCGCGCGGGGTTTGCGTCACGCTGTAGCCGCGCGCCAGCGTCGCCAGCGGGCTGACCGCCTCGAGCTGGCTGCAGGCCACGCCGAAGCGTTGGCGGTAGGCGTTGAGCCGGCGCTCCAGCGCCTGCTGCAGGCGGTATTCCTGCTGCTGCACCCGTTGCTGATAGCGGTGGATGCGGCCCTGCGGCTGCATCTGCGCCAGCCGCTGCTGGGCGCGCTCGCTGCGGCGCGACGCCAGGCGCAGCTGGTTTTGCATGCCGTCTTCCAGGCGGCGCTGCAGCCTGAACAGCAGCGTTTGCTGGCGCGCCAGGCGCAGGTGCGGATGCTGCTGCTGCAAACGGTGGTTGATGCGGGTGAACTGCTGCTGCCGCTGGGCCAGATAGTAGTCCATCGCCATTTCCAACCGCTGCTGCTGCGACTGCAGCTGGCGCAGCAGCTCCAGCTGATTGCGGCTGACCAGCTCGGCGGCGGCGGAGGGGGTAGGGGCGCGCAGATCGGCGACAAAGTCGGCGATGGTCACGTCGGTCTCATGGCCGACGGCGCTGACGATCGGAATGCGGCTGGCGAAAATTGCCCGCGCCACCCGCTCGTCGTTGAAGCTCCACAGGTCTTCCAGCGAACCGCCGCCGCGGCCGACGATCAGCACGTCGCATTCGTCACGGCGGTTGGCGGTGTCGATGGCGCGCACGATCTGCAGCGGCGCTTCCGCGCCCTGCACCGAAGTGGGGTAGATGACGATCGGCAGCGAAGGATCGCGCCGCTGCAGCACCTGCAGGATATCGTGCAGCGCCGCGCCGCTGGCGGAGGTGATCACCCCGACGCGCTTGGCCGGGGCGGGCAGCGGCTGCTTGAACTGCTGATCGAACAGCCCTTCGGCGCTCAGACGCTGCTTCAACTGCTCGAACTGCTGCTGCAGCAGGCCGTCGCCGGCGGGCTGCATGCTCTCGGCGATCAGCTGGTAATCGCCGCGCGGTTCGTACAGCGTAATGCTGGCGCGCACCAGCACCTGCTGGCCGTTCTGCGGCCGGAAGGTGGTGCGGCGGTTGCTGTTGCGGAACATCGCACAGCGCACCTGCGCGCGATCGTCTTTCAGGGTGAAATACCAGTGGCCGGAGGCGGGCTGGGAGAAGTTGGAGATCTCGGCGGAGAGCCAAATCTGCCCCATTTCCATTTCCAGCAGCTGTCGAACCGTCTGATTCAGGCGGCTTACGGTAAAAATGGGCGGCGAGGTAGGTAGCGACATGTGACCCAGATCAAATTTCAAAACAATCACTTAATTGGTCGATACTACATGGCTGAAAAAGGTAATCAAGAGTTTTTGTAAGAAAGTGCTGGAGGCAACCGATTACGCTCTGTATAATGCCGCGGCAATATTTTATCTTTTTCACAGCCCACCCTGGTGAGATATTGCCCATGCTACGTATCGCAAAAGAAGCTCTGACGTTTGACGACGTTCTCCTGGTTCCAGCACACTCCACGGTTCTGCCTAACACTGCAGAGCTCGGCACTCAACTGACCAAAAATATCCGCCTGAATATCCCTATGCTGTCCGCAGCCATGGATACCGTGACCGAATCCGGCCTGGCCATCGCGCTGGCGCAGGAAGGCGGCCTGGGCTTCATTCACAAAAACATGTCCATCGAGCGCCAGGCTGAAGAAGTCAGCCGGGTGAAGAAACATGAAAGCGGCGTAGTCACCGACCCGCAGACCGTTACCCCCGCCACCACCCTGAAAGAAGTGAAAGAGCTGACCGCCCGCAACGGCTTCGCCGGCTACCCGGTCGTGACCGAAGAAAACGAACTGGTCGGCATCATCACCGGCCGCGACGTACGCTTCGTGACCGATCTGAACCAGCCGGTCACCGCGGTGATGACGCCGAAAGGGCGTCTGGTCACGGTGAAAGAAGGCGAAGCGCGTGAAGTGGTGCTGCAGAGAATGCACGAAAAACGCGTTGAGAAAGCGCTGGTGGTGGACGACAGCTTCCACCTGCTGGGCATGATCACCGTTAAAGACTTCCAGAAAGCGGAACGCAAACCGAACGCCTGTAAAGACGAGCACGGCCGCCTGCGCGTAGGCGCGGCGGTAGGCGCGGGCGCCGGCAACGAAGAGCGCGTTGACGCGCTGGTCGCCGCCGGCGTTGACGTACTGCTGATCGACTCTTCCCACGGCCACTCCGAAGGCGTGTTGCAGCGCATTCGCGAAACCCGCGCCAAATACCCGGAGCTGGAAATCGTCGGCGGCAACGTCGCCACCGCGGCGGGCGCCAAGGCGCTGGCTGAAGCCGGCGTGAGCGCGGTTAAAGTGGGTATCGGCCCTGGCTCCATCTGCACCACCCGCATCGTGACCGGCGTGGGCGTACCGCAGATCACCGCCATCGCCGATGCGGTCGAAGCGCTGGAGGGCACCGGCATCCCGGTTATCGCCGACGGCGGCATCCGCTTCTCCGGCGACATCGCCAAGGCCATCGCGGCCGGCGCGTCCTGCGTAATGGTCGGCTCCATGCTGGCGGGCACCGAAGAATCCCCGGGCGAAATCGAGCTGTATCAGGGCCGTTCGTTCAAGTCTTACCGCGGCATGGGCTCTCTGGGCGCGATGTCCAAAGGCTCTTCCGACCGTTACTTCCAGACCGATAACGCCGCCGACAAGCTGGTGCCGGAAGGCATCGAAGGCCGCGTGGCTTACAAAGGCATGCTGAAAGCCATCGTGCACCAGCAGATGGGCGGCCTGCGCTCCTGCATGGGCCTGACCGGCTGCGCCACCATCGACGAGCTGCGCACCAAGGCGGAGTTCGTGCGCATCAGCGGCGCCGGCATTCAGGAAAGCCACGTGCACGACGTGACCATCACCAAAGAGTCACCGAACTACCGCATGGGTTGATTTCAGGGGCTGCGGCCGGCGCATTTGTTCGCGCCGTCCGCTGCCCACTGCCTGGCCTCGCCGACTGAAATCGTCCTGACGATTTAGATTTTTCCTTTTTCTCTGTTGCTGGAATTCGCCTCACATGACAAAAAATATCCATAAGCATCGCATCCTTATTCTGGATTTCGGTTCGCAATACACCCAACTGGTCGCGCGCCGCGTGCGTGAGATCGGCGTTTACTGCGAGCTCTGGGCCTGGGACGTTAGCGAAGAGCAGATCCGCGAATTCAACCCGAGCGGCATCATCCTCTCCGGCGGCCCGGAAAGCACCACCGAAGCCAACAGCCCGCGCGCCCCCGAGTACGTGTTCACCGCCGGCGTGCCGGTGCTGGGCGTGTGCTACGGCATGCAGACCATGGCGATGCAGCTGGGTGGCCATGTGCAGGGTTCCAACGAGCGCGAGTTCGGCTACGCGCAGGTGGAAATCGTCAACGAGAGCGCGCTGCTGCGCGACATCGAAGACGCCATCAGCCCGGCGGGCAAACCGCTGCTGGACGTGTGGATGAGCCACGGCGACAAAGTGACCGCCATCCCGTCCGGCTTCGTGACCGTCGCCAGCACCGACACCTGCCCGTTCGCCATTATGGCCAACGAAGAAAAACGCTTCTACGGCGTGCAGTTCCACCCGGAAGTGACCCACACCCGCCAGGGCCAGCGCATGCTGGAGCGTTTCGTGCTGGATATCTGCCAGTGTGAAGCCCTGTGGACCCCGGCCACCATCATCGAAGACGCGGTTGAACGCATCCGCCAGCAGGTGGGCGAAGACCACGTGATCCTCGGCCTGTCCGGCGGCGTGGATTCCTCGGTGACCGCGATGCTGCTGCACCGCGCCATCGGCAAGCGCCTGACCTGCGTATTCGTCGACAACGGCCTGCTGCGCCTGAACGAAGCCGACCAGGTGCTGGAAATGTTCGGCGACCACTTCGGCCTGAACATCGTGCACGTGGCGGCGGAAAACCGCTTCCTGAGCGAGCTGGCCGGCGTTGACGAGCCGGAAGCCAAGCGCAAGATCATCGGCCGCGTGTTCGTTGAAGTGTTCGACGAAGAAGCCTGCAAGCAAGACGCAGTGAAGTGGCTGGCGCAGGGCACCATCTACCCGGACGTGATCGAATCCGCCGCTTCCGCCACCGGCAAGGCGCACGTGATCAAGTCGCATCACAACGTGGGCGGCCTGCCGAAAGAGATGAAGCTGGGCCTGGTCGAGCCGCTGAAAGAGCTGTTCAAAGACGAAGTGCGCAAGATTGGCCTGGAGCTGGGCCTGCCGTACGACATGCTGTACCGCCACCCGTTCCCGGGCCCGGGTCTGGGCGTGCGCGTGCTGGGCGAAGTGAAGAAAGAGTACTGCGATCTGCTGCGCCGCGCCGACGCCATCTTCATCGAAGAGCTGCACAAAGCCGACCTGTACAACAAGGTCAGCCAGGCGTTCACCGTGTTCCTGCCGGTGCGTTCGGTCGGCGTGATGGGCGACGGCCGCAAATACGACTGGGTCGTTTCACTGCGCGCAGTGGAAACCATCGACTTTATGACCGCGCACTGGGCGCACCTGCCGTACGATTTCCTCGGCCGCGTCTCCAACCGCATCATCAACGAAGTGAACGGCATTTCCCGCGTGGTGTACGACATCAGCGGCAAGCCGCCCGCGACCATTGAGTGGGAATGATCTGAACGCCCCACGGCCTGTTTATAAATAGGTGAAATTAAACGGAACCCTCTGTGTATACAGAGGGTTTTTCTTTATATGCGGCCATGGTCAAGGCAGGTCATTGTTCGTGGCCTGAACCTGCAGGACAGCCGTCTTCCTGGCAGAATGCACTAAGCCGATGTAAATATGTTCATATCTGTATTTAAGAACCCCCGTTGCGGCTGCGCCGTGCGGGGGGGTTCTTTTGCTGGCGGTCAATGGCTGAGGGGCGTAACGCGATGAGGAGACAGAGATCTTTTTATCCTTCTTCATGCGCATTACTCTATCGGCAAGCAGACGACCGACTGAGAGATATTAATGATTGATGAAAGCCGTAAGATCCAGTCAGTGGAGCGGGCGATGAGCCTCCTTGAAACCATTGCGGCGTCAGGGGGGGATGCGCGCCTGGTGGATCTTGCCGAGCGCTCGGGGCTGCATAAAAGCACGGTATATGGGTTGCTTAATACTTTGGCCTCAATGGGGTATATCACCCGCAGCGGCACCCGCTATTCGCTGGGGCTGCGTTTACGGGCGATAGCCCAAACGCTGGTCGACTCGGATCAGGATCTGAAAGCGCATTTTGCCCCGGTGCTTCAGTTCGCCGCCGAGCTGAGCGGCGAGGTGTGCTATCTGGCGGTGCCCTGCGGCACTCGGGAATATCTCTACCTGGACGCCGCTGATGCCAATGGCCCGCAGCCGGTGTTCAGCGGCCGCGGCCGCAGAGAAGGGATGCTGACGTCGGCGATAGGCAAGGTCCTGCTGGCGGATAAGCCGGATATCATTCGCAGCCTGCGGCGGGCGGGCACTCTGCCGACGGGAGTGGATAAAGAGCTGCGGGCCATTCTCCAGCAGGGTTACGCCCTGGATTTGGAAGAGGCGGAGCCCGGATTACACTGCCTGGCATTACCCCTGCGGCAGCAGGGCAAGATTGTCGCCGCTCTGGGGATTTCCGGCCCCGCTCAGCGGCTGGGCCAGGAACGAATGCAGCGGTTTGCCAGTGAGCTCATGCGGAAAAAGTTTGGCATTATCAAACAATAATTGCAGACTTCCCCGGCTGGTTTATTCGCCGCGGCAATTCTGAAATTATCAAAACGCCAATTAATTTGAGGAGTTTTGATAATGAATTTTGAACAAATTTCCCGCACCGTTATTCAACGCGCCTGCGCCCAGGCGGGGGAGAAAGGTTTTTCCGTTTCTGTTTGCGTGGTCGATGATGCCGGATTATTACGTCAGTTCATTCGCATGGACCATGCGGTTGCCGGAACTGTTGACGTTTCCATCAAGAAAGCGCGCACCGCCGCCTTATTCGGCGTCGACAGCATCGATCTGGGGGAGGGCGCTCAGCCCGGCGGCGCCATCTATACCTTAGAAAACACCAATGGTGGCTTAATCAGCTTTGGCGGCGGGATCGTGTTGCGCGGCGCTGACGGCGAAATTCTGGGCGGCGTAGGGGTCGCCGGCGCTACGGTGGAGCAGGATCAGTCCATCGCGTTGGCGGCCGCGGAGGGGATATGAGCGCGAAAACGTCGATGCCCCTTGGGGTCTGGGCTTTAGCCGTCACCTCGTTTGCCATTGGCGTGGCAGAATTTATCGTGGTCGGGGTGTTGCCGGCCATCGCGGCAGATTTGCATGTGTCGTTGGCGGCGGCGGGTAAATTGGTGGGGCTGTATGCGCTGGCGCTGGCGATAGGCACGCCGCTGGCGGTGCTGGGTACCGCGCGTTTACCCCGCAAGGCCGTATTGTTGGGATTGGTCGCCCTGTTTTTTGCCGGCAACCTGCTGTCGGCGTTGTCGGCAAGCTACAGCATGTTATTGGTGGGGCGCATGGTGACTGCGATTGCGCACGGCAGCTTTTTTGCTATCGGGGCGACGGTCGCCTCTCGGCTGGTGCCCAAACGGCAGGCGGGTTCGGCCATTGCGCTGATGTTTTCCGGCTTGACGCTGGCGATGGTCATCGGTGTGCCGGCAGGCAGCCTGCTGGGTAACGGCATGGGGTGGCGGCTGCCGTTTTTCGCCGTCGCCCTGCTGTCGGTTATCGCCTGGGCGGCGACGGCAAAATGGCTGCCTGCATTGCCTGCCGTTGAGCAGGGAAAGGCATCGACGCAGCTCTCCGCCCTGTTTCAGCCGGCGATCCTGGCGATGATGTCGGTAACGATTTTGGGGTTCGGCGCCAGCTTCGCCGTCTTCACGTTTATTACCCCGATCCTGACTAACATCACCGGGTTTTCGTCGCATGGCGCCAGTTTATTGCTCATCGTTTTTGGCATGGCGACGCTGATTGGCAATCAGCTGGGCGGCAGGCTGACGGTGTCGATGGGATGGTCGGCGGCGCTGCATCGCATGCTTGCCCTGTTGTTGGTCACGCTGATTTTTCTGTTCTTCGCGTTGCCCCATCAATACCCGATGGTTATTTTGCTGTTTTTCTGGGGCGTGCTGGCGTTCGGCATATCACCCGCTTTCCAAACCGGGATGCTGAATACGGCAGAGCGCTGGGCCCCACAGGCGGTAGATTTTGCTTCGGCACTGAATATTTCCGCGTTTAACTTAGGGATAACGCTGGGGGAAACCTTAGGGAGCGCGCTTGTGGTTCGAGACAGCCTGGCGTTAACGCCCTGGGTTAGCGTGGCTCTGGTGCTGATGGCCCAGCTTCCCTTGCTATGGCTAAGCGCCAGCTACCGCCGGCTCCAGCGGCTTTCTTGATACCCGCTATCCCTCGGCGAGTTGAACTCGCCGCTGGCGCTTGGCGGGGCCGCGAATAGTCGCGGCCGGTCTCAATTCTGCCGGCGTTGGTTCTGCTCATCATACCTGCGCTGGCTGTCCTGAATCGCCGCCATATTGCCCAGCGTCCAATCGAACAGTATCGAGAACGGCCCCTGCAAGGATTCGCCGAGCGGCGTCAGCGAATACTCGACGCCAAGCACCCGGCCATCCAGCACCTTGCGTTTCACCATGCCGTTGCGTTCCAGCTTGCGCAGCGTCTGGGTCAGTACGCGCTGGGTAACGCCATCCAGGCGACGCTTGATGGCGTTAAAGCGCTGCGGCTCACGCAGCACCTCCAGCACCATCATTGACCATTTGTCGGCGATCTGGTCGAGAACAATGCGGCTCGGGCAGTCTGCGCGGTAGATCGGGTCGGTCTTATCCATCGGTATCCTCCTGTATCCCTGGGATGCTTAAGGTGCGTAATTGACTCCAGGTATGCAAAGTATACCATTCGACGAGCTGCGCGAAAATCCAGCACCGCTACCCTCAGGCAAAAAGGACATTGATATGACAGATACAGATTTCAGCAAACTCAGGCTGTCTCATGCGTACGGCGTATTGACGATTGCTATCGATAATCCGCCGGTAAACGTGCTCGATGTGGCGCTGATGTCAGAAATCAGCCGGTTACTGCTCGCGGTACGCGAGGATCCGCATACGCGGGTGCTGGTTTTCCAGAGCGCGGATCCCGAGTTCTTCATTGCGCATGTCGACATGGCCTTAATCGATGAGCCGCACGCCTTCGATGAGCTGGCGCGCAACGCGCCGGAGGGGCTTAATCCGTTCCAGGCTTTTGGCGAACTGCTGCGCAGCCAGCCGCAGGTCACCATCGTTAAGCTGGCCGGGCTGGCGCGCGGCGGCGGCGCGGAGTTCGTTGCGGCGGCCGACATGGCCTTCGCCGCGGAAGGGCGGGCGGGGCTGGCCCAGTGCGAAGCCCTGATGGGCATTACGCCCGGCGGCGGCGCGACCCAATATCTCACGAGCCGCATGACGCGCGGCCGCGCGCTCGAAGTGATCCTGGGCGCCGATCTGATCGACGCGGCGACCGCAGAGCGCTACGGCTGGATTAACCGCGCATTGCCTGCCGCCGAGCTTGATGAGTTCGTCGATCGGCTGGCGCGCCACATCGCGGCATTGCCAGCGGGCGTTATCGCGGCGGCCAAGCAGGCGATGCCTGCGCCGGATCTGCGGAATGGTTTCTGTCGCGAGCACGACGCCTGGGCGGGATTGTTTGCCCGCCCGGCGGCGGAGCAGCTGATTCGCGCTGGGCTGCAGGCCGGCGCCCAAACCAAAGAGGGAGAGCGCAGTCTCGAGGGGCTGCTGCGCAAGCTTGGGGTTTAAAGCGCTTCGGCGGCGGGGCAAGAGCCCCGCCCCAGGCTGCGCGCTAGCAGGACGACCACTGGCTCAGCAGCGCATGCAGCTTCGCCGGTTCCAGCGGCTTTCTCAATACCAGATACCCCTCCTGCTCGGCCTCCTGCAGGACCGGCGAGTTGAACTCGCCGCTGACCATGGCGCCGCTGACGTTCGGCAGGCGCTCAAACAGCGCCTTCAAGATATCGAATCCGCTCTCGCCGGAGCGCAGCCGCTGATCGCACAGCACGGCGAAAGGCGTGAAACCTTCATCGATGATGGCGAATGCCTCTTCGGCGGAGGCGGCGCAGCGCACGCTAATGCCCCAGGTGCTCATCAGGCTTTCCCAGGCGGAGGTCACCAGCGGGTCGTCGTCCACCACCAGGCAGGCGCCGCGCAGCGAGGCGAAGCGGGCGGGGGCGGCCGCGCTGGCGTAGGCGTTAACGCTTTCCGGCAGCGGGTCTTCGCCGGTATAGAGGGCAAAGCGCATCCAGAAACGCGATCCTTTGCCCTCGATGGAGCGCATGCCGTATTTCACCTTCATCAATTTGGCGCAGCGGGCCACCACCGCCAGCCCCAATCCATGGCCGGCGCTGTCGATTTTCCACGCCAGCTCGGGGCGATAATAGGGGGAGAAAATTTTGCCTTTTTCTTCGTCGGCGATGCCGACGCCGGTGTCCCACACTTCGATTGAACACTGCTCCCGGCGCGGGCGGATCGCTATCAGCACGCCGCCTTGTTGCGTGTAACGCAGCGCATTTTGAATCAGGTTGATCAGCGACTGCCTGATGAGCAACTGATCGCCCATCACGCACACCCGCCGATGGGGGCGCCAGGTGCGCAGGGATAACGCCCGGCTGTTGGCCTCTTCGCGAAACAGCGTAATCACCGAATCGAGCAGCGCGCCGATATCCACGCGGGCCGCCGCGGTGCTGAGGTTGCCGGATTCAATCTTGCTGAGGTCGAGCAGCGAATTGAACATCAGGTGCACGGATCGCACGCTTTGCTGCAGATCCAACAGCTGCGGGATCAGCGTGGCGTCGCGATTTTTATGAATGATGGCCTCGATCAGAAAGCCCATGGCGTGCACCGGTTGGCGCAGGTCGTGGCTGGCGGTAGTCAAAAATTGGTTTTTATCCAGCAGCGCCTGCTCCGCCTCCTCTTTGGCCTGGCGGAATTGTTCCGCCAGACGCGAGCTTTTTTCTTCGAGACGGGCTTGCTGAATAAAAAAGGCGTGTGAGGTTAATGCGTGCCGGTAAATGGCGAACCCGTAAAGCAAATTGAGCATCAACACGATCGGCATGATGTCGTCTAATCGCCAGATAATGCCGAGATTCAGCACCCCCCAGGAGGCGAAGAAAAAGCGCGTAAAGGTGCTTATGACCGGCGTCAGATGGGTTGCGTTGGCTGCGACGATAGCCGCGATGCTGATATTTAATAACAGGAAAAAGTCGAAGCTGTTCTTTTCTGGGGTAATTAAATATAAGGATGAAATACCCAACCCGTGCGCGAAGGCGACTTTATTGATACGCGGCAGCCACCGGCTTAACACCACGCCGGCGTTATTTTCCTCGGATTCATGCCGATAGCGGCGGTGCCATAACCTGATGGCCAGTGCGCAGCCAAGATATATCACTATCCAGCTGACAATTGGCGTGAGTTCTTTCCCCAATAAATAGAGCCAGATGGCGAAGGGCATGCCGACAAAGGGGACGGCGGTAAAGCTGAATACCAAGCGCATGAAGGTATTGTTCAGCAGGCGGATCTGCGCGTGCGGGGAGATCTCATCATTTTGTAATGATTGAAGTAATTTCATTGCGACCGATCCTGCCTGCCATGCAGTAGGGTGATGGCCTCTACCCGGCTGCTGACGCCGATTTTTTTTAGAATGTTGCTGATGTGTTCTTTAACCGTGGGTTCGGAAATAGACAGCTGTGCGGCTATTCTCTTATTGGGGAAACCTCGCATCATCATGATTAATACTTCAATTTGCCGCGGGGTTAAATTAAAATTTTGCAGGTGGCCGTGGGCGTTGGCTGCACATTCGGTATTTTCCAGAGGAAACCATTGCCGGTTTTCCATCAGCGTGGCCACGGCCTGAGCGAATAATTCTGGCGGCTCGTTTTTAAGCACGAAACCGTGCCCGCCGGCAGCGCGAACCTTTTTCCCTATTTCGTTATTTTCATCACCGCTGACGACCAGGAAACGAATTTGCGGATAGAGCTGTTTTATCTCCTTGAGCAATTTTAACGCCGTGCCGCTAGACAACCAAAAATCGATCACCATTAAACGCGGAGCGCCATTTTCCAGAATGTGGCGATAACAACTTTCCTCGTTTGTCGCCACGCCGGTATGTTTAAATCGACAATGCGTATTCAGAAAGTTAGCGATGCCGCTCGCCACTAAAGGATGGTCATCAATGACCAGCGCATAATCCTGCCCCAAAGGTCTCTCCTTTCGCTTTACGTATCAGATGGTTTCTGATGACTTTTTATTATCCACCCTCCCTACTTTAGGAGGGTTTTTTTGTTTAGGAAAGGGAAATATATTATGCGAGGATTTTGATAAGAGAAAACATAAAGCCATTCGGTATTCTGAACTGTTTGGTTACAAAGGACAATTTATGAGAAAACCACTTATCGCTTTAAGTATCACACTTCTGGTCGCCGGCTGTTCGACATTGAAAACCGATCAGGCCATTCCGTTGCTGCAGGCTGAAACCGCCAAAATGCTGGGCCTGGGATCATCGGATGAAATTACCGTGACCAATGTTAACGGCGCTCAGCCCGATGCGTTGGGCGGGCAAAAACTTTCTTACCGCGCCACCACCGAGAAAGGCCGCATCTTCGACTGCTCCTCGTTGATGATGCCGGGGATCCTGGGCTCGGCGCCGTCGCTGAGCGCGCCAACCTGCACGCCGGTCGTCACGCATAAATAACCCGCCTCAGGCGCGAGCCGGGGTGGCAGTCAGGGCCGAACCGCAGTTCCGATAATTTTTGGCGTCGGGGCGTTAGCGCTGGGGGGCAATCAGCTAGCGTCTCGATGACAATCAGTCCGCACCCGCGCTTATCGCGCTACGCATCCTTCATGCATTGGGTTTTTCATATAAATAATAACTTTGATGGCACCAAAATAATTGGGCCGGAGATAGAACATGAAAGATCAAACATCGCATAACTTAGCGGTAAGAAGACCGCTTTCCAAAATTTACCTCGCACTTTTTTCCGCGCCGTTAATATTTATTGGGCCCGCCGACATGGCGCGCGCCGATGATGCTATTTTTGATGGCGAATCCCGTGTTACCGCACCCCTGAGTTACGCCGGTACGGTTTATGTCGGCCGCAATCAAAGCGGGGATCTGTTGATCGATAATGGCGAAGTTAATGGCTACAACATCAATATCGGTACCCGGCATGACGGTCTGATTTATGAAAGCCTGGTGACGGTCAGGGGGCCTAATGCGGTATTGAGCGCCGTCAACGATCAATATGTTCTGCGCGGCGGTTTAAATCTGGGCCTGGGTACGTTGCGGGTTGAAGCAGGGGCGCTGGCCAGCGCGAAAGAGATCGTGGTCGGCGCCAACCGCGGCTACGACAGCCATCTTGTCGCGACGGGCGCCGGTTCCAGAGTCGTCAGCAATTTTCTCAGCGTCGGCACCGATCTGGGGGCCCGCTCTACGCTGTCGATCGAAGACGGCGCGGTGCTGAATACCGCGTTCGATGCGCGCATCGGCAACGGTTCCGGGCCCGGCGAGACCGATAAGCTAAGCCCGAAAGCCACGGTGACGGGGGCGAACTCGCAGTGGCATGTCGGCCGCGCGCTCACGCTGTACGGCGATCTTGACGTGCTGAACGGCGGCGCGGTCAACGTCGGCAGCATCGAGGTGGCGGGCGTCTCAGGCGCGCGTAAAACCGCCGAGCTCTACATCGCGGGCGACGGCTCGCGCGTTACCAGCGGCAGCAGCGTCAACGTCGGCGACTACGGCAACGGCGTACTGTCGGTGGCGGACGGCGGCGTATTTTCCGCCGGCGCCAATGAGCTGCGGCTGGGCGACACCGGCTCCGGCTCGAACCGCGGCGCGCTGATCATCGGCAGCCGCGGCAATATGGATACCGGCACCGGCCTGACTGAGCCGACGCTCGGCGCGGCGGGCGGGGCGGGCAGCATCGACGCCCAAACGGCGATCAATCTGCGGGGCGGGTTGTTCGGCAGCTATGTGTACTTTAACCACACCGCCGGCGACTACGTGTTCGGCAACAAGATGAGCGGCGAAGGCGATGTCATCAACGCCTCAGGGCAGACGACGCTGAACGGCGACCTGTCCCGCCTCAAGGCCAACGTGACCGCCCGCGGCGGCAAAATCATCGTCGCCAGCGATATCAATACGCAGCAAGAAGACAGCCCTTTCGATATTCAAACGCTGAGCGCCGAGAATGGCGGCACGTTGATCCTCAACGCCACCGCCGGTTCTGACGTGAACAACGGGCAGGGCTACAGCAGCGCCGCGTCGATCAAATCCGGCGGCACGCTGGGCGGCAACGGCACCCTGGGCCAGACCGAGATCCAGTCCGGCGGCCATATTTCCCCCGGCGACGGCAATATCGGTACGCTGACGCTGAAACGCTATCTGAACTTTATCGGTGAATCCTTCTACGACGTTGATATCGCCGGCGACGGCGGCAGCGATAAACTGGTCGTTGCGGGTAAAACCACCATCAGCGAGCAGGCCAAGGTGCAGGTCACCGCGCTGGATCCGCAAACCAGCTATAAAACCGGCCAAAGCTACCGCATTTTGACCTCGGACGGCGGAATTGACGGCCAGTTCGCCGAGGCCGTTTCAAAATCTGCCTTCCTGGACGTGGCGCTCAAGCACAACGCCAACGCCGTGGACCTGACGATCGCGCAAAAAGGCGGCGAGAATCCGGGTGGCGAGAACCCGGGCGGCGAGAACCCGGGCGGCGAGAATCCGGGTGGCGAGAACCCGGGCGGCGAGAATCCGGGCGGCGAGAATCCGGGCGGCGAGAACCCGGGCGAGGGTAAGCCCGGCATTTTCCAAACGGTGGCGCAAACCGGCAACCAGTGGAATACCGCCGGCGCGCTCTCAACGCTGGCGCAGAGCGGCCCCTCATTGGCGCTGTATAACTCCGTATTGCTGCTGAGCGCGCCGCAAGCGCGCGAGGCGTTCAATCAGCTGTCGGGCGAAGTTTATCCGTCCATACAGTCCAACCTGATCGCCGGCAGCACCCAGCTGTTCAGCGTGCTGAATCAGCGCATGCTGCGCGCCTTCGACAATGATTCACTGCCCGTTCCACCGCTGGCGATGACGCTGGTTCAGCCCGCCCAGGCTGAAAATAATGGCGTCTGGGGGCAGACCTTCGGCTCTTGGGTAAGAAACAGCGGCAACGACAACGTGGGCAAGCTGGACGGCAACACGCGCGGTTTCCTGATTGGGGCGGATCGCAAATTAGCCGACCACAGCGTTCGCGTTGGGGGATATATGGGGTACAGCCGCGGCGACTACGATATCGATAGCCGCAGCTCCAAGTCCGACAGCGATAATTACCACCTTGGCCTGTATGCCGCAGGGCAGCGGGATGCCTTCTCCTTGCGCGGTGCGCTGGGTTACACCTGGCACCGGCTCGAGAATGAGCGCAGCGTTAACTTCAGCAATTTCTCTGACCGGCTCAAGGCGGACTATGACGCCGACTCGCTGCTGGCATTCACCGAAGCGGGCTACCGTTTTGGGCAGCCGGACGCCAACGTTGAACCCTTCGTTAACCTGAGCTACATCCGCCTGCATACCGATAGCTTCCAGGAAAAAGGCGGCGCCGCCGCGCTGAGCGTCCGCAATGAAACGATGAATACCTTCTATTCGACCCTGGGCGTGCGCGGTACGAAAGATCTGCCGAAAAACGTCAGCCTTTACGGCTCGCTGGGCTGGCAGCATGCCTACGGCGATAAGACGACCTCATCGCGCATGGCATTTGCCGGCAGCGACGCCTTCATCACGCAGGGGCAGGCCGTGGATGACAACCTGATGGTGGCGGATGTCGGGGTGAGCGTGAAACTGTCGCGTTCCAGCGCGCTGGATATCGGCTACCAGGGGCAATACGGTTCCGACACTCGCGTTAATTCGATCAACGCCAATATCCGCTGGTCGTTCTGATTGTCTGAGGCGTAGTTATATCGGGATATCGCTGGGCGACAGGCGGTTGGCGCCTGGCGATATCTCTGCTTCCGACGTGGAGTGCTCCAACAGCGTAAATAACGTGATTCGCTCATCATCGGTCAAATCTCGCCACTCGCCCAATGGCAACCCCGCCAGCTCAATATTCATAATGCGCACCCGCTCAAGCCGGGTGACTTCATAGCCAAAGTATTTGCACATGCGGCGGATTTGGCGGTTAAGCCCCTGCACCAGGATGATGCGAAACACCTGCGGGGACGCTTGCTCCACCCGGCATTTCTGGGTCACCTTGCCCAGTATCGGCACGCCCACGCCCATGCCCTGAATAAATTCATCGGTCAGCGGCTTGTTGACGGTAACCAGATACTCTTTCTCGTGATTATTGCCGGCGCGCAGGATCTTGTTGACCAGTTCGCCGCGGTTGGTCAGGAAAATCAGCCCCTGAGAGGCCTTATCCAGCCGGCCAACGGGGAAAATGCGTTGGCTGTGGTTAACCAGATCGCCGATGTTATCCCGCTCGTGCTTGCCCATGCTGGTGAGGATGCCAACCGGCTTGTTCAGTGCGATCAGCACCAGCTCCTCCGCCGCGCGCGGCGCGATCGGCTGGCCGTTCACTTGCACGATATCCCCGACAAACACCTGTGCGCCCACGGCGGCCGGCCTGCCGTTGATCAGCACGTTGCCCTGCTTGATGTGGCGATCGGCATGGCGGCGGGAACAGATACCGCTGTCGCTGATGTACTTGTTGAGGCGAATGGATGAGTGAGTCGGCATGGTTTCCCCGTAAAACGCGGACTATACCTGACCCGCAGGGGATTGCGAAGGCTGTTCGAAAGCAAATACTGGCGCTAGAGCATAGATTTTCCCCATCGATATAGATTTGGTCGCTATTATTGTCTTTATTATTACGCCCTGTAATTAATATTCATTAAATCAATATGATAGATCAAATCCTTTTGGCCGGGTATTATCAAAATTCAACCAAAGGATGGGGATGAAATGCTTAACTGTTTTTTAGTTCATAATGGGAACAAGATAAACACATTGTTGTGCCAGGGGGTCGGTATGTTTTCCGTTTTTTCTGGCAACAAGCACTATACAAACCAGCCTGGTTGCACAGATGTTCCCAATAACGGAGCTATCCCTGCCGGTACCTATTGGATTGTAGATAGGCCCTCCGGTGGCTTAAAGTCGCAGGCGATGACCCTATTTAAGGACCTTGTAACTAACGTGGATCACAATATCTGGTTTGCTTTATACCGTGACGATGGAACAATTAACGATAGAACGTGGATTAACGGCGTTATGCGCGGGCAGTTCAGGTTGCATCCTATCGGTCCTCTGGGGTTATCAGAAGGGTGTATAACCTTCTATTCCCAGAACGAATTCAGTCGATTGCGAGCCGCGCTGTTGAAAGCCAAAACGGTAAAAGTTCCCGGTACCAGACTACGGGCTTATGGCACTATTGAGATTAAAGGTTATGAAAAAATCTGCGCTGTTTCTCGCTAATGTGATGGCCATCGTCATATTGGCCGTCTTGACGATAAAGCTTTTTCCTATTCCATGGTTTACTCCTCGGCAAACTTCATGGCTGATAGACGCCAGTGAATTTTTCCACGTTGGTGATGTGGAATGGTTTGCAACTGTCGTTTTTGGTGGATGTTATCTGTTGCTCGGATGCCTGGAATGGTTCTTAATCCGCTGGGGAAGCCGGCGCTTCATACTCTCCGTTAAACTTCACCCACCTTCACCACCCGGGTATTGAGCGGGGTGAAGGGTTGCCCGCCGCTGCCGGTCGGCGTCATGCAGCGCTGTTTGATATGACGATCGGCATGGGGTGGTAACAGATACCGCTGTCGCTGATGTACTTGTTGAGGAGAATGGATGAGTGAGTCGGCATGGTTTTATACCTGACCCGCAGGGGATTGCGAAGCGAACTGGGGATGTTCTTTTCTTGCATTGATAATCAATATTATATCAGGGGCGTTATTAAATTTATCATTTCTGTAATTAAGTTAATTCCTTTACCTTCTTCGCATTCAAATTTATCGAGTATATTTAATAGCCATTCATCAAAAAATCGACGGCGCCGCTCAGCAGATAGCGTTGCGCGGTGAGGTCCGCAACCGGTTCACCCAGCTCTTTGTTGTCGATGCCGGCCATCATGTGCGTCATGGCAATGTAGGGTTCACCGGCGATGTCGACGATAGGGCAAATCTTGGCCGGAGGGGGATGGCCGAGGTCGTCGAGTTTTACCAGTGGAGCAACCAATACATGTTTTAAAATGTTGGCCAGCGGGTGCTGCAGATTAATGAGGTAAGGGTAAATTTCATGGCCTGCACCCTTATTTTCATAAGCGTGGAACTGTTCCATCAGAATGCCTTTTGGTAATCCGTGAATGAGCCGTGTTCGTCAGTGAAGGCGTTCACCGCTTCGATAGATGCTTTGTTCTGCTCCTGCCACTCTTCGCGGCTGGTTTGCCGGAGTTTTTCGGTCAGCGCTTCTGTCAGCACTGCAGAAATATTCAAGTTATGTCGCCGCGCCTGCTCTAACAGCTCTTGCGGCAGGGATACATTGACCGATTTTCTTATCGATCCGTCTGGTGTATTAGTGCGCATCTAAACCCCTGTACCAATGCGTGTAATTGGGCTGATTATAAAACGAACAGCGCCAATATGCCATCCGTTAAGCCTCTCCCACCTTCACCACCCGGGTATTGAGCGGGGTGAGGGGCTGCCCGCCGCTGCCGGTCGGCGTCATGCGCGGGATCGGCCGGCCGCCGTCGGTTTCCACCAGCGTTGAATGCGTTTCTCCTTCACTGAACAGATAATCTTCCCCCCACTGGCGCAGGCCGACGATCACCGGGAACAGCGCGCGGCCTTTCGCCGTCAGCGCATATTCCTGGTAGGCGCTGCCATCCGAAGCCGGGACCGTCTCCAGCACCCCGTGCGCCACCAGGGTACGCAGCCGGGTAGAGAGAATGTTCTTGGCCATCCCCAGCCCTTTCTGAAATTCGCTGAAGCGGCGCACGCCGTCGAAGGCGTCGCGCACAATCAGCAGCGACCACCAGTCGCCAATCACATCCAGCGTGCGCGCCACCGGGCACTGCGCGTCTTCCAGGCTTTTACGTTTCATGGCTTTCCACTCCTGCAGCGAGATCTGGTTGCATTATAAAACCTCCGCGCGTAAAGTTCATTAGGTTTAATAATGAAACCAAAATGGAGCGAACGATGAGCGATAAATCGTTGGAGCCCGGCTGTACCGCGTTAAACCGGCTGCCTGCTTCGCTGGTGTTGCTGCTGGCCGGCGCCAGCGCCTTCAGCGTGGCGAACGTCTACTATGCCCAACCGCTGCTGGACGCCATTGCCGAGGATTTCAACATCAGCCTGGCGGCGGTGGGCATGGTGATCGCCGCCACCCAGCTCGGCTGCGCGCTGGCGTTGTTGCTGGTGGTGCCGCTGGGAGATCGGGTTAATCGGCACCGGCTGTTGGCCGCCCAGCAGCTGCTGTTGATTGCCGCCTTGCTGGCGGTGGGTTGGTCGCACGGCAGCGTGCTGCTGCTGGCGGGGATGCTGTTGGTGGGGCTGCTGGGCACCGCGATGACCCAGGGGCTGATCGCCTTTGCCGCCACGCTGGCGGCGCCGCATGAGCGCGGGCGGGTGGTCGGCGCCGCACAGGGCGGCGTGGTGCTGGGGCTGTTGCTGGCGCGCACGCTTTCCGGCGCGCTGGCGGATCTCGGCGGTTGGCGCACGGTGTACTTTTTCTCCGCCGGGGTGACGCTGGTTCTGTTGCCGATCCTGGCGCGCCTGTTGCCCGCGCCGCAGCTGGCACCTTCGACGCTCGGCTATCCGGCCTTGCTGCGCTCGATGCTGACGCTGTTGCTGCGCGATCGCACGCTGCAGATTCGCGGCATGCTGGCGCTGCTGATGTTCGGCACGTTCAGCATTTTCTGGAGCGCGCTGGTGTTGCCGCTCAGCCGGCCGCCGTTTAATTTTTCTCATTCGATGGTGGGCGCGTTCGGGCTGGTGGGGGCGGTAGGGGCGCTGGCGGCGATGCGCGCCGGGCAGCTTGCCGACCGCGGGCTGGGGCAGCTGGCCAGCGGCGTGTGCCTGCTGCTGTTGGCGCTGGCCTGGCTGCCGCTCGGCATGTTGAACCACGGCCTGGCGTGGCTGGTGGCGGGCATCGTACTGTTGGATCTGGCCGGGCAGGCGATCCACGTGCTGAACCAGAGCATGATTTTCAGCGCCCATCCGCAGTCTCACAGCCGGCTGGTGGGGTGTTACATGTTGTTTTACGCCGTCGGCAGCGGGTTGGGTGCCTTCGCCAGCACCCACGTCTACGCCTGGGCCGGCTGGAGCGGCGTGTGCTGGCTGGGGGCCGGCGTCAGCCTGAGCGCGCTGCTGTTCTGGCGGCTGACGCTGCGTTTTATGCCCGGGCGCGCATAACGGGGGCGCCCTTATTTGGCCGGAGAGTGCAGCAGATAGTAGTCTTCGTCGCCGTCGTTGCCGGTCGAGATGATGCGCCAGCCGTGCTTGCGATAGAACGTCAGCGCCTTTTCGTTTTTCACCAGGCATTTCAATGCGCCGGTGGCGGTGAAGGTGCGCTCCGCCGCCTGCAGCAGGGCGCTGCCGACGCCGCGCGGCGGCAAAAGGGGATCGACATACAGGTTATGGATGAAGTTGTCGGCGCGGTAAATCGACACGAACCCCAGCAGCTTGCCGTCCTCCTCCGCCACCCAAATGTCTTCGCCCAGCGTCGCACGATCGAAATCCTCCAGCCGGTAACCGTCGGTATTGCGCCACGGAAACGCCGCCTTGCGCGACGCCAGGTACAGGGTGCGCAGGAACGGGCGATCGGCTTCCCGGTAGGGTCTTGTTTGCATGGCGTCTCCTGGTTGTTTTTTTTGCCACTACTATAGCGCGATTGACCTCGTCGGCGGCAAGCCCAATAATGGCGTTCTTGACTCGGGGTGCCCGTTAGGGCTGAGATTTTACCCGTATTACCTGATCTGGATTATGCCAGCGTAGGGAAGTCTCGGTGCCCAACCGGTACCCGCCTTCTTGAACGCCGGTTGGGAGGAATATGCTCGCTCGACCTGATGCTTTACCCGGCGCCCGCGCCGCGGCCTGTCTGACCCAATTCAAACAGCGACCCCCGCTGATCCACTGCCTGACCAACGAGGTGGTGCAATCGCTCACGGCCAACGTCTTGCTGGCGCTCGGCGCTTCGCCGGCGATGGTGGTGGAGCCGAGCGAAGCGGCGCAGTTCAGCGCAGTGGCCGACGCTTTGCTGATCAATATCGGCACCCTCAATGCGCCGCGCGCCGAATCTATGCTGGCGGCGGTGGCGGCCGCCAACCGGGCGGGTACCCCCTGGGCGCTGGATCCGGTGGCGGTCGGCGGGCTGGCCTATCGCACCGCGTTCGCCAAACGGTTGCTGGATGAGAAACCGGCGGCGATCAGGGGCAACGCGTCCGAGATCATGGCGCTCGGCGGCCTGCAGGCCAGTGGCCGCGGGGTGGACAGCGCCGACGATTCGTTGGCCGCATTGCCCGCCGCACGCGAGCTGGCGCGCAGCAGCGGCGCAATAGTGGCGGTGACCGGCGCGGTGGATTACGTTACCGACGGCCGGCGCGAGTGGGCGGTCGCCGGCGGCGATGCGCTGATGACGCGGGTGGTGGGTACCGGCTGCGCGCTGTCGGCGGTGGTTGCCGCCTTTTGCTGCCTGCCGGGCGAGCGGCTGGATAACGTCGCCACCGCCTGCCGGGTGATGGCGCACTGCGGCGGCCTGGCTGCCGCCGCTGCCGCCGGGCCGGGCAGCTTTACCCCGGCGTTTCTCGACGCGCTGTACCGCCTGCGCGCGGAGGAGCTGCAATGAAACGCATCAACGCTTTGACCATCGCCGGCACCGATCCCAGCGGCGGCGCCGGCATTCAGGCCGATCTGAAAACCTTCTCGGCGCTGGGCGCGTACGGCGCCTCGGCGATCACCGCGCTGGTGGCGCAAAATACCCGCGGCGTGCAGTCGGTTTACCAGATTGAACCGGCGTTCGTTGCCGCCCAGCTGGATTCGGTGTTCAGCGACCTGCGCATCGACAGCGCCAAAATTGGCATGTTGGCCAACGCGGCGATCGTGCAGGCGGTGGCCGAGCGGCTGCGCCATTATCGGCCGGCGTTTGTGGTGCTGGATACCGTGATGCTGGCGAAAAGCGGCGATCCGCTGCTGGCGCCGGAGGCGGTGGACTCGATCCGTCGCGAGCTGCTGCCGTTGGTGTCGATCATCACGCCGAACCTGCCTGAAGCGGCGGCGTTGCTGGAGTGCGCCCCGGCGGAAAACGAGCGGCAGATGCGCGAGCAGGGGCGGGCGCTGCTGGCGATGGGCTGCCAGGCGGTGCTGATGAAGGGCGGCCACCTGAGCGAAAGCGAAAGCCCGGACTGGCTGTTTGCCGCCGGGCAGGAGCAACGCTTTACCGCGCCGCGCGTCGCCACTCGCCATACGCACGGTACCGGCTGCACGCTGTCGGCGGCGTTGGCCGCGCTGCGCCCGCGTCACGATGACTGGGCGGCGACCGTCGCCGCCGCCAAGGACTATCTGCAAAAGGCGCTGCAGCAGGCGGATACGCTGGAAGTGGGGCACGGCATCGGGCCGGTGCATCATTTCCACGCCTGGTGGTGATCCAACTTTTCGCCGTCGTTGTGGTCTGACTGGATCCAGGCCCGGCCGCCGCCGGGCGTGATCGGACTCAACAAGGGAGAAGGGCCATGACAGGACAACGTGCACTCCGCAGCGCCGTTTTCGGCGCGTTACTCAGCTTCAGCGCGGGCGGCTTCGCCCAGCAGATCGTCACCACCTCGGACGTGATCCAGCAGCCGGGTTATCAAACCAGCTGGCAGAATATGATGAAGGGGCAGGCCAGGCTGCCGGGTTGGGCGCGCAAGGGCATCGGCACCTCGACGCCGGCGCAGAGCCTGAGCTGGCAGGGGCAGAACTATCTGGTGGGCAACCTGTGCAAGCCGCATGACTGCGCCAACAACTTTTTGATCGTGGCGTTCAAAGAGGACAAATCGCAGGCCTGGGGCGTGCGCGTCGAGGTGGAAAACCGGCCAGAGGCTATCGATCATCCGAAGAAATACGCCCGCTATCAGTGGCTCGGCAAGCCGAACGATGACATCAAGGCGTTGCTGAAGAAACAGTTCGAGGATAATCCCGACTGGAAGTAACCCCGCAGGGGCGCGGTTCGCCGCGCCCCATGCCCGGGAGTCAGCCGATGCCGGCCTGATGCAGATCGTGCAGGTTGATGGCGCCCACCAGCACGCCCTCCAGGTCGACCACCGGCGCGGCGCTGATATGCTGTTCGTGCAGGGCCTCCAGCGCTTCGCCGGCGCGCCACTGTTCCGGCAGCCGGTAGCCGGGGCGGGTGATCGCCGGGCTCAGCGCATCCTGCAGGCTGTTGCCCTTCACCAGCCAGCGGCGCAGGTCGCCGTCGGTAAATACCCCCACCACCTTCCGCTGCGCATCACATACCGCCACCAGCCCCAGCCCGGTGCGGCTCAGTTCCAGCATCGCCTCCATCACGTTGGCGCTTTCGCTGACCTTCGGCAGGCGATCGCCGGTGCGCATCAGGTGATGCACCCGGTTCAGCAGGCGTGCGCCCAGGCTGCCGCCCGGGTGCGAGCGGGCAAAGTCCTCGGCGTTGAAACCGCGTTGGCGCATCAACGCCATCGCCAGCGCGTCGCCCATCATCAGGGTATTCACCGCGCTGGAGGTGGGCGCCAGCCCCATCGGGCAGGCTTCGCGCTCCACGCTGATGTCCAGCACGCAGGCTGCGCCCTGCGCCAGCGGCGACTCTTTGCCGCCGGTGATGGCGATCACCGGAATGCCGTTTTCCGCCAACAGCGGCAGGATCAGATCCAGCTCTTTGGCGCGGCCGGAGTAAGAGATAAACACCACCACATCGTCGGCGCCGATCATGCCGAGATCGCCGTGCAGCGCCTCCGCCGGGTGAACGAAGAACGACGGGGTGCCGGTGCTGGCCAGCGAAGCGGCGATCTTCTTGCCGATGTGGCCGGATTTGCCGATGCCGGAAATCACCGCCTTGCCGCGGCAGTTCAGCAGCAGTTCGCAGGCGCAGACGAAGTTGTCGTCCAGCCGCGCCAGCAGGCGCTGCGCTTCGGTCAGCTCGATTTCCAGCGTTTCGCGGGCGAAGGTGATCAGGGCGTTCGCGTTACTCATCGGGGTCTCCTACCAGAATGATATTGATGCCTTTTGCCTGCAATGCGGCGAGATAGTCCGGATTGATGTCTTTATCGGTGATCAGCGTGTCGACGGCGCCCAAATCGCACACCACGTTCGGGCTTTTGCGGCCGAACTTCGACGAATCCACCAGCAAAACAATGCGCCCGGCGGCCTCGCACATCGCCTTGCTGACGTTGTGCACCTCGTTGAAGGTGGTGACGCCGGCGTTGAGGTCGACGCCGTCCGCGCCGATGAACAGCTTGTCGAAGCTGAACTGCTGGAAGGCCGACTCCGCCAGGCTGCCGTGGAACGACGCCGATTTTTTGCGGTAGGTGCCGCCGGGCATCAGGATAGTCTGATCGTTATCCAGCTCCACCAGCGCATTGACGATGGTCAGGCTGTTGGTCATCACCGTGATGTTATTGAACTGCGCCAGATGCGGCACCATCTGCAGCACCGTGCTGCCGGCGTCGAAGATCAGCGAATCGCCGTCGTCGATCAGTTTGATGGCGGCATAGGCGATCTGGCGTTTCTTTTCGGTATTGATGTGGGTTTTTCGGTCGATCGGCTGGTCGCCGTCGTCGCGGCTGAGCACCACGCCGCCGTAGGTGCGGATCACTTCACCTTCGTCTTCCAGCAGGGTGAGGTCCTTGCGAATGGTGGTGCCGGTGGTGGAGAAATGCTCGGCCAGGGCGTCCACTGCCGTTTTGCCATGCCGCTGCAGATATTCAAGGATAGCGGCCTGCCGCTGCTTTGGTTTCATCGCGATTCCCGTTCACAAGAGTTGAGCATTTCCCCTCAGCGAATAATTCAATATGAAAGGTAATGTCTTTTAATGTGAAAATATCATGATTTGGGTGCAATCGCTAACGATAGTGCAGACCGGCATGCGCGATCCTCGGGGAAGATCACATCCGGGCGCAAATCCCGCTGATGCAGGCCGTGCAGATGCGCCAGCGGCTGCGGCCGGGCGAAGATGGTCAGGCCGCGCATCAGCATGCTGCCGCATACCCGGCGATCGGCGTCGAAGGCCAGCGCCAGCACCACCCGCGGGCGGAAACGGCCGCCGGAGCGCCCCACGCCGACGGCGCCGAGCCGGCACAGGCGATCGAAGGCGCGGTTGAAGCGCCGCAGCTGCCACCAGCCGAGGGCGATTTGCAGCAGCCAGGCCAGCACCGCGAAGAGAATCAATGCTTGAGTCATAAAGCCTCCGTAGCCCCCCGTTGAGGTGCGGGGGGCGGTGCGGGCGTCAGAACATTATCTGGCCGCCGGTGATGTTGATCGATTGACCGGTGCAATACGACGCCTTGTCGCTGGCGTAGAACAGCAGGGTATTCAGCACGTCCTGGTAGTCGCAGCCGCGCTTCAGCGGCACTTTGTCGGTGTAGTATTTCTCGACCTGGTCCGGCTCGATGCCCAGCTTTTGCGCGTACTGCGGCAGCAGCGACTGGAACATCGGCGACTTCAACAGGTTACCGAGCATCAGCGAATGCACGGTGATGCCGTAATCCGCCAGATCGAGCGCCAGCGACTGCGTCAGCCCCACGCCGCCGAACTTGGCCGCGCTGTAGCCGGCATTGTGCTTGCTGCCCACTTTGCCGGATTTGGAGTTGATTTGAATGATGCGCCCGGCGATGCCGTCGCGGATCATCAGGCGGGAAAACTCGCGGGCGCAGAGGAAATAACCCACCAGGTTGACCTGCAGCGAGCGGTCGAAGTCGCCCAGCAAAAAGTCGGTGATCGGCGCCGCCTTGGCGATGCCGGCGCTGTACACCAGCAAATGGGTTTGGCCGAACTGCCGGTCGACCGCCGCCGCCAGCGCAATCACGCTCCGTTCATCGGTGGCGTCGGCCTGGAAGCCGCAGGCGCTGCCGGCGCCGTATTCGTCGTTAATCTGCTGCGCCACCCGGTGGGCGTTGTCGGCGTTCAAATCGGCCACCGCCACGCGGTAGCCCGCTTGCGCCAGGCCGTGAGATAAAAATGCGCCTAACGTTTGGCCGCCGCCAATCACTACAGCTACTTCAGACATGCTCTACTCCTTATGCGATAAATGACAGCGTGCTGCCGACCGGAATATCGGCCGGCGTTGGGCCGGATACGTGGATCGAACCCGGAAATTCGGCCTGGCTTTCACCGTCGAAGCGCACGGTGACGTGCCCCAGCTCACGCAGGTTCTGGGTGGCGACGCTGCCGACGGCGGTGATGGCGTAGCGCCGCTGCGCCAGCTCCATCACGCCGCCGGCCTGCAGTTCGCCGGTGGTCGCGCCGTGCCGGTGGATAAAGCAGAACGCTTCGATGTCCGCCGGCGCGCCTTCACGGAAGGTGATCAGCATGTCGTCCTGCAGCGCATCGCGGGCGCAGTCGCCGATCTGCGTGATGGTGGTGTGGAAAATGGTGTGCATGAGGTTCTCCCTGCAAGGCAACTTATTGGTAAATGAAGGCCGAAGCGGCCCAGGCCAGCAGCACCGTCGGCGCGCCGGTCAGAAAGCGCCCGACCAACACCGAAGGCACGCCGACCCGCACGGTGTCCTGCTTGGCTTCCGCCAGCGACAGACCGACCGGAATGAAGTCGCAGGCCGCCTGTGCGTTGATGGCGAACAGCGCGGGCAGCGCCAGCTGCGGCGGGATATGGCCGAGGCCGATCTGCACCCCGACCAGCACGCCGATCACCTGGGCGATCACCGCGCCGGGGCCGAGGAACGGCGACAGCAGCGGAAATGAACAGATCAGCGCCAGCGTCACCAGCCCGATCGGGCTGTTGGCCAGCGGCGTCAGGCCGTGGGCGATAAAGTCCCCGAGGCCGGAGGCCATGATGATGCCGATCAGGGCCGAGACGAACGCCATAAACGGCAAAATGGTCTTCAGCACCGTATCTATGGTGTCGCGCCCGGCCTGGAAGAACACCGCCACCACCGAGCCCATGCCCATGCCGACCTTGGCCAGCAGGCCGTCGCTCTGTTCGGTGATCTTCTTGCCGGCGTCGTACTCGCGGGCCTTGGGCGCCGCCTGCGCGGCCGCCGCGGGGCCGCTTTCCACCCGGCTGATGTTGTGGTCGCGCACGCCGGAAACGTAAATGTCTTCGAGGATAAACTGCGCCAGCGGGCCGGACTGGCCGGTGGCGTGAATGTTGACCGTCGGAATGCGGCGCTTCGGATACAGGCCGCAGCGCAGGGTGCCGCCGCAGTCGATCACCGCCACGCCGATCTCTTCCGCCGGCGGTTCGCCTTCCTTGAAACCGTCGACGGCGGGCCAGCCGGTCAATTCGCTGAGGCGATCGACGATCGAAGGCCGGGTGCCGGCGGTGATGTACACCACTTTCTTGCCGGGCTCGATCGGCAGCTCTAACGGGCCGCCCCAGCCGCTGGCGCCTTTTTCAATACGGATATAAGCACTCATGCTGCGCTCCACGATTAAAGTTGCACCTGGCGATCCAGGCGGATGCCCATCTTGCGTTCGAACAGGCTGGTGGTGAGGTCGGTGATCCAGCCGCGGAAGAAGTTGGTGAACAGACCCACCAGGAAATAGCTCACCGCCAGCGGGCCGAGCGGCAGGCCGAGGGTGGTGAGGCCGCTGGCGATGCCGAGGTACACGAACAGCTCGCCGGGGTTGATGTGCGGAAACAGACCGTTCATCGAGTGGCAGCTGTAAGAGGCCGCGGCGTAGTAGCTGGGCTTGTATTTCTCCGGCATGAATCGCCCCAGGCTGAGGGTCATCGGGTTGCAGAAGACAAAGGTGCCGATCAGCGGCAGCAGCAGATAGCGCGAGACCGGGTTGCCCGCGCAGCGCTGCGCCAATCGTTCAATACGTTCCTGGCCGACAAATTTGATCAGCGCGTTCATGATAACCAACAGGCTGATCAACAAAGGTAAAATTCCGGTCACCATGCCGACAAACACTTCACCGCCTTTCTGAAACAGGCCGATAAACCATTCGGCGCCGTGGGTGATTAGATCAATCATTTTTTTCTCCTGTAATGGATGGCATGGCCTGGAGCTAAACGCGGCTCTGTCGCCATGGGCCTTACAGTAGTGGCTTTATGCGGCCATTTGTTTTAAATAGATCACAGTTTGAAAGATAAATATTTTATTTTGAAAGATTAAATCGAAAGGAAAGGAAGTTTTACCGAGGGGGGAGCGGCGAGCGGGCACAAAAAAGCCCGGCGAACCGGGCTGGGAACCCGCGCGTCGCCAGGCTCAGGCAATGGTGACCTGCTTGTCCAGATAGGCGTCCTGCACCGCATTGATCAGCGCCACGCCCTCTGTCATCGATTTCTTGAACGCTTTGCGTCCCAGGATCAGGCCCATGCCGCCGGCGCGTTTGTTGATGACCGCGGTGCGCACCGATTCCTGCAGGTCGTTTTCACCGGCGGCGCCGCCGGAGTTGATCAGCCCGGCGCGGCCCATGTAGCAGTTGGCCAACTGGTAACGCACCAGATCTATCGGATGATCGCTGGTCAGCTTGCTGTAGACGCGGTCATCGGTATAGCCGAATTTCACCGCGCGGTAGCCGCCGTTGTTTTCCGCCATTTTCTGTTTGACGATATCGGCGCCGATGGTGGCGGCGATATGGTTGGCCTGGCCGGTCAGGTCGGCGCTGGAGTGGTAGTCCACGCCGTCCTTGTTGAACGCCGGGTTGCGCAGGTAGGCCCACAGCACGGTGACCATGCCCAGCTCGTGCGCGCGCTCGAAGGCGGCAGAGATCTCTTCAATCTGGCGGCGCGACTGCTCGGAGCCGAAGTAAATGGTGGCGCCGACCGCCACCGCGCCCATGTCGAACGCCTGCTCGACGCTGGCGTACAGGGTCTGGTCGTACTGGGTCGGGTAGCTCAGGGTTTCGTTGTGGTTCAGCTTGACCAGGAACGGGATCTTGTGGGCATAGCGGCGCGAGACGGACGCCAGTACGCCGTAGGTGGAGGCCACGCAGTTGCAGCCGGCCTCGATCGCCAGCTCAACGATGTTTTTCGGATCGAAATACAGCGGGTTGGCGGCGAACGACGCGCCGGCGGAGTGCTCGATGCCCTGATCGACCGGCAGGATCGACAGGTAGCCGGTGCCGGCCAGGCGGCCGTGGTTGAGCAGGGTTTGCATCGAGCGCAGTACGGTATTGGGGCGGTTGTTATCAATCATGATCCGGTCGACGAAGTCGGCGCCCGGCAGGTACAGGTTTTCGGCGGGGATAGTGGTACAGCGGTGTTGCAACAGGTCTTCCGCTTCCTTTCCTAACAACTGTGCTATATCAGTCATGACTTACTCCTGATTGAGCTTTTCATACACCGGCAGCCCAGGGTCTCTGACCACCGGCGCAGTAAAAGCGGTGATTGAAGCCGTTAAAGCGATACTACTGAACTTGCTGTGACAAGGAGAAACAATAGATGCGATTGAGAGGAAATGCCATTTGCGCGGCCAAATACGCGGGAGCGATCGCTCCCGGCGGGATAACTGACTGATTATTCTGCCTCGAACCACTCGGTGTTCTGCAGGGCGATCGGCGTGATCGAATAGATCATCTCCTGCAGATGCTCGTGGATGGCGCGCTCGGCGGCATCCGCGTCCTGCGCCTTCAGCGCCGCGTAAATGCGGTAATGTTGCTGGATCAGGCTTTCCGGCGGCGAGACCTCGCTCAGGCTGAGGAAGCGCACCCGGTCCATGGTGGCCTTGATGGTTTCGATGGTTTCCCAGGCCAGCGGGCAGTCGGCGAACTGGGTCAGCAGCTGGTGGAACGCGTCGTCCAGCGCCAGAAATTCGCGCGTTTGCCGGTTCTGCGCCGCCAGCTCCTGGCGATGCAGATTATGCTCCAGCGTCATCAGCTGTTCGGGCGTGATGCGCTGCGCCACGCGGCGCACGATGGCGCACTCCACCGCCTGGCGGATAAAACGCCCGTCGGCCACCCGCTTGGCGGAGATCTTCATCACGAAGGTGCCGCGCTGCGGCAGGATCTGCACCAGCCCGGCTTCCGCCAGCTTGATAAAGGCCTCGCGCACCGGCTGGCGCGAAACGTTGAAACGGGTGGAGATCTCTTTCTCGGACAGCAGGGTGCCGGGAGGAATGCTGCAGTCGACAATATCCTTGCGCAGGAAACGGTAGATCTGCTGGTTGACCGGGACGGTGTTGGTGAGACTGTACGTTTCAGACATGGCGTCAATCAGGCATCAGGCTGGAATTCGAATGCCACCATACTAGCAGATTATTGTCTGACGGCGGGTGGATAAATCCACCCGCCGAATAGGCCAACTTAATGATGCCAGTCCTGATATTCCTGTTTGCGCCGCTGCGGCGCGGTTTCCGGCATCAGGCTCAGGCCGATGGCCGACACCACCCCCAACACCATCATGTAGCCCGCCAGGCCGTAGTAGTGGCCGCCGGTCACCTGCAGGATTTTCACCGCCACCAGCCCGAGCACGCCGCTGCCGATCAGCGAGCCGATCTGCCAGATCAGCGCGATGCCGCTGCAGCGAATGCGGGTCGGGAACAGCTCGGGGAAGTAGGACGCCTGCGGGGCGTAACACATGCTGTGGCCGAGCGTCAGCACCAGGATCATGGCGATCTGGGTCACCCAATAATTGTCGAGGTTGATGGCCATAAAGAACGGCACTATGCAGATCACCTGCAGCAGCGCGCCGGCGATGTAGACCGGTTTGCGGCCCAGCCGGTCGGAAAGGTGGCCCATCAGCGGGATGGCGAAAATTTCCAGCACCACCGCCACGATCATCGCCTCCAGCAGAATGCTTTCATCGAGGTGGTTAGCCTTGCCGTAGGCCAGCACGATCACCGTGAACATGGCGAAGGCGCAGGCTTCGATCAGCTTGGCGCACACCCCTTTGCCGATCAGGCCGGGGTAGGTGCGGGCCACCTCCACCACCGGCCGGCTTTCCACCGCCTTGGTGGCGCGGATCTGGGTGAAGACCGGCGACTCGTCGATCTTCAGGCGAATGAACAGCCCGACAATCACCAGCAGCAGGCTGAGCAGGAACGGAATGCGCCAGCCCCAGTCGAGCATCTGCGCCGGCGACAGCAGGGCGGTCAACAGGGCGAACAGCCCGGACGGCAACAGAAAGCCGGCCGGCGCGCCGATTTGCACCCAGCTGGCGTAGAAGCCGCGGCGCGCCGGCGGCGAGTATTCGGCGGTCATCAGCACCGCGCCGGCCTGCTCGCCGCCGACGCCGAAGCCCTGCAGCACGCGGATGAAAATCAGCGCGATCGGCGCCCAGATGCCTATTTTTTCATAGGTCGGCAACAGGCCGATGCAGAAGGTGCCGAGGCCGACGATCAGAATGGTGATCACCAGCGCTTTCTTGCGCCCGACCTTATCGCCGATGTGGCCGAATACGATGCCCCCCAGCGGGCGGGCCAGAAAACCGACCGCATAGGTGGCGAAGGCCGCCAGCGTACTGACCAGCGGATCGGCGTTGGGGAAGAACAGCTGGCCGAAGAACAGCACCGCGGCGGTGCCGTAGGCGAAAAAGTCATAGTATTCGGCCGCCGTGCCTATCGCCGAGGCGCTGGCGACGCGCCGCAGCAGCGGTTGGTTGCCGTCGGTCACGGCGTCATGCGGAGTAGCAGTCATCAGGAATCTCCCGGTTAGCTGGCGTGGGTGGGCAGGGCGGCGACGGCGGCTTTGGCGCCCAGCGCCAGCAGCCGTTGATAGGCTTCGCACACGGCGTTGACGAAGACGGGCGTGTCAGGCAGGTCGCGGCCGAATACCGTTTCCAGCTGCAACAGCGCCAGCACCCGCGGCCGGCCTTCCTCGCTGCCGGCCACCAAATCGGCCAGGCGTTCGCTCAGCGGATCGCTGATGGCGATGGCCCGGCCCTGTTCGTCCCGGCCGCCGACGTAGCGCATCCAGCCGGCTACCCCCAACGCCAGGCACGCGAAATTGCCGCCGTGCGCCAGATGCCAGCGAATGGCGTCCAGCAGCCGCTGCGGCAGTTTTTGCGTGCCGTCCATGGCGATCTGCCCGGTGCGGTGTTTCAGCGCGCGGTTGCGGTAGCGTTGCAGCAGCGAGTCGGCGTACTGCGCCAGATCGACGCCCTGCAGCCGCAGGGTCGGCGCCTGTTCCGCCAGCATCAAATGGCGCGCGGCGCGCGCGAAATCCGCATCCTGCATGCAGTCGCTGATATGCTGATAACCGGCCAGATAGCCGAGGTAGGCGAGGAACGAATGGCTGCCGTTCAGCATGCGCAGCTTCATTTCTTCGTACGGCAGCACGTCGCTCACCAGCTCGGCGCCGACCCGTTCCCACGCCGGGCGGCCCTGCGGGAAATTATCTTCGATCACCCACTGGCTGAACGGCTCGCAGGCCACCCCGATCTCGTCGTCGATGCCGCCCAGCAGGCTCTGCAGCTGGCGGCGGGTTTCCGGCGTCACCGCCGGGACGATGCGGTCCACCATGGTGGAAGGGAAGGCCGCTTCGCGCCGTACCCACTCGGCCAGCCCGGCGTCCTGCCGCTGCGCCAGCTGGGTGATCACGGTGCGCGTCACCTGGCCGTTGGCCGGCATGTTGTCGCAGGACATCACCGCGAACGCCGGCAGCCCGCGCTCGCGGCGCAGGCGCAGCGCCGCGAGGATCAACCCGGGCGCCGACCGCGGCTGCAGCGGGTGCGCGATGTCGTGCGCGATGTCCGGATGGTCCGTCATCAGGTCTCCGCCGGCGGGGTGATGGCAATAGCCTTTCTCGCTGACGGTCAGCGAGACGATGGCCACTTCGGGCCGCGTCATGGCCGCCAGCACCGCCGCCAGCCCGTCGGCCTGCAGATGCAGCGCCTGGCGCACCACGCCGATCACCCGGCCCTGCCAGCCGTCGTCGTCCATCTCCGCCACCGAGTACAGCAGCTCTTGCCGCTGCAGGTCGGCGATCTTTTGCTGGCCGTGCTGCAGGCTTATCTCGCAGTAGCCCCAATCGCTGGCGTGCTCGTTGGCCAGTTTTTCGGCATACAGCGCCTGATGGGCGCGGTGAAACGCGCCGAAGCCGAGATGCACGATGCGCGGTTGCAGTCGTTCACGCGGGTAGCCGGGGCGGGCAATGGCCGCCGGCAGCGCGCTGTCGCTGGAAAGTCTCATGCTGAATATCCCTGAAAAGAGGTCTGAAAGGGCCGCGCGCGGCCCCGTGCCGTTTTATGGTTTTAATGTGTGCGCCTGCGCCGCAGGGCGCGGCGCTTTGATCACCAGCAACACCAGCAGCGCGCCGAGCGCCGCCACGCCGCCGGCCAGCATAAAGGCGCTGTCGAACTTGCCGGTGTTTTGCACGATGTAGCCGGTGACGATCGGCCCGACGATGCCGGAAACGCTGCCGACCAGATGAATAAAGCCGCTGGCGCCGCCGACCCGGGATTTATGCACCACGTCCTGAATGATCGCCCAATAAATGGCGCCGGTGATGTAAAGGAAGAAAATGGAAACCGACATCAATATCACCGCCGGCACCACGCTGCTGACGGCGCCCGCCAGCGCCACGCACACCGCCGCCGCCAACAGGCTGGTCACCAGCACTATCTTGCGCGACAGCAGCAGCTTGCCGGTAATGTTGAAAATCTTGTCGGAGATATAGCCGCCGAGCGCCAGCCCGACGAAGCCGACGATCCAGGGGATCACCGTGGTCAGGCTCATCTCTTTGAGATTCAGGTTATGCGCCTGCACCAGGTACGACGGGAACCAACTGAGGAAGAAAAACAGAATATAGTTGTAGCAGAAGAAGGCGAAGGCGGTGACCAGGATGATCGGCTGCTTCAGATAATAGCCCAGCCCGTGGGCGGCGTTGCTCAGCTCTTCTTCCTCGCCGTGGCTTTCCAGCTTTTGCCGGTCGATCAGCGCCAATTCACCGGCGCTGACGCGTTTGCTCTTCGCCGGGTTATCCGCCACCACGAAGAACCACACCAGCATCCAGACGATGCCGATGGAACAGATGATCATGAACGCCGGCCGCCAGCCGAACGCCAGCGCCAGATAGCCGACGATCGGCCCGGCCACCGCGCCGCCCAGCGGCGAGCCGGCGCTGAGCAGGCCCATGGCGGTCGCCGCCTGCTTCTTCGGGAACCAGCCGTTGATCATTTTGTTGGCGGAGGCGCAGATCGGCCCTTCGGCCATGCCGAACAGGATGCGCAGGATCAGCATCGAGTAGAAGCCGGTGGCGACCGCGGTCATGCCGCAGAAAATTGACCACAGGCCGACCGCCACCCCCAGCACCAGGGTGGGGCCGAACTTGTCCACCGCCAGCCCGCCGATAAAGTTGAAAATGGCGTAGCCGAAGAAGAAGCTGCCGAAGATGAAGCCGAACTGCTCGGCGTTCAGCATCAGGTCTTTTTCGATCATCGGCACGGTAATCGACAGCGCGACGCGGTCGAGATAGTTGATCATGTAAACCATGAACAGCAGGAATACGATGGTCCAACGCAGGTTTTTAAACATAAAAGCACTCCACTTGGTGTCGTTTTAATCGTGATGCTTTGTAGTCTGCATGGGCGGCCACAGGCCGCCCGTTGCCCCGGTGATGACAATTAATCGAACTGCAATAACACCTTGCAGCAGGTGCGCTGATCCCGTTCGAACATCAGCATCGCCTGCTCAACCCGATCGGCCGGCAGGCAGTGGGTGAGCAGCCGCTGCGGATCGATTTTTCCCGCCGCCATCCAGTCGATCACCTGCGGAAAGCGCGCGCTGTTGAGGCGCGAGGAGAAGATCGACAGCTCCTTGCTGGTGATGCTCTGTTGGGTGAGGGTGCAGGCCTCGCCGGAGAAGCCCATGATGCCGATGCGCGCCGCCGGCGAGGCCAGGGCGATCGCCTCCTGCAAAATGGCCGGGTGGCAGGCCGCATCGACGATCAGCGTCGGGCGGATGCCGCGTTCCAGCAGCGCCTGCGGCAGCGAAGCCTCGGCGTTGTTGAATGCCCAGTCGGCGCCGTTCTGCCGCGCCATTTCCAGCCGCTCGACGATGCGATCGGTGACGATCACCTGTTTGACGCCATAGACGCCCTTCAGCGTCTGGATCACCGTCAGCCCCATCGGCCCGGCGCCGTAGACCAGCGCGATATCGTCGGCCCTGGGCTGCAGATGAGCGGTGATGTTGGCGGCGATGGTGAAGGGCTCGACCATCGCGGCGTGGCGATCGCTGATGGCGGCCGGGATCGGGTAGGCGTTGCGCGCCGGGGCGCAGGCGTAGTCGCTGAAGCCGCCGTCGCGGTGCACGCCGATCACCTGCAGTTCGGTGCAGACGTTGGGGCGGCCGACCGAGCAGGGGTAACAATGGCCGCAGCTCACCACCGGATCGACCGAGACGCGTTCGCCGATGCGCTGGGGATCGACGCCGGCGCCCACCGCATCGATCAGGCCGAAGAATTCGTGGCCGATCACCCGCGGGTAGTTGGCGAATGGGTTGTGGCCATGATAGATGTGCACGTCGGAGCCGCAGATGCCGGCAAATTTCACCCTCACCCGCACTTCGCCGGCCGCCGGCTGCGGCAGCGCGCGTTGCTGGATGGCCAACCGGCCGGGCTGTTCAATCACTACGCTGCGCATGCCGCGGCGTTCGCTTACCAGTTCCATAAGGTGCCGTCCTCCAGGCGCGCCACCGGCAGGTAGGCCGGCTCATAGGGGTAGCGGGCCGCCCGCTTTTCATCGAACTCGATGCCCAGCCCCGGCTTGTCGCCCGGGTGCATATAGCCGTCGTTGAAGCTCCAGTTGTGCGGGAACACCTCCAGCATCTGCTCGGAATAGCCCATGTATTCCTGCACGCCGAAGTTCGGCACCCACAGGTCGAAGTGCAGCGCCGCCGCCATGCAGATAGGCGACAGGTCGGACGGGCCGTGCGAGCCGGTGCGCACCTGATACAGCGAAGCGAAGTCGGCGATGCGCCGCATGCCGGTAATGCCGCCCGCGTGGGTCAGGGTGGTGCGGATATAGTCGATCAGCTGTTCTTCGATCAGCTGTTTGCAGTCCCAGATGCTGTTGAACACTTCGCCGACGGCGATCGGCGTGACGGTGTGCTGGCGGATCAGGCGGAAACACTCCTGGTTTTCCGCCGGGGTCGGATCTTCCATCCAGAACAGCCGGTACTGCTCGATGCTTTTGCCGAAGCGCGCCGCTTCGATCGGCGTCAGGCGGTGATGCATATCGTGCAGCAGGTGCTGGTCGAAGCCGAATTTGTTGCGCACCGCCTCGAACAGCTTAGGGGTGAAGTCGAGGTACTTTTCCGTCGACCACAGCTGCTCTTCCGGCCAGTCGCCCTTGGTGGCCGGTTCGTAGGCCAGGCCTTTGCCCTTGGCCATGCCGTAGGTGGTTTTCATGCCCGGCACGCCGCACTGGGCGCGGATCGCCTTGAACCCCAGCTCTTTATGCCTGGCGTAGTCGTCGAGCACTTCGTCGATAGAGTGGCCGGTGGTGTGGCAATAGACCATCACGCCGGTGCGCGACGCGCCGCCCAACAGCTGATACAGCGGCATATTGGCGGCTTTGCCCTTGATGTCCCACAGCGCCATGTCGACGGCGGAGATGGCCGACATGGTTACCGGGCCGCGCCGCCAGTAGGCGCCTTTGTAGAAGAATTGCCAGATGTCTTCTATCTGATGCGCATCGCGGCCGATCAGCTGCGGGCAGACGTGATCTTTCAGATAGGACGCCACCGGCAGCTCGCGGCCGTTCAGCGTGGCGTCGCCGATGCCGGTGATGCCGTCGTCGGTGGTGATCTTGAGCGTGACAAAATTTCGGCCCGGACAGGTGACGAACACCTCGGCGTTAACAATTTTCATAACCTTCACATCCTGTAGCTGCGGGTAGAGATAATGGCGAAAAATACGCCATGAACTAACTACCATACAAGTATGAAATGACGAATTTGCCGGGAGGGATCACATTTAATCGCTGCGGGGGAAACGGCGGATCGGGAAAGGCAAGGGGCGCAGAGCAGGCTGCGCCCGGTCAGTCAGCCCAGCAGGGCGCAGTTGGGCGGCAGGCGGCACTCGATCGCCTGCGGCAGCACCTCGATGCGAAAGTGCCGGCCCTTCAGCGGCTCGCCGTCGAGGTTAAAGGTCATTTCATGCGGCGCGTCGATCTCCAGCCACGGCAGCGCGGCGCTGATGATGTTCTTGTTCTCTTCGTCGCTGAACAGGGCGGCCACCAGCGCCGGCAGCAGTTCGTCGGCCATCAGCAGCCGCAGCTGCAGCAGGCCGTCGTTGATCAGCGCGTCCGGGCACAGCTGCTGGCCGCCGCCGGCCTGTTTGCCGTTGCCGATGCCGATCACCAGCGCATTGCCCGACCAGTGGAAGTCCGGCCCGCGGATTTCGCAGCGGTCGGCCTGCAGCTGGTCCATGCGCAGCAGCCCATGGACGAAGTAGGAAACGCCGCCCAGCGCCGCCTTGAGCTTTTCCGGCGTTTCGGTGGTGATGCGGGTGCCGAAGCCGCCGGTGGCCATGTTGATGAAATAGCGCCGATCGTTGACCTTCGCCAGGTCGATCGGCACCGCGCGGCCCTTAATCGCCAGCTGCAGCGCCTGTTCCGGCGCCAGCGGAATATTGCAGGCCACGGCGAAATCATTGGCGGTGCCGAGCGGCAGAATGCCCAGCGCGGGCCGGTGCGGGGCCGGCAACTGAACCAGCGCGGCGGCCACTTCATTGATGGTGCCGTCGCCGCCGCCGGCCACGACCGTGCCGGCGCCCAGCCGGACGGCTTCTTCGACGTAGCGCGCGGCGTCGCCGTGTTCCCAGGTGACGCGCACGTGCAGGGTCAGCTGTTCTTCACGCAGCCGTTGCACGGCGAGGCGCAGCTCTTCGTTGCCGGCGCCTTTTCCATTGATGATAAGCAGCGCTGGTGCTGGTTGATGCATTCCCGATATCCCCGGCTGAAAACAGATGATGACCAACGATAAACTACCCGTCGGCGGCAAACCATCGGAATATTCAGTTAATTCTGATGTTGGTTCGTCCGGCAGTGATTATTTCTGTCGGATTGGCTTAATAGGATATTTGCAGTGGCAACGCAGTCGCATTTTATCCGGGCAGGTTATTCATCGTTATAGCGCTATTTATATATCGATGTTTACCTGTTTGCGTTATTCAAACGAATAAGCTGGATTAAATGAAAATAATACACAGGCCGATTCGCAGGGGGCGGAATGGCCGCCGTGGCAAAGAAAAAGCCAGCCCAAGGGAGATTGGGCTGGCTAAGGAGGTGGTTCCTAGTATTGCTATGCAGATATTTTCGTTATTCGTTTTAAGCAGGCAGATGGTAACCAAGCTGCGCGCACATTGATGTGATCCAATTCTAATATTTGCTAAAAATCGCCACCTCATGATGGCGATTAGGATTTTTACGCCTCGGGGCTATTTCCGTCCGCCAAATTGCGGATCAGCAGCGCGTAATTGAGATCGATATCCTGCGGGATCGGCAAATAAACGATGTGGCCGTTGCCCGGCGCCACCTCAATCGGCTCGTCCTTCTTGTTGCGCATGCTCTCCAGCCTGAACGACACGTTGCCGCCGGGGGTCATCATCTCTACGCTGTCGCCGAGCATGAATTTGTTTTTCACGTCCACCTCGGCCCAGCCGTCGCGCCGCACGCCGGTGAATTCGCCGACGAACTGCTGGCGCTCGGACAGCGACGAACCGTAATCGTAGTTCTGCTGCGCTTCATGCACGTGGCGGCGCAGAAAGCCTTCGGTATAGCCGCGGTGCGCCAGGCCTTCCAGCGTGGTGAGCAGGCTGGGGTCGAAAGGCTTGCCGGCGACGGCGTCGTCGATCGCCCGGCGATAGACCTGCGCGGTGCGTGCGCAGTAGTAGAAGGATTTGGTGCGCCCTTCGATCTTCAGCGAATGCACGCCAAGCTGCGTCAGGCGCTCCACGTGCTGGATGGCGCGCAGATCCTTGGAGTTCATGATGTAGGTGCCGTGCTCATCCTCGAAGGCGCTCATGTACTCGCCCGGTTTTTGCGCTTCGGACAGCATAAACACCTGGTCGGTCGGCGCGCCGATGCCCAGCGTCGGTTCCACGTTCTGCACCGGGATCGGCTCGTGCATGTGCACGATATTGCCGGTGTCGTCTTCCTTGCCTTCCTCGGCCTTGTACTGCCAGCGGCAGGCGTTGGTGCAGGTGCCCTGATTGGGATCGCGCTTGTTGATATAGCCCGACAACAGGCAGCGGCCGGAATAGGCCATGCACAGCGCGCCGTGCACGAAGATCTCCAGCTCCATCTCCGGCACCTGGGCGCGGATTTCGGCGATCTCTTCCAGCGACAGCTCGCGCGACAGGATCACCCGGGTCAGCCCCATCTGCTGCCAGAACTTCACCGTCGCCCAGTTGACCGCATTGGCCTGCACCGACAGGTGGATATCCATCTGCGGGAAGGCTTCGCGCACCATCATGATCAGGCCGGGATCGGACATGATCAGCGCATCCGGGCCCATGTCGATCACCGGCTTCAGATCGCGCAGAAAGGTTTTCAGCTTGGCGTTGTGCGGGGCGATGTTCACCACCACGTAAAACTTCTTGCCGAGCGCATGGGCTTCGTTGATGCCCAGCGCCAGGTTTTCGTGGTTGAACTCGTTGTTGCGTACCCGCAGGCTGTAGCGCGGTTGGCCGGCGTAAACCGCATCGGCGCCATAGGCGAAGGCGTAACGCATGTTTTTCAGCGTTCCGGCCGGGGAGAGAAGTTCCGGTGTAAACATAGTCTGTCTCGGTCTGATTTCAGGTCAGTACTACACCACCCAATGGTGCAGTAAAAGCGGGGAATTGTAGCGGCAGCGCGGCAATAAATCAGCAGTTAACCGGATTTATTCAGGGGAGATTGATCCTGGTCATGAGAAAAACGCGCGATGGGGCCACCGCGCGCGAGGAAAGGCGAAATCAGGCGCTTAAATCACGCACGTCGGTGGCCGGGCCGTTTTTAATGACCGACTGAATGCCGTTTTTGGCCGCGCTTTCGGAGCTGTACATTTCGCTGACGCCGATCACCTGATGGTTCTTGGCTTTCAGCACAAAGTACGGCTGGTTGCTGTTGCTGTGCTTCAATTCATATTGCGCCTTGTGCGGCGAGTTGGTTTGCACCGAGGCGATGCCGTTTTCCGCCGACGCTTTGCTGGCGTACATCTCGCTGGCCAGAATGATCTCGCCGTTACTGGCTTTCAGGTTGAAGTGATACTGTCCGTTCTTTGCTTTTTTCAGCTCATAATGACCGATTGCCATGGTTCTTCTCCTGTTGGTTCCGATAGGTGATGTAAGTGTAGCCAATAGCTTGAAAATCGGCGGCTAATAAACTTCACCAGCGCAAGCATAGACTAAAAAACGCGCGGTTTTTTTGCGCCGGCCTTGAGTTTCGCGCAGCGGATGCCGCTGCAGCACGGGAAGCTAACGGAGGAGGGGGAATAGCGCAAAGTTGCGTGGGGCGCCGAGCGAAGGCTGGGCTCAGCAACCGGGCTTACAGCCCGTTCACCAGCCGGCAGGGCTCGGCCTCCCAGCGGTAACCCACGCCGTATACCGAACGGATAAAGGATTTTTCGCCGTCGATCAGCTCCAGCTTGCGCCGCAGGTTTTTGATGTGGCTGTCGATGGTGCGGTCGGTGACCACCCGGTAATCGTCATAGAGATTGTTCAGCAGCTGCTCGCGTGAAAATACGTTGCCCGGCTGGCTGGCCAGGGTTTTCAACAGGCGGAACTCCGCCGGCGTCAAATCCAGCATCTGCCCCTGATAGCTGGCCTGAAAGCGCGGCTCGTCGATGTGCAGCAGAGAGTCTTCCCGCGCCATCTCCTGCGGCCGGTAGCTGCGGCGCAGAATGGTTTTCACCCGCGCCACCACTTCGCGCGGGCTGTAAGGCTTGCAGATGTAATCGTCGGCGCCGATCTCCAGGCCCAGCAGGCGGTCGATCTCTTCGATCTTCGCCGTCACCATCACGACCGGCACGTCGGTAAAGCGGCGCAGGTCGCGGCATACCGTCAGGCCGTCGCTGCCCGGCAGCATCAGATCCAGCAGGATCAGCGCCGGCGGTTGCTGCTGCACCGCCGGCACCACCTCGCTGCCGTTGGTCAGCCAGTGGGTGGCGTAGCCCGCCGCCTGCAGGTAATCCACCAGCAGTTGGCCCAGCTTGGGCTCGTCTTCGACAATCATGATTTGCAGCGGTTGATTCAGAGATTCCATCATGGCGCCTTATTTTTATTCGGGGTGGCAAATTCTACTGTAATCCGCACGCCGCCCAAAGGCGAGTGCTGCGCGGCGATCTTCCCGTCGTGCGCTTCGACGATATTATGACAGATCGCCAGCCCCAGGCCGGAACCGCCGCTGGCGCGGTTGCGTGAACCTTCGGCGCGGTAGAAGCGTTCGAAAATGCGCACCAGCTGCTGATCGTTGATGCCGGGCGCGCTGTCCTGCCAGTAAATCAGCAGTCGGCCCGGCTGCAGCTCTGCGCCGATCTCCAGCTTGCCGC
The DNA here is from genome assembly GCF_900187015.1 of Serratia ficaria. Classification (NCBI taxonomy): domain Bacteria; kingdom Pseudomonadati; phylum Pseudomonadota; class Gammaproteobacteria; order Enterobacterales; family Yersiniaceae; genus Serratia; species Serratia ficaria. The sequence continues at coordinate 3,895,636 of NZ_LT906479.1, read as the reverse complement.
CGGCGTCGGTGTAACGCAGGCTGTTTTCCAACAGGTTGTTGAACAGCTGATTGAGCCGATCCGGGTCGCCGAACAGCGGCGCCTGAGCCGGCAAACGGGTGACGATCTCCAGCCCTTTGGCGCGGAAGCGTTCGCGGAAGGCGGCGACGGCGATCAGCAGCAGGTGCACGCAGTCGACCGTCGATTTGCGGTAGGCCAGCGCGCCGAGGTCGGAGAGCGAGAGCTGGTGCAGGTCATCCACCAGTTTGGTCAGGGTCGACACCTCGGCCTGCAGCGAGCTGAGCGAGGCGGCGGTCGGCTGGCGCACGCCGTCCTGCAGCGCCTCCAGCTCGCCGCGCAGCACCGCCAGCGGGGTGCGCAGCTCGTGCGACACGTCGGCCATAAAGGCGCGGCGCATCTGTTCGTTTTTTTCCAGCGAGGTGGCCAACTGGTTGAAGTCCTGCGCCAGCCGGCCCAGCTCGTCCTGGCTGCTGACCGCCACGCGGGCGGTAAAATCCCCCGCCGCCAGCCGGTGGGTGCCGGCCACCAGGCGTTTGACCGGCGCCAGCATGCCGCGCGACAGCAGCCAGGTCACCGCCGCCGCCAGCAGGGTGGACAGCGCGACGATAATCCAGCTGGTGCGCCGCTGCTGGCGATCGAAGTTGATGTCGGTATTGCGCGTCAGGCGCTCTACCGGGGTGGTGATCACCCAGCCGACGATCTCGTTGTTGTAGCGGATCGGCAGGCGCGGCCCTTCCTTCGGCACCGGGCCGGAATGGCCCACCAGCCGGTTGAACTGGCTGTCCACCACCCAAAACTGGGTGCGCCAGCCCTTGGGCGGCAGGTTGTGGCTGCTGTCGCTGTTCTGTTCGAACGAGCGCATGATCTGATAAACCACCTGATCGTTGTTGCGCAGGAACACCCAGTTGCCGTGGCGGCCGTATTGCTCTTCCAGCGCTTCGCCCAGCATGCTGATGCGCTGTTCGTTGCTGTGTTTGATGTAATCGATAAAGCCGCGTTCAAAGCTGACGCGCACCCCCCAGTGCATGGTGATCAACACCAGCAGGCAGGTGGCCAAAATGGCCAGGAACAGCTTCCCGGTAATGCCTATCTTCATTGAAGCCTCGTTGAGCCGGTGCCCGGCTCTTTGGTCAGGGTGCGGTTTGGCGCGGTATCGGCCGGCACCCGGGCGAAAGCCAGCGCGGGCAGGGCGATGATGAGCGCCATGCAACAGTAGCTATAAATGAATGCGCTGTGAATGGCCGGGCTGTCGGCCACCACCTGATGATGGGCGAAACTGCCGATCAGAATGCCGGCCACGCTGACGCCCAGGCTCATCGACAGCTGCATCACCATCGACAGCAGGCTGTTGCCGCTGCTGGCCAGCCGGTCCGGCAGATCCTTCAGCGTCAGGGTGTTCATCGCCGAGAAGCGCAGCGAATTGACCATGCCCTGCAAGAACAGCACCAGCGGCAGCAGCCAGACCCCGCCCAGCATCGCCACCAGCGGGAAGCTCAGGCTGAGCAGCGCCAGCATCAGCGTGGCGGCCACCAGCACCTTGCGGTAGCCGAAGCGGTTGACCACCTGCACCACGATGCGTTTCATGCCCATGCTGCCGATGATCATCGGGATCATCATCAGCCCGGCGTGGAACGGGGAGAAGCCCATGCCTACCTGCAGGAACAGCGGCGTCATAAACGGCAGCATGCCGCTGCCGATGCGGCCGAGCAGGCTGGCGATCAGGCCTATTTTATAGGTTGGGGTGCGGAATAAACGCAGCGAGAACAGCGCCCGGCCGTTGCCCTGCGCGTGCCACCAGTAGCCCGCCAGCGCCGCCGCGCCCAGCGCCACCAGCCCGGCGACGGTCAGGCCGGAAAGCCCCATGCCCTTGTGGCCGTCCAGCGCCAGCGTCAGCGTCGCCATGCCGATCGCCAGCATGATGAAGCCGCTGATGTCGAAGCGCCGCGTCTGCATCTGGTAGTTGGGCATCAGCAGCAGGGTGGCGATGGCGCCGGCGATGCCGACCGGGATGTTGATCAGGAAAATCCAGTGCCAGCTGGCGTACTGCACCAAAAAACCGCCCAGCGCCGGCCCCATCAGCGGGCCGATTTGCCCCGGCAGGGTGACGAAGGTCATCGCCGCCATATACTGCTCGCGCGGCACGATTTTCATTACCGTCAGCCGGCCGACCGGCACCATCATCGCGCCGCCGACGCCCTGGATGACCCGCGAGGCGATCAGCTCGTTGAGGGTTTCCGCGCGGGCGCACAGGATAGAGCCGAGGGTGAACAGCACGATGGCGCTGAAAAACACCCGCTGCACGCCGACCCGGTCCGCCAGCCAGCCGCTGGCGGGCAGCATCACAGCCACCGTCAGCACGTAAGAGACGATCACCGACTGCATGCGCAGCGGGTTTTCCCCCAGGCTGACGGCCATCGAGGGCAGGGCGGTGTTGACGATGGTGGTGTCCAGCGTCTGCATAAAGAAACCGAACGCCACTATCCAGAGTTGCCACTGCACCGTGGCAGTGTGTTTCATCAGCATCGTTCGGCCATTATTGGGGCAACGGATCCAGTTTCTTGCCGCGGCGGAATTTCATCTGCAGCCGGTCAAAGTACAGGTAAACCACCGGCGTAGTATACAGCGTCAGCAGCTGGCTCATCACCAGCCCGCCGGCGATGGTGATGCCGAGCGGCTGGCGCAGCTCGGCGCCGTCGCCGCTGGTCAGCACCAGCGGCAGCGCGCCAAACAGCGCCGCCAGCGTGGTCATCATGATCGGCCGAAAGCGCAGCAGGCTGGCCTGGAAAATCGCCTCGCGGGCGCTGATGCCGCCGTTGCGCTGGGCGTCGAGGGCGAAGTCGACCATCATGATGGCGTTTTTCTTCACGATGCCAATCAGCAGCATGATGCCGATCAGCGCGATCAGGCTGAACGGCGCGCCGAACAGCTCCAGCGCCAGCAGCGCGCCCACCCCGGCCGAGGGCAGGGTGGACAGTATGGTCAGCGGGTGGATGTAGCTTTCATACAGCACGCCAAGCACGATATACACCGTGGCGATTGCGGCGGCGATCAGCAGCAGCTGGGATTTCAGCGTCTCCTGGAACACCTGCGCGGTACCGGCGAAGGCGCCGCGCACGGTGGACGGCACGCCGAGCTGGGTCATGGCGCGTTCAACCGCCGCGGTGGCGTCCGACAGGCTGCCGCCGTCCGGCAGGTTAAACGAGATGGTCGACGCCGCCGACAGCCCCTGGTGGTTCACCGACAGCGGCGCATTGGCCGGTTGCCAGCGGGCGAAATAAGACAGCGGGATCGCCTTGCCGTCGTTGTTGATCACGAACATCTTGTCCAGCGAGCTGATGTCCTGGGTATACGGCGGCGCCACCTCCATCACCACCTTGTACTGATTGAGCGGCTGATAGATGGTCGAGATCTGGCGCTGGCCGAAGGCGTTGTTCAGCAGGTTGTTGGCGTCGGCAACCGAAATGCCCAGCCGCGACATGGTTTCGCGGTCATAGATCAGGTCCATTTCCGAACCTTTGTCCTGCTGATCGGAGTTGACGTCCGCCAGTTCCGGCAGCGCGGCCAGCGCGCTGCGGATCTTCGGTTCCCATTCGCGCAGCGCGGCGAGGTCGTCCGCCAGCAGGCTGTACTGATAGCTGGCGTTGGCCTGGCGCCCGCCGACGCGGATATCCTGCACCGCCATCAGGAACAGGCTGGCGCCCGGCTCTTTCGCCAGCCGGGCGCGCAGCCGGGCGATCACCTTCTGCGCGTCGTCGCTACGCACCGACAGCGGCTTCAGCGAGATGAACATCGAACCGCTGTTGGTGCGCGAGCCGCCGGTAAAGCCGGTGACGTTTTCCACGTCCGGATCTTCGCGCACGATCTTCATGAAATCTTCCAGCTTAACGCGCATCGCCTGGAACGAAATGCTTTGGTCGGCCTGAATGAAGCCCATCAGCCGGCCGGTATCCTGCTCGGGAAAGAAGGTTTTCGGGATGCTGACGTACAGCCAGACGTTGAGCGCGATGGTGGCGAGGAACACCGCCAGCACCCAGCGCGAGTGGCCGAGCACCCAGTTCAGCGAGCGGCCGTAGCCCTGCTGCAGCGCCAGCAGCAGCTTGCCGAAGCCGCGCATGCGCCGCTGCGAACGCGGCGGCTGGTGGCGCAACAGGTAGGCGCACATCATCGGCGTCAACGTCAGGGAAATAATCAGCGACAGCCCGATCGACACCGACAGGGTGACGGCGAATTCGCGGAACAGGCGGCCGGGCAGCCCCTCCATCAGCAGCAGCGGGATAAACACCGCCACCAGCGACACGCTCATCGACAGCACGGTGAAGCCGACCTCCCGCACCCCCACCAGCGCGGCGTTGACAGGCTTCATGCCGGCCTCGACGTGGCGGGAGATGTTTTCCAGCACCACGATGGCGTCATCGACCACGAAACCGGTGGCGATGGTCAGCGCCATCAGCGACAGGTTATTCAGGCTGAAGCCGCACAGGTACATGGCGGCGAAGGAGCCGATCAGCGACACCGGCACCGCCACCGCCGGGATCAGCGTGGCGCGGCCGGAGCGCAGGAAGATGAATACCACCAGGATCACCAGCCCGATGGCGATCGCCAGCGACTGCTCCACTTCGGCCAGCGAGGCGCGAATGGTCGGCGAGCGATCCTGCGCGACGTTCAGCTGGATTGACGCCGGAATATTCTCCTGCAGCGCGGGCAGCTCGGCGCGAATGCGGTCGACGGTTTCGATGATGTTGGCGTCCGGCGCGCGGCTGATGGCCAGGATGATCGCCGGCTTGGCGTCGGTCATCCCGGCGTTGCGCACGTCCTGCACCGAGTCCTTGACGTCGGCCACGTCGCTTAACCGCACCGCCGAGCCGTTGTTGTAGTGAATGATCAGCGGGCGATAAACCTCGGCGGTTTTCAGCTCGTCGTTGGCCTGGATCTGCCAGCGCTGCTGCGGGTTTTCAAGGGAACCCTGCGGCCGGCGCACGTTGGCGTCGCTGATGGCCTGGCGCACCGCGTCCAGCGAGACGCCCTGATTGAACAGCGCGCTGGGGTTCAGCTCCACCCGCACCGCGGGCAGGGAACTGCCGCCGACCGAAACGTCGCCGACGCCTTCGGTCTGGGCTATTTTCTGCGCCAGCCGGGTGGAGGCGAAGTCATAAAGCTGGCCCTGGCTGTAGGTCTCCGAAGTCAGCGTCAGGATCATGATCGGCGCGTCGGACGGGTTGACCTTGCGGTAGCTGGGGCGGCTCGGCATGCCGGTGGGCAACAGGCTCTGCGCGGCGTTGATCGCCGCCTGCACGTCGCGTGCGGCGCCGTTGATGTCGCGGTCGAGGTCGAACTGCAAAATGACGCGGGTGCTGCCGAGCGAGCTCATCGAGGTCATCTCATTGACCCCGGCGATGCGCCCCAGCGCGCGTTCCAACGGCGTCGCCACCGACGACGCCATGGTTTCCGGATCGGCGCCCGGCAGCGAGGCGCTGATCGAGATCACCGGGTAATCGACCTGCGGCAACGGCGACACCGGCAGCAGGCGCAAGCCGATGATGCCGCAGATGGCGATGGCCAGCGTCAGCAGCGTGGTGGCCACCGGCCGGTGGATGAACAGGGCGAAGAATTTCACGGCAGCTCCTGCGTTTCCGGCTGGCGGCGGGTATTGCGCGCCAGTTTGTCAAACAGCAGGTAAATCACCGGCGTGGTGAACAGCGTCAGGATCTGGCTCATCACCAGCCCGCCGACCATGCACACCCCGAGCGGGCGGCGCAGCTCCGCGCCGACGCCGGTGCTGAGCATCAGCGGCAGCGCGCCGAGCAGCGCCGCCAGCGTGGTCATCAGAATCGGCCGGAAGCGCAGCAGGCAGGCCTGATAGATAGCCTCGTACGGCGTCAGCCCCTGCTCGCGCTCGGCGGCCAGCGCGAAGTCGATCATCATGATGGCGTTCTTCTTCACGATGCCGATCAGCAGGATGATGCCGATGATGGCGATCACGTCCAGTTCGCTGCCGGCCAGCATCAGCGCCAGCAAGGCGCCGACCCCGGCGGTCGGCAGGGTGGAGAGAATGGTGACCGGATGAATGAAGCTTTCGTACAGCACGCCCAGCACGATGTACATCGCCACCACCGCCGCCAGGATCAGCCACAGCGTGCTGCCGAGCGCCGCCTGGAACGCCAGGGTCGCGCCCTGGAACCGGGTGGTGATGTCCTTCGGCATGTTGAGGTTTTTCTCCGCCTGGGTAACCGCATCCACCGCTTCGCCGAGCGAATAACCGTCGGTGACGTTAAAGGAAACGGTGGTCGACGGGAACTGGTCGAGGTGGTTGACCGACAGCGGGCCGAAGCGCTCTTCGATTTTGGCGATGGCGCTCAGCGGCACCGTGGCGCCGTTGCTGCTGGTCAGGCGGATATCATTCAGCGCCGCCAGCCCCGGGGTGGTGCTGACGTCGTGCTCCAGCACCACCCGATACTGGTTGGCCTGGGTATAGATGGTGGAGATCAGGCGTTGGCCGAAGGCGTTGTACAGCGCGTTGTCCACGTCGCTCATGCTGATGCCGAGGCGCGAAGCCGAGTCGCGGTCGACGTTCACATAGGCCACCAGCCCCTGATCCTGCCAGTCGCTGGTGACGTCCGCCAGCTGCGGCGTCTGCTTCAGTTCGGCCATCAGCTGCGGCACCCACAGGCTGAGATCGTCCAGCGACATCGCCTGCAGGGTGAACTGATACTGGGTGCGGCTGACCTGGGTATCGATGGTCAGATCCTGCACCGGCTGCAGATACAGCTTCACGCCGGGGAACTGCGCCGTCTGCCGCTGCAGGCGGGTGATGATCGCCGGAATGCGGTCGCTGCGTTCGCTCAACGGCTTCAGGTTGATCTGCAGGCGGCCGCTGTTCAGCGTGGCGTTGCTGCCGTCGACGCCGACGAACGAGGTCAGGCTTTCCACCGCCGGGTCTTTGAGGATCTCCGCCGCCACCTGCTGCTGGCGTTCGGCCATATTGCCGAACGATACGGTTTGCGGCGCCTCCAGCGTGCCCTGAATGATGCCGTTGTCCTGCACCGGGAAGAAGCCTTTCGGGATCAGCAGGTACAGCAGCACCGTCAACGCCAGGGTGCTCAGCGCCACGCCGAGCGTCAGCCACGGGTGGTTGAGCACCGTTTTCAGCCATTTGCCATATTGCGCAATCACCCGATCGAAGAAGCGTTCGGAGGCGGCGGAAAAGCGATTTTGCTTGCGCAGCGATTCGTGGCTCAGCATGCGCGCGCACATCATCGGCGTCAGCGTCAGCGAGACCACGGCGGAGATCAAAATCGCCACCGCCAGCGTGACGGCGAACTCGCGGAACAGCCGGCCGACGATGTCGCCCATAAACAGCAGCGGGATCAGCACCGCCACCAGCGAGAAGGTCAGCGAGATAATGGTGAAGCCGATTTCGCCGGCCCCTTTCAGCGCGGCGTCGAGCGGTTTTTCGCCTTTCTCGATATAGCGCGAGATGTTCTCGATCACCACGATGGCGTCGTCCACCACGAAGCCGGTGGCGATGGTCAGCGCCATCAGCGTCAGGTTGTTGATGGAAAAACCGAGGAAATACATGGCGGCGAAGGTGCCGACCAGCGACAGCGGCACCGCCACGCTGGGGATAACGGTGGCCGGCACGTTGCGCAGGAACACGTAAATCACCATCACCACCAGCGCGATCGCCAGCAGCAGCTCAAACTGCACGTCGCTGACCGAGGCGCGAATGGTGGTGGTGCGATCGGTCAGCACCTTGACGTCGACCGACCTGGGCAGGCTTTTGATCAGCTGAGGCAGCATCTCGCGGATGCTGTCGGCGGTGGTGATGACGTTAACGCCGGGCTGGCGCTGGATGTTCAGCACGATGGCCTGCTGCCGGTTGGCCCAGGCCGCCAGGCGGGTATTCTCGGCGCCCTGTTCGATGGTGGCGACGTCCTGCAGCCGGATCGCCGCGCCGTTCTGGTAGGCGACGATCAGCTGGCGGTAATCGTCGGCCGACTTCATCTGGTCGTTGGCGGAAAGCGTCACCGAGCGGGTCGGGCCGTCCAGGCTGCCTTTGGCGGAGTTGACGTTGGCGTTGCTGATGGCGGCGCGAATGGTTTCGCTGTCCAGCCCGTAGGCGGCGACCGCGGCGGCGTTCAGCTTCACGCGCACCGCCGGGCGCTGGCCGCCGGACAGGGTCACCAGGCCGACGCCGGTCACCTGGGAAATTTTTTGCGCCACGCGGGTTTCCACCATGTCTTCCACCTGCGTCATCGGCATGGCGGAGGAGGTGACGGCCAGCGTCAGGATCGGCGGATCGGCCGGGTTAACCTTGCTGTAAATCGGCGGATAGGGCAGGTCGCTCGGCAGCAGGTTGGTGGCGGAGTTGATCGCCGCCTGCACTTCCTGCTCGGCGACGTCGAGCGGCAGCTCCAGCTGGAACTGCAGCGTCACCACCGAGGCGCCGCCGGAGCTTTGCGACGACATCTGTTTCAGGCCGGACATCTGGCCGAACTGGCGCTCGAGCGGCGCGGTGATGGCGGAGGTGACCACGTCCGGGCTGGCGCCGGGGTACAGCGTCACCACCTGAATGGTCGGGTAGTCCACTTCCGGCAGGGCGGATACCGGCAGGGCGCGGTAGCCGATGATCCCCGCCAGCAGGATAGCCACCATCAGCAGGGTGGTGGCGACCGGGCGCAGGATAAACAGGCGGGATGGTCCGCCGCCGGGATTGGGGGGCATCACCTGCATCAGGATTTCCCCTGAACGTCGGGTTTGCGCGTGGCTTTGGCCGCCGTCGGCGCTTCTTTCGGCGCCAGCACCTCCACCTGCATGCCTTCGGTCAGGCGGTCGATGCCGTCGGTCACCACCCGATCGCCGGCGTTCAGGCCGGCGCCGATCACCACCTGCCGGCTGTCCTGAATGCCGGTGGTCACCCGGTGCTTGCTGACCTTGTTGTCTTCGCTCAGGGTCCAGACGAAGTTGCCTTCGTTGCCCATCTGCAGCGCGGCTGTCGGGATCACCACCGCGTCATGCAGGGTGTCCACCTTCAGCCGCGCATTGACGAACTGGTTCGGGAACAGCGCGTCGTCCTCGTTGGTGAAACGCGCCTTCAGCTTGATGGTGCCGGTGGCGGTGTCAATCTGGTTATCCAGGCTCAGCAGCGCGCCGGTCGCCAGGCGGTTCTGATTGGTGCGGTCCCAGGCTTCGACGCTGACCGGGCCGGCCTTTTGCGCCTTGATCAGATCGCCGATGTTGCCCTCCGGCAGCGTGAACACCACGTCGATCGGGTGCGTCTGGGTGATCACCACGATGCCGGTGGTGCTGCCGCTGGTGATGTAGTTGCCGACGTCGACCAGCTTCAGGCCGACCCGGCCGTCGATCGGGGCGGTGATGCGGCTGTAGGTGATCTGCAGCTTGGCGCTGTCGACCGCGCCCCGATCGGCCTTGATGGCGCCTTCGGTCTGGCGCACCAATGAAAGCTGGGTATCCAGATCCTGGCGCGACACCAGGTTGGTTTTCGCCAACTGCTGATAGCGCGCCAGATCTTGTCTGGCGTTGGCCAGCGTCGCCTGGTCCTTGGCCAGCTGGCCCTGCGCCTGGGTCAGCTGCACTTCAAACGGCCGCGGGTCGATCTCGACCAGCAGATCGCCGGCCTTGACCTGTTGGCCCTCGGTAAAGTGCACCGCCATCAGTTGGCCGTCGACCCGGCTGGTGACGGTGACGGTATTGGCCGCGGTGGCGGTGCCCAGCCCGGAGAGGTAGCGCGGCACCGTTTGTCGGGTGGCGCTGGCCGCCTGCACCGGCGACATCGGCGCGCCGCGTCGGCCGCCCGCCGCGCGGCCGGCTCCGGCGTTGCCGGAGGCGTTCTGCGCCCCTGGCGCGGCCCCGTCGGCCGGTTGGGATGCGCTGAAGTGTCGCCAAATTAATACGGCGGCAATAGCCACGATGACGATCGTCAGCAGGCGCAGCATCAGGGAACGACGTGGGGGTTTTGCATTCATGGTGGCGAAAATTCTCTCCAAAAGGCAGGGGCGCGGGCACTCATTGCCACAAAAGTTACAATCCTTACAGGATACTAGTTTAGCCAGCAAAGACGGCATAAAAATGAAGGAAATATGGAGGAATCGTCAGCATTGTCCTAATAAATGGTTGAATTGAACATGCTATGTTTATAAGGGATTCGTTTCGGCTTATAGCCAATGCGTTTTGGCGTTCCTCCCCATTCAACGCTAATAATCAACCCACGAATTTTTCCCACAGGAGCAGGCAATGAGCAACAGAGAGCTGGGCCGTTCGGGCATTAAGGTGCCGGCATTGACCTTCGGCGGCAATGTGTTTGGCTGGACGGCGGATCGTCAGACGTCTTTCAGCCTGCTGGATGCGCTGGTGGAGAACGGGCTTAATTTCATCGACACCGCCGACGTCTATTCGAGCTGGGTGCCGGGCAACCAGGGTGGCGAATCGGAGACGGTGATTGGCGAATGGCTGCAACACAGCGGCAAGCGCGACCGGGTGATCATCGCCACCAAGGTGGGCAAGCCGATGGGCGAAGGCAGGCAGGGGCTGTCGCCGCGCTATATTCGCCAGGCGGTGGAGGACTCCCTGCGCCGCTTGCAGACCGATTACATCGATCTGTACCAGTCGCACGATGACGATCGCGACACGCCGTTGGCGGACACGCTGGCGGCGTTCGATGAACTGATCAAGGCGGGCAAGGTGCGGGCGATCGGCGCCTCCAACTATCAGGCGGATCGGCTGGAAGAGGCGCTGCAGATCAGCGAACAGCGGGGGCTGGCGCGCTACGAAACCCTGCAGCCGGAGTACAACCTCTATGCGCGCGAAGGGTTCGAAAAAACGCTGGCGGCGGTCACGCAGCGCCACGGCCTGGGGGTGATCAACTTCTTCTCGTTGGCCAGCGGTTTCCTGACCGGCAAATACCGCAGCGCGCAGGACGAGGGCAAAAGCCAGCGCGGCGACCGGATCGTCGCCCAGTACCTGAACCCGCGCGGGTTCGCCATCCTGGCGGCGCTGGATCGGGTGGCGGAAAAGCACGGCACCTCGCCGGCGCAGGTCTCGCTGGCCTGGCTGATCGCGCGGCCGGAGATTACCGCGCCGATCGTCAGCGCCACGTCGTTGCCGCAGCTGGATGAATTGGTCAGCGCCACGCGCCTGCGGCTGGATGCCGAAGATATTCAGATATTGAATCAGGCCAGCGCCTGGTAAAGCCGATTGCCCGACGGCAATTTTGCTCTATCCTGAATGGGTCACTGTGACCCATTCAGGAACTGCAATGCAAAGCGATATTATCAACGATCTTGCGGCGCTGGAGCAGCTGTACGGCCAGCCGGCCGCGCCGTCGGTGTTCAAAGAAGTCAGCTATATTCACCCAATCTATCGACCCTTTATCGAAGCGGCGCCGTTCGCCGCGCTGTCTACCGTCGGGCCGGACGGGATGGACGTTTCGCCGCGCGGCGAAACGGCCGGCTTTATCCATATCGAAGACCAGAAAACCCTGCTGCTGCCGGACCGGCGCGGCAACAACCGCATCGACAGCCTGCGCAATATTCTGCATGACGACCGGGTGGCGCTGCTGCTGCTGATCCCCGGCATCGGCGAGACGTTGCGGATCAACGGCCGGGCGGAGATCCTGGTGGCGCCGGCGGTGCTGCAGCGCTTCGCCCACCGCAATATGCTGCCGCGTTCGGTGCTGCGCATTCGGGTGGAAGCGGTGTTTTTCCAATGCAGTCGGGCGATACTGCGTTCCGGATTGTGGGATGAAGCCAGCCGCCTTGAGCGGTCCGCCTTGCCCAGCACCGGCAGCATTCTGGCCGAGGTGAGCAAAACGCGGTTCGATGGCGAAGAATACGACGGCGCGCTGCCGCAGCGGCTGCGGGATACGCTGTACTAACCGCTGCCCGGCAGCCCGGAAAGCACGATCAGCATGTTTGCTCCCGCCATTGTTGCTTGCTCAACCGGTACAATACATGCTTTTGCAGCGGATGGCCTGCGGGCAGGCGCGGGTGCAGGAAGGTTTCGCCGTCGAAGCGCATGCCGATGCGTTCCATCACCCGGCGTGAAGGCAGATTGCGTTCGGCGGTAAAGGACACCACCTCCGGCAGCTGCAGCCGCTCGAACGCGCAGGCCAGCGCCGTGCGGGCCGCTTCGCCGGCGTAGCCCTTGCCCCAGTGCGCCGCCGCCAGCCGCCAGCCGATTTCCACGCAGGGGGAGCAGGGCAGATCGCCCGCCGGAATGGCGAGCCCGACGAAGCCGATAAAGGGCGCGCCGCGTTTTACCTCAACCGCCCACAGCCCCCAACCGCGCTGGCGCATAACATGGCGGATGCCTGCGGCCTGGGCGTGGCTTTGCTCGGCGGACATAACGGCGGGGAAATAGCGCATGACCTGCGGATCGGCGTTGAGCGCGGCGAACGCCGGCACGTCCTCATCGCGCCACGGGCGCAGGATCAGTCGGTCACTGCGCAGGGATATGGGGGCGGACATCGGCGGCCTCCTTAAGACGGGGGCGCGGCAGGCCGCGCCCCATGGCGATTAGCGGAACAGCGTTTGCGCCCAGCGCGCCAACCCGGCGGTCACCGAGCCGAAGTCGTTGCCGCCGACGATCGGAATGCCCGGCAGCTGTTGTTGCAGCGCGGCGCGCAGCAGCGGCGAACGGGCGCTGCCGCCGGTCAGGTAGATCACCTGCGGCGCGCTCTGGCTGCTGGCCAGCGCGGCGTTGACCTGTTCCTGAATGCGCATCAGCGGTTGCGAAATGGCCTCGGCGAGCTGATGCTGGCCGATGGTTTCCGCCAGCTCGGGCTGCACGAAGGCCAGCGGCGCGCTGACGCTCTGCTGGCCGGACAGGGCGATTTTACTCTCCTCGGCCGCGCGCACCAACCGATAGCTCAGGCGCTGCTGGTGCACCTTGAGCAGGCGTTTGACCTTCTCCGGCTCGGCGGCGTCGCGGATCAGGTCGCGCAGCATGCGCCCGTTGGCGGAGCTGTAAAAATCCATCTGCGCCGGCACGTCGTTGGTCGCCACCGCATTCCAGTAGGGCAGCGCCGGCAGGGCGATGCCCTTTTCGGTTTCGCCGCCCATGCCGAACAGCGGCATCAGCTGTTTGAAAGCCAGCATGATATCCAGATCGTTACCGCCGACGCGGCAGCCGCTGTGTCCCAGCAGGCTTTGCTGGCGGTCGGCGCGATCGCGCCACTGCGGGCCCATCAGCAGCACCGAGCAGTCGGTGGTGCCGCCGCCGATATCAACCACCAGCACGGTTTGCTCTTCGCTCAGCGTCGCTTCGAAGTCCAGCCCCGCCGCCACCGGCTCGAACTGGAATTCGATGTCCTTAAAGCCGGCGCGTTCGGCGGCGCGCTGCAGAATGCCCTGTGCCTGGCGGTTGGCTTCTTCGCCGCCGATGCCCTGGAAGTTGATCGGCCGGCCGATCACCGCCTGATCGATGCCGGTCTGCAGCTCGCTTTCCGCCTGGCGCTTGATGTGGAACATCATGGCGCACACCAGGTCTTCAAACAGCGCGATCTGCTGCGGTTTCAGGCCGTTGGCGCCGAGGAAGGACTTCGGCGAGCGCACGAAATACACGTCTTCCGGATCTTCCACATACTGCGCCAACGCCTGCAGGCCAAACTGCAGGCTGTCGCCGCCGACCGGGATGTCCTCTTCGCGGTTGTAGCTTATCGCCCGGCGCAGCAGCTGCTGGTTTTCTTCGCTGCCGGTCGGTACCTGCCAATGGCGATGCAGGCACTCGCTCACCGCTTCGCGGGACGGTGCGCACAGCATCGACGGCAGATACGGCTCGTTATTTTCCAGCGTCAGCAGCTCGGGGCCGTTGTCGCGCATCACTGCGACGGAACAGTTGGCCGTTCCATAATCGAATCCAATAAACATGTCTTTTCTCAGTCCCCATGCCAATGAAGGGGGGCGACTTTACCCGAGACTGCGCCGCCGGGCAACGTGCCTATGCCCGAGTGTGGAAAAATTTAGCGCCGGGCGCGGCGGCATGCTTAACTTAGGAGCACATCTTGATGTCCGAATTCCGCACGTCAGCGCGCCAGGCGGGCGCCATAATGCACAAAAAACTGACCCCGAGCGTTGCCATGAATTATTCACAACAGGCGTTCTACGAGGCATTGCGCGCCCGCGACCGCAAGTTTGACGGCCGTTTCTTCGTCGGCGTTTCCTCTACCGGCATTTACTGTCGTCCGGTATGCAGCGCCCGCACGCCGAAGATTGAAAACTGCACCTTCTACCCGAGCGCGGCCGCCGCCGAGCTGGCGGGTTTTCGCCCCTGTCTGAAGTGCCGGCCCGAGCTGGCGCCCGGCCTGGCGCTGATCGATCTGGGCAACCGTTACGCCCAGGTGGCGGTGCAGCTGATCGAGCAAGGCTATCTGTCTGAGCACAGCTGCGAGCAACTGGCGGCGCGATTGGGCATCTCCGATCGCCATCTGCGGCGCATCTTCGCCGAGCAGTTCGGCGCTTCGCCGATCGATTACGCCCAGTCGCACCGTTTGCTGCAGGCCAAACGGCTGCTGGCCGATACCGATCTGCCGCTGAGCGAGGTGGCATTCGCCGCCGGTTTCGGCAGCCTGCGACGCTTCAACGAGCTGTTCAAGGCGCGCTACCGGCTGATCCCCTCGGCGCTGCGCAGCGGCCGCAACGCACGCACCGCCGCCAGCGGGCTGGTGTTTCATTTGGGGTATCGGCCGCCCTATGACTGGCCGCGGATGCTGAACTTCCTGCAGGCGCGTGCGGTGCAGGGCGTGGAGAGGGTGGAGGGGCGGCAGTATCTGCGCTCTATCGCCGTCAGCCTGGGCGGAACGGAATACCGCGGCTGGATCAGCGTGCAGCCGGAGGAGGCGCACAACCGGGTGCGGGTAGAGATAGCGCCGTCGCTGAGCCGGGCCACCACCGAAGTGCTGCGCCGCATCCGCCAGCTGTTTGACCTGGACGCCGCGCCGGACCTGATAGCCCAGGCGTTGGGCGCGCTGGCCGCCGATGCGCCGGGCCTGCGCCTGCCGGGCTGCGTCAACAGCTTTGAACAGGCGGTGCGCGCGGTGTTGGGGCAACTGGTCAGCGTGAAGATGGCGGCGACCTTCGCCGGCCGCATGGCGGAGCGCTGGGGAACGCCATTGGAACAGCCGCAGGACGGCATCACCCACGTGTTCCCAAGCGCCGAACGGGTGGCGCAGCTGCAGCCGGAAGCGCTGCGCCCGCTCGGCGTGCAGCTGAAGCGCGCGGCGGCGCTGATTGAGATCGCCAGAGCGCACGGCGAAGGGCGGCTGCAGCTCGATAACGTGCTGGATATCGAACAGGGCATCAAGGCGCTGACCGCGTTGCCGGGCATCGGCAGCTGGACCGCCAGCTATATCGCCATGCGCGCCTGGTCATGGCCGGACGTGTTCCTGGCGGGTGATTACCTGATCAAACAACGTTTCCCCGGCATGACGCCGCGCCAGATTGAGCGCTATGCCGAGCGTTGGCGCCCGTGGCGCTCCTACGCCACGCTGCACCTGTGGCACAACGACGGCTGGGCGCCGCTGGCGGAATAAGCGGTTAAAGCAGAAATACCGTGGCGAGGCCGAGGAAGATAAAGAAGCCGCCGGTGTCGGTCAGCGCGGTGATCAGCACGCTGGAGCCCACCGCCGGATCGCGGCCCAGCTTGAGCATGGTCATCGGGATCACCACGCCCATCAGCGCCGCCACCAGCAGGTTGAGGATCATCGCCAGCGTCATCACGCCGCCCATCGCCAGATCGCCATACAGCAGCCAGGTGACCACGCCCATGATGCCGCCCCACACCACGCCGTTGATGATGGCGACCCCCAGCTCTCTGAGCAGCAGGCGCGAGATGTTGCCGACCTCGATCTGGTGCAGCGCCAGCGCGCGGACGATCATGGTGATGGTCTGGTTGCCGGTATTGCCGCCGATGCCGGCGACGATCGGCATCAAGGCCGCCAGCGCCACCAGCTGCGAAATGGTGTGCTCGAACAGGCCGATGACCCGCGAGGCGATAAACGCGGTGCACAGGTTGATGGCCAGCCAGGCCCAACGGGTTTTCACCGCCTTGCTGACCGGCGCGAACACGTCTTCTTCCGGGCTCAGGCCGCCCATGCGGCGCAGGTTGCTGTCGCTTTCCTCGTTGACCGCATCCACGATCTCTTCAATGGTCAGGCGGCCCATCAGCTTGCCTTTGGCATCGACCACCGGCGCGCTGATCAGGTCATAACGTTCGAAGGCGCCGGCCGCTTCGTCGGCCTTTTCTTCGGGCAGGAAACGGGCGGGGTCGCTGTCCATGACCTCCCGCACCGGCGTCTCCGGGTCGTTCAGCAGCACCGCGGTGAGCGGCAGTTCGCCCAGCAGGGTATTCTTGCGATCGGTGACGAACAGTTTGTCGGTGGCGTCCGGAATGGTTTTGCGCATGCGCAGGAAGCGGTGCACCGCGCCGAGGGTGACATCCGGGCGCACCGTCACCAGTTCGAAATCCATCATCCAGCCGACGGTGTCCTTGCCGTAGTGGATCATCTCGCGCACCTGGGCGCGCTGTTCCGGCTCCAGCGAGGTCAACAGGCGGCCCATCAGGTTGCGCGGCAGGTATTGCGCCAGGTAGGCCTGCTCGTCGACGTCCAGCGTTTTGATCGCCTTGAGCAGGTCTTTGTCGCTCATCTCTTCGATCAGGCTGTCCCACACCGGTTCGGCCACTTCCACCAGCGTCTGGCCGCGCTTGGCGTTGCCGACCAGCCGCCACAGCGCCAGGCGTTCGTCCTGCGGCAAGGCTTCCAGCAGGTCCGCCAGGTCGGCGGCGTGCATGTCGTCCAGCAGGCCGGTGATTTCCGCCGTCTGGTTCAGCAGTTCGCTCTTGCCGAGCGAGTTTTCATCCCCCGGGCGGCCGAGAATGCCGTCGACCAGATCCTTGTTGTTTAACAGCAGCGAAAGAATGCGCTGGCGATGTTCAGCGACTTTTTTGACGTTATGCGTAGCGGCAGACATGGTATTCCTTAACGGGCACTCGGGTTCCTTACTGGGGCTCTCTCAAAGATAGAGCATAGCGAGCGCAGGAGTCATTTTTATGAAACGGGCGGGCGCGTTGGGCGCTTCAGGGCGAGCTGTCCGGCTTTTCTCCACTGACTTCGGTGGCGTTTTGATACGGGGCGAGCTTCTTTTCCTGATGATGGGGCACCGCCACCACGGCGGCGTACAGCAGGCGGCCAACCAAAATGATAAAGCTGATAAACAACACGATCTTCGTCATTTGTCCGGTGGTCTTTTTACGCATATATCACCCGGCATGCGGTTTCCTGTGTTGGCTGATGGGGGAAATTGTAACCGGAATTTTAGGGGGCGATGACAAAAATTGTCTATTTATTTCCGGCACGCGGCGCGGCGTATTAGGGTTTCGTTTAGGTTGACGGGACGAGGGCTGAAAGAAAAACCCCCCGGCTGGCAGGGGGCGGGGGATCAGGCTGAGCGCTGTGCGTCCTGCGAGCCTTCTTCCTCGATCATCAGCTTCCAGCCGACGACGTCGTTCCAGTAGGCCTGCTCGCGTTCGAAGTCCAGCTGCACCAGGTTGTTTTGCGTCAGATAACCGTTCGGGAAACGCAGCGTCCAGTGATTGTCGTCGGTGCTCAGGCGCAGCGTCTCGGGCGTGGTGGTCGACTGGCGCTGGTTGTTGAGCAGGGTGCTCAGCCGCAGCAGCTGGATCAGCGGCAGGTAATGCTTTTTCTTGAACAGGTTCAGGCGCGGCAGCTCTTCCAGCTTGATGCCCTTGCGGTGGAAGCGCACCAACGCCGCCAGCAGCAGCTGCTGTTCCTGGTTGAAGCCCGGCAGGTTGGAGTTCTGCAGGATGTAGGCCGAATGGCGGTGCATGCCGCTGTGGTTGATGCTCAGCCCCACCTCGTGCAGCATGGCGGCCCACTTCAGCAAGGCTTCCAGCTGCGGATGCACCAGCTTGGTATTCTGCGCCATCCATTGTGAATACAGCAGTTCGGTGGTTTCCAGCACCCGCTTGGCCTGTTCGCGGTCGATATTGTAGTGATCGGCCAGGCTTTTGGCGGTACGGCTGCGGATGTCCTGATGGCGGAAGCGGCCTTCCATTTCATACAGCACGCCCTCGCGCAGCGCGCCGTCGGACAGGCGCAGATCGCGGATCGCCAGCGCGTCGAATACCCCGCACAGGATGGCCAGCCCCGGCACGAACACCGACTGGCGGTCTTCCGACAGCCCCGGCAGGCTCAATGCGTTGAAGTTTTTGAACTGCAGCACCTGATCGGCGAGCATTTCCAGCCGATCCAGCGTGATCAGGCCGTCTTTTTCGCCCATCGCCACCAGCACTTCGTGCGCGGCCTTGATGGTGCCCGAGGCGCCGAGCGCGTACTGCCAACCCTGAATGCGGTACTGCCAGGCCAGGGTTTCCAGCTTCTGCGCCGCGGCAAGGCGCGCGCGGCGGAAGTTGTTCTTGCTGATTTCCCCGCCCGGGAAGAACATCTGGGCGAAGCTGACGCAGCCCATGCGGCGGCTTTCCGCCAGCAGCGGTTCGAAATCTTCGCCGATCACCAGCTCGGTGGAGCCGCCGCCGATGTCGATCACCAGCTTGCGGCCTTTCTCCGGCTGGGTGTGCTCCACGCCCATGAAGATCAAACGCGCCTCTTCCTGGCCGGCGATGATTTCGATCGGGTAGGGGATGACCTTGGCGGCGCGCTTGAGGAACACCTCGGCATTCACCGCCTGGCGCAGGGTATGGGTGCCGACGATGGTGACGTTATCGGCAGGGAAGCCCTGCAGCCGTTCGGCGAACAGCGCCAGACAGGCCAGGCCGCGTTCTATTGCCTCTTCACTGAGCACATTGTTGCTGTCCAATCCATCGGCGAGGTGCACCCGCTGTTTTAAACGGCCCAACACCTGTAAGGCGCCGTTGACGACGCGGGCTATCACCATGTGGAAGCTGTTCGACCCGAGGTCGATGGCAGCGAATTCCTGCGGTTTGTTCGTTGCGGTGCTTTTTAGCGGCATAGTTGCTGGCCTACTGTCCCGGTTGTTCCAGAGCTTTTAAATACTCGTAAATAGCCACCTGTGAGCGCACCTTGCGGCGGTTGCCGCGCGGCACGTACTGGTTGCTCAGTTCTTTATCTAGATAGCGGGCTTTGACCGTATCGCTGAACAGGATCTCCAGAATGTCCAGAACGCGCTGTTTCAGCGTCGGATCCAGCAGCGATACCGCCACTTCGATGCGGTAATCTATGTTGCGGGTCATCCAGTCCGCGGAGGACAGATACACCCGTTTGTCACCTTTGTTGTCGAAAACGTACACCCGATCGTGTTCCAGATAGCGGTCGACGATGCTGATCACCTGGATATTGTCACTGATCCCCGGCAGGTTGGGAATCAAAGAACACATGCCACGCACCAGCAGGCGTATTTTTACGCCGGCGCCCGATGCGGTATATAACCGATCTACCAGCCCTTTATCCACCAGATTGTTGATTTTCAGCATAATGCCGGCCTGTTCCCCGGCCTGGGCGTTGGCGATTTCGTTGTCGATCAGCTCGTACAGCTTCAGCCGCGAGTTCTGCGGCGATACCATCAGGTTGTCGAAGGTAACCGGGCGATACGGGTTCTCGATAAAGTTGAACACCCGGCGCACTTCGTTGGTAATGCGCGCGTCGGCGGTCAGCAACGAATAGTCGGTGTAAATGCGCGCGGTCTTTTCGTTGAAGTTGCCGGTGCCGATATGAGCATAGCGCACAATTTGGTCGCCTTCACGGCGCGAGATCAGGAACAGCTTGGCGTGAATTTTCAGCCCCGGCGCCGAGAAAATGACGTGCACCCCGGCTTCGGTCAGGCGCTTGGCCCAGTGGATGTTGGCCTCTTCGTCGAAGCGCGCCTGCAGCTCGACCACCACCGTGACCTTTTTGCCGTTGTGCGCCGCGTGGATCATCGATTCGATGATGCGCGAGTCTTTCGCCACGCGGTAGATATTGATTTTGATCGCCAGCACGCTCGGATCGAACGACGCCTGGCGCAGCAGTTCCAGCACGTGCTCGAAGGTGTGGTACGGGTAATACAGCAGCACGTCCTGTTCGCGGATGGCGTCGAAGCCGTTGCGGAAGCGGTCGAACCAGATATGGCGCAGCCGCGGCAGCGGCTTGTTGACCAGGTTGGCCTTGCCGACGTTCGGGAAGCCGATGAAGTCTTTGAAATTATGGTAGCGGCCGCCGGCGATCACCGAATCGTAGTTGGAGATGCCGAGCTTGCCGCGCAGCAGCTCCACCATCTCGTTCGGCATGTCGCGCTGATAAACGAAGCGCACCGGCTCGGCGGTGAGACGCTGCTTCAGGCTGGAGGACATCAGTTCCAGCAGGCTGGACTCCATCTCGGTCACCAGATCGTATTCCGCATCGCGGGTCATTTTCATCGAATAGGCGTTGAGCGCGTCGTAGTCGAAGAAGCCCTTGAAGATGTCGTCCAGGCAGTAGCGCAGAATGTTGTCCAGCAGGATCATCGGCTTGCGGCGGCGCGGCGCTTCCGGCGGCAGGTTGACGAAGCGCGGTACCTTGTCGGACGGGATTTCCAGCAGCGCGTAGTCGATGCGCGCGCCGCGGATAATTTCCACCGCCAGATAGGTGTAATCGTCTTTCAGGAACTGCACCAGATTGGTGTCGTGATTGATCAGGATCGGCGTGATGTGCTGACGCAGATGCTGTTTGAAATATTGCCGCAGCCAAATTTGCTGGTTTTCGGACACCTGGCGTTCGTTGATCAGGAAGATTTGATTGCGCGCCATTTCCAGCAGCAGATCGTTATACAGGCTGTCGAATTCTTGATCGGTTTTTAATACCTTGGCCTGGATCTTTTTCAGCAGGTGGCGCGAGGCGCCGGCGGAGCCTTGCTCTTCGCTGATCAGGATACGCCGCTTGAGATCGGCGAAGCGGACCTTATAGAACTCGTCGAGGTTGTTGGAGTAAATGCCCAGAAAACGCATGCGCTCAATCAGGGGATTGCTCTTATCTGCGGCTTCCTGCAACACGCGTTCATTAAAGGATAACCAGCTTAGTTCTTTTTCGATGTAGAGCTTTTCCTGACCCATTGCCACTCCAGTTCAATTTTAGAAAAGGATCCGGGACGCAGCGCCCGGATGCCGCTCTATTGTCCTGCATCATTATTGCGAGAGATTGACAGGAAAGTCCAACATATCCATTGCGTTGGCGCGCGGCATTTTATCGCGCCGAAAAGTTTTCGGCGGCGGGAGGAAAGTGCGGCGCGCCGGAGCGCTACAAAATGATGGCCGTCGCGCTCGTCATGGGGGGAAGAGGGTGGGATTGCCATCATTTTTCAGCAATATATTCGCGGCATATTGCCCCCGGGCAGTGGAAAATGCTCAGGGCGAATCGGGCAAGTTTGTCATGCAAACGTCACAAAACTGACATAAGATGCCCGGTTATCTTACGGCGCAAGCCCGGTTCCATCAGCGACAGCGAGAGACATGGCACAGACTACGGTAAATCAACATCCCCGGGATCGCTTGCGCGGGCGCATCGACCGTGGCGTGCAGGCGGCGGTGACCGTCAGCGGGCTGCTGGTGCTGATGACGCTGATGCTGATCTTCGTGTATCTGCTGTTTGCGGTGCTGCCGCTGTTCAAACCGGCGTCGATGGGCCAGGCGCAGCCGCTGCCGATCCAGGCCGCTGCGCCGGCGCTGGCGCTGGGCATGGACGTGCAGCAGCGCATCGGTTATCGCATCGATGCCCGGGGCGACGGCCAGTTCTATCGCCTCGCGCCGCCGCAGGGCAAAACCGCCGAACCCTTGGCTCGGCAGGGGCTGCTGGCCAAACCGACGCTGCTCAGCCAGGCGGCCGGCGAACGCGACCTGTTTGCGCTGGCGCAGGCCGATGGCCGGGTTGTGGTGGCGCAGGCGGATTTCGCCGCGGCGGAAACCGCGCTGCCGCGGTGGGCGTTCCCGCTCGGCCAGCGGCCGCTGCCGCTGGACAAACAGGGGCGAGCGCTGAAGTTGCTGTCGTTGGCGCAGGCGCAGCGCGGCCAGTATTTGCTGGCCGGCGTGACGCAAGACAACCGCCTGGTCTTCGGCCGCTTTAGCCCCGATCGGGCGCCGCAGCTGAGCGCGTTTGCGCTGGAAGGCGGCGCGCAGCAGCTGGTGCTGACGCCGGACGGCCGCCAGCTGTACCTGTTGGCGGGTAACCGGCTGGCGCGCTATCAGATCAGCGGCGCACAGCTGGCGCTGCGCGAAACGCGGGTGCTCGGCGAACACCCGCCCTATCGAATGACGGCGTTGCCCGGCGGCAGCGCGTTGCTGATCGCCGGCGCCGACGGCAAGGTGCGCGAATGGTTCGATGTGGAAAAGGACCGGCGTTGGCAACTGATCCCGGTGCAGCATTTCAATCACCCGGCGATGGCGCAGGAGCTGCTGGTGGCCGAGCCGTACCGGCGGGTGTTCGCCACCCTGCGGCCCGACGGCGGTTTTTCGCTGTTTTCCAGCATTCAATCCCAGCCGCTGCTGAATGCGCGGCTCGGCGGCGAGGCGACGCAGATGGCGTTTGCGCCGCGCGGCGACGGGCTGCTGCTGGAAACCGCCCAGGGCTGGCAACGCTACGCCCTCGATAACCCGTATCCGGATGTCACCTGGCGTTCGCTGTGGGGCAAGGTGTGGTACGAGAACTACCCGCAGCCGGCCTATGTCTGGCAGTCCACCTCCGGCGAAGACAGCTACCAGCCCAAGTTCAGCCTGATGCCGGTGATTTTCGGCACTTTCAAGGCGGCGGGCTATGCGATGCTGTTCGCCATTCCGCTGGCGCTGGCCGGCGCAATGTACACCGCCTACTTTATGACGCCGGCGCTGCGCCGGGTGATCAAACCCGCCATCGAAGTGATGGGCGCGCTGCCGACGGTGGTGATCGGCCTGGTGGCCGGCATTTGGCTGGCGCCGGTGATCGAACACTATTTGCTGGCGATGCTGGCGCTGCCATTGCTGCTGGCCGCGGCGGTGCTGCTGTGCGGCGGAGCGGTCAACCGCCTGGCGCCGCGCCGCCGGCCGGGCGGCGATCTGGTGATCCTGCTGCCGTTGCTGGCGCTGACCGTCTGGCTGGCGTTCGGCATCGGGCCGTGGCTGGAAGTGGCGCTGTTCGGCGAGCCGCTGCATTTCTGGCTGGGGGACGACTACGATCAGCGCAACGCGCTGGTGGTGGGGGTGGCGATGGGCTTCGCGCTGGTGCCGATCATCTTCTCGCTGGCGGAGGACGCGCTGTTCAGCGTGCCCGCCACCCTGAGCCAGGGATCGCTGGCGTTGGGGGCGACCCAGTGGCAAACCGTGGTGCGGGTGGTGCTGCCTTCGGCCAGCGCCGGCATTTTCTCCGCGCTGATGATCGGCTTTGGCCGCGCGGTGGGGGAAACCATGATAGTGCTGATGGCCACCGGCAATACGCCGATCATCGACGGCAGCCTGTTCCAGGGGCTGCGCGCGCTGGCGGCCAATATTGCGATCGAGATGCCGGAGGCGGTCTCCGGCAGCAGCCATTACCGCGTGCTGTTCCTCACCGCGCTGGTGCTGTTTATCTTCACCTTTGTGTTCAACACGCTGGCGGAGGCGGTGCGCCTGCGGCTGCGCAAACGCTATACCCCCAATCAGGAGGCGCCGTGAGAGCCTGGGTGAGAAGCGGTTCGCCGTGGGTATGGCTGACCGCCGGATCGGTCGCCGTCAGCCTGCTGGCGCTGATCGGCATCATGCTGCTGCTGGCCGGGCAGGGGATGCGCTATTTTTGGCCCAGCCCGGTGTATCAGTTTGAGCTGAACCAGAGCGCCGCCGGGCCGGTGACGGTGATCGGCGAGCTGTATCAGCAGCAGGACATCTCGCGCCGGCAGTTGGCCGAGTCCGGCGTAACGCCGCCGGATGGGGCGCAGAACCTGGTGCGCTATCTGATCAAGGTGGGCAACCGCGAGCGTGAGGGGCAGGATTTCCGCACGCTGCTGGCCAGCGACATTCGCCGCCAGAGCGCGCCGCGCGACCTGCTGGTGCTGGAACGCAACAGCAACGGCACCGCCTATGGTTATCTGGCGGGCCTGCTGGAGGACGGGCAGCCGCTGACCGGCCGCAATCTCGGCCAGGCGCTGCAGCAGCGTCTGCCGCAGATCGCCGCGCTGTCGCGCCAGGCGCACGATATCCAGTTCCGCGACATGGCGCGCATCAATCAGCGGTTCGATACGCTGCGGCTGCGTGAAAAGCGCCTGCGGCAGGACGATAAGCTGGATGCCCGCGCTCAGGCGTCGATCAAGGCCGAAAGGCTGGAGCTGCGGCGCCAGTACCGCGCGCTGGCCGATCGGCTGAGCGGGCTGAATCGCGATCGCCAACGCGATGCGCTGCTGCTGCGCGATATGCACGGCCAGACGCTGACCATTCCGCTCAGCCAGGTGCGCGACGCCTGGTACCCGAACGCCATGAGCGCCACGCAGAAGCTGGTTCACTGGGGCAGTCAGGTGAAGAAATTCCTCAGCGACAGCCCGCGCGAGGCCAATACCGAAGGCGGGGTGTTCCCGGCGATCTTCGGCACCGTGCTGATGGTGATCCTGATGTCGATCGTGGTGATGCCGTTCGGCGTGATCGCCGCCGTGTATCTGCACGAATATGCCGGCAACAACCTGTTGACCCGGCTGATCCGCATCGCGGTGGTCAACCTGGCCGGCGTGCCGTCGATTGTCTACGGCGTGTTTGGCCTCGGCTTTTTTGTTTATATGATTGGCGGCACGCTCGACCAGCTGTTCTATCCTGAATCCTTGCCCAACCCGACCTTCGGCACCCCCGGGGTGCTGTGGGCGGCGCTGACGCTGGCGCTGCTGACGCTGCCGGTGGTGATCGTCGCCACCGAGGAAGGGCTGTCGCGCATTCCCGCCGCGCTGCGTCAGGGCTCGATGGCGCTGGGCGCCAGCCGCGCCGAAACGCTGTGGCGCATCGTGTTGCCGATGGCGGCGCCGGCGATGATGACCGGTTTGATCCTGGCGGTGGCGCGCGCCGCCGGCGAAACCGCGCCGCTGATGCTGGTGGGCGTGGTGAAGTCGGTGCCGGTGCTGCCGGTGGACGATATTTTCCCGTATCTGCATCTGGAGCGGAAGTTTATGCACCTCAGCTTCCAGATCTACGATATGGCGTTCCAGAGCCCCAGCGTGGAGGCGGCGCGGCCGCTGGTGTTCGCCACCGCCTTTCTGCTGGTGACGATCGTGGTGGGCTTGAATCTGGCGGCGATGGGCATCCGCCATTCGTTGAGGGAGAAGTACAGGGCATGGTCGCAGTAACGATGACGCTATTCTTGGGGAGTGCGTAATGGGTTTGATGACGCCAGGCAGTTTGCCCCGGCTGGATGTCCAGCATTTGGATGATGAACAGACCGCGCTGGCGGTCAATGGCCTGAACCTGTTCTATGGTGAAAAACAGGTGCTGCACGACGTTTCGCTGCGCATCCCGAAGCACCGGGTGACGGCCTTGATCGGCCCTTCGGGCTGCGGAAAATCGACGCTGCTGCGCTGCTTCAACCGCATGAACGATCTGGTGGACAACTGCCGCATCGAGGGGGATTTGCAGCTCGACGGCGCGCCGATCTCCGGCACGCAAATCGACGTTGCGGCGCTGCGGCGGCGGGTGGGCATGGTGTTCCAGCGGCCGAACCCCTTCCCGAAGTCAATCTATGAAAACGTGGTGTACGGCCTGCGCCTGCAGGGCGTGCGCGATCGGCGCCTGCTGGACGAGGCGGTGGAACGATCGCTGCGCGCCGCCGCGCTGTGGCACGAAGTGAAGGACCGGCTGCGCGAAAACGCCTTCCGGCTTTCCAGCGGCCAGCAGCAGCGGCTGGTGATCGCCCGGGCTATCGCCATCGAGCCGGAGGTGCTGCTGCTCGACGAGCCGACCTCGGCGCTGGATCCGATCTCCACCCTGACCATCGAAGAGCTGATCTCGGCGCTGAAGCAGCGCTACAGCGTGGTGCTGGTGACGCACAACATGCAGCAGGCGGCGCGCGTTTCCGATTACACCGCCTTTATTCACCAGGGCCGGCTGGTGGAGTACAACGATACCGACGCCATTTTCACTTCGCCGCGCCAGCGCCGCACCGAGGATTATATTACCGGGCGCTACGGTTGAAGGAGGCGGCGAAGACCCGAGGGTTTTCGCCGCGCAGCGGCGATAAAAATCCGGCCGGCATAACGGGCCCTCGGAGGTGAAAGAACGATTATATTGCTTACAGCCTCCGCGTTATTAATGCTATATAGGTAGCGCTCGCCAATAGTTCAGCTTTTGGTGCGGCATTTATTTATATTTGTTTTCTTGTTATTAATCACCTCAATTATTGATTACTATTATGTTATTTATTTTTGTGGTCGATGAATGGATGCCTATTTATATAAGGAAGATATAAGCATGAATATTGATGAAAATTATATTAAAGAGTTATCCCTCCTGTTATTGCCTATGCTGATCTCTGCGGCGGCATGGTGGTTTTTACGTTGGTTAAAGGGATATGATTCCCGGCGAAATTGCCGGTTCGATCGCGTCAGCGATGCGAAACGCCTGTCGGCGTTGGCGCGTATTCAGGCGCTGCGCGACTGGCCGCAGAACGATATGACGCTGCTGCAAACCAGGGCGCAGTATGAAAGCATTGGCATTCGCCTGCCGGTATGGGTGGCGCACCAGCTGGTGGATTATCTGGGGCGCGCTTCCACGGCATTGGGTGACCGGGATCTTAACTGCTTCCTGCGCCGCGTTTCGCTTACCCTGACCCAGTACGGCGTGTTCACGCTGGATGCCAATCGGCTGCGGCGCCAGCGCGTTTCGCTGATGCTGTTCCTGATCGTCAGCGCGCTGGCTATCGCCTGCGGTTTCTATATCACCGTGCCTCCGTTGGGGGAAAGCGAAGCGACCGCCAGCAATAAGTTTTGGTTTTTATTCTTCTTTTTTGCCTACCTGATGATGGCGATTTTCGTCGTGGCCTGGTCGGTTAATGAATGGGAGTCCCTGCGTCGCGTCAAGGCTTTCTGGCAGAAATGGCGGCCCCATCTGTGCCAAAACGAAGCGGACTATCAGGCGCGTTGTCGGCACCAACGTGACGCGGCGGCTCAGGAAAGCGCAGCCGATATGGCGCTGGAGCCCATCGTCGACTTGCCGCCCGCCAGAAAGCCGCAGCGTGGATGGCTGATGCGCATGTTGGGCAAGAAAGATAAATAACCCATAAGGGCCATATCAGGCAGATGGCCCTTAACGAGCTTTACCGCTCAGCCGCAACACCAAACCCACCAACAGCAATGTGGCTCCCGAGGCATAGAGCGGGAACCAGCGTGCCCACCAGAGTGTGGAAAACAGCGACGCGCTATTGGGTGCAGCGGTCGTGTAGCCGCTATAGATATTCAGAGCGGCGGCTATGGCGAACATCGCCAGGCCGATAAAAAGAAGCAGGTTTGAGGCTGTAGTCATTTAATTTGTCCTTGGTAGGGGAATGCAGCGGTGAACTCTTATTATCACCATTAATTTTTTTGATTAATTATCTCGGTTAAATATTATGTTTTCGTTTCTCGGTAAGCCGTTTTCTGGCGAAAATGTCCCCTTGGATACTAGCGAGTTATTCGCCAATAAAAAACCCGCTTGCGCGGGTTTTTCTTTTTCATGTTCACTGTCATTTAACCAGCGTTTTATCGCCGGTCTGCGTTTTGAACTTCGCCAGATACTGCGGCTGGAAGATGCACATGCGCAGCACGGTGCGGTATTCGCCGTTGACGAAGAACTCGTCGATCAGTTCGCCTTCCACGTTGAAGCCCAGCTTGCTGTAGATGTGGATCGCCTTGGGGTTTTCCTTGTCGACGATCAGGTACAGCTTGTACAGGTTCAGCACCGAGAAGCCGTAGTCCATCGCCAGGCGGGCGGCGGTGCTGGCGTAGCCTTTGCCCTGGTGGGCAGGATCGATGATGATCTGGAATTCCGCGCGGCGGTGGATGTGGTCGATCTCCACCAGTTCCACCAGCCCGACCTTGGCGCCTTCGTGCTCGATGATAAAGCGCCGCTCGCTTTGATCGTGAATGTGCTTGTCGTAGAGATCGGAAAGCTCGACAAAGGCTTCGTAGGGTTCTTCAAACCAATAGCGCATGACGCTGGCGTTGTTGTCCATTTGATGGACGAACGCCAGATCGTCCCGTTCCAGTGGGCGCAATCTGACGCTGGCAGTGCTGGACATGTGTGCTCCTCTATGTCGTGAAATTGCGCAAAGTATAACCTCAGGGCCGGCATTGCGGCGAAAAAAAACGGCGCCGTGAGGGGCGCCGTTTAGCGGGGGTTCAGGTTGCGCCGTCAGTCGGCGGCGTGGCCCTGCGCCGGCAGGCGTTCGCCGTCCAGCCAGGCGGCGCCTTCACGCATCATTAGGCGGCCTTCGACGAACCAGTTCACCACCAGCGGGTAGAGAGTGTGCTCCTGGGCCTGCACCCGTTCGATCACCTCATCTTCCTCGTCGCCGGGGAAGATAGGCACCTTGGCCTGCAGGATCACCGGGCCGCCGTCGAGCTGTTCGGTAACGAAGTGCACCGAGGTACCGTGTTCGCCGTCGCCGTTGTCTATGGCCTGCCGATGGGTATGCAAACCGGGGTATTTCGGCAGCAGGGAAGGGTGGATGTTCAGCATGCGCCCGGCATAACGCTGAACGAACTGCGGGCTGAGGATGCGCATGTAGCCGGCCAACACCACCAGGCTGGGCTGGTATTGGTCGATGGCGTCCGCCAGCGCCGCGTCGAACGCCGCGCGATCTTCATAGGCTTTGGGATCCAGCGCGTGGGCGGCAATGCCTGCCGCCGCGGCGCGCTGCAGGCCGTAAGCCTGCGCCTTGTTGCTGAATACCGCCGCGATCTCGGCGGCGATCCGGCCCTGCTGGCAGGCGTCAATCAGCGCCTGGAGATTGCTCCCCTGGCCGGAGACCAACACCACGATCTTTTTCATCAGTTGATGACCACTTGCTGTTCGTCAGAAGAAGCGGTCAGTTTACCGATCTTCCAGGCTTTTTCACCTGCCGCGGTCAGCAGCGCGATGGCCGCCTCCACTTCGCTTTCCGGCAGGGCGATAACCATGCCCACGCCGCAGTTGAAGGTACGGTACATTTCATGGCGGCTGACGTTGCCGGCCTGCTGCAGCCAGTTGAACACCGCCGGCCACTGCCAGCTTGACTCGTCGATCACCGCCTGCATGCCTTCCGGCAGCACGCGCGGGATGTTCTCCCAGAAGCCGCCGCCGGTCAGGTGGGCGATGGCGTGCACGTCAACTTTCTCGATCAGTTCCAGCACCGATTTCACGTAAATCTTGGTGGGCGCCAGCAGGTGGTCCGCCAGCGGTTTGCCTGCCAGATCGGTGGCGGTCGGGTCGGTGTTGCTGACCTCGAGGATTTTGCGCACCAGCGAATAGCCGTTGGAGTGCGGGCCGGAGGCGCCGAGGGCGATCAGCGCGTCGCCGGACTGCACCTTGCTGCCGTCGATGATTTCCGATTTCTCGACCACGCCGACGCAAAAGCCGGCCACGTCGTAGTCTTCGCCGTGGTACATGCCCGGCATTTCGGCGGTTTCGCCGCCCACCAGCGCGCAGCCGGACTGCTTGCAGCCTTCGGCGATGCCGGTGATGACGCTGGCGGCGGTGTCCACGTCCAGCTTGCCGGTGGCGTAGTAATCGAGGAAGAACAGCGGCTCAGCGCCCTGCACCACCAGATCGTTCACGCACATCGCGACCAGATCGATGCCGATGGTGTCGTGACGTTTCAGGTCCATCGCCAGACGCAGCTTGGTGCCTACGCCGTCGGTACCGGAAACCAGCACCGGCTCGCGGTATTTCTGCGGCAACGCACACAGGGCGCCAAAACCGCCCAGACCACCCATCACTTCCGGGCGGCGGGTCTGTTTAACTACACCTTTGATGCGATCTACCAATGCGTTGCCAGCATCGATATCGACACCTGCGTCTTTATAGCTGAGAGAGGTTTTGTCGGTCACTGCGCGATCCCCACGACGGTTTGCGGTTTGAAAACTGTGCTTCCGATGTTGATTCCGGAAAAAGGCGCGGCAATTCTAACAGCGCAGGCAAACGTTTGCGAGCGGCTTGTGAGGCAGCTCCGCTTTTTCGTCATCTATACTGATATTCAAACTTTTGTTGATCCCGATCGGGCTATTGTGGGTGGCGCGACCAAAAAAAGGAGGTATAATCCCGCGATTTTTTTGGCCGTCAACCGCCTTAATAGGAGAAAAATGATGAAGATCGTTGAGGTGAAACACCCGCTGGTAAAACACAAGCTTGGCCTGATGCGCGAAAATGACATCAGCACCAAACGCTTCCGTGAGCTGGCCTCAGAAGTGGGTAGTTTGCTGACCTATGAAGCGACCGCCGATCTGGAGACGGAGAAAGTCACCATCGAAGGCTGGTGCGGGCCGGTTGAAATCGACCAGATCAAAGGGAAAAAAATTACCGTCGTGCCGATCCTGCGCGCCGGCCTGGGCATGATGGAAGGGGTGCTGGAGCACGTGCCGAGCGCGCGCATCAGCGTGGTCGGCGTTTACCGCGACGAAGAGACCCTGGAACCGGTGCCGTACTTCCAAAAGCTGGTGTCCAACATCGAAGAGCGCCTGGCGTTGGTCGTCGACCCGATGCTGGCCACCGGCGGCTCGATGATCGCCACTATCGATCTGCTGAAGAAAGCCGGCTGCAACAGCATCAAGGTGCTGGTGCTGGTGGCGGCGCCGGAAGGCATCGCCGCGCTGGAGAAGGCGCACCCGGACGTGGAGCTGTACACCGCCTCTATCGATCAGTGCCTCAACGAAAAAGGTTACATCGTGCCGGGCCTGGGTGATGCGGGCGACAAGATATTTGGTACCAAGTAACCCATTAGCCGACTTTAATCAGTCGGCTTTTTTATGCGCTTCGTCTTTCAAGCTACCTGGCCGTAACTTGAAATCCATTGAGCATAGATAACTAAGCTTGCATCACCAATAACGATTAAAGGAAAGCACACATGACCCGTCGCGCCATTGGCGTCAGCGAGCGGCCGCCGCTGCTCCAGACCATACCGCTCAGCTTCCAGCACCTGTTCGCCATGTTCGGCGCCACGGTGCTGGTGCCGATCCTGTTCAAGATCAACCCGGCGACGGTGCTGTTGTTCAACGGCGTCGGCACGCTGCTGTACCTGTTTATCTGCAAGGGCAAGATCCCGGCTTACCTCGGCTCCAGCTTCGCGTTCATTTCGCCGGTGCTGCTGCTGTTGCCGCTGGGCTATGAGGTGGCGCTGGGCGGTTTCATCATGTGCGGCGTGCTGTTCTGCCTGGTGGCGCTGATTGTGAAGAAGGCCGGCACCGGCTGGCTGGACGTGATGTTCCCGCCGGCGGCGATGGGGGCGATAGTCGCCGTTATCGGCCTGGAGCTGGCGGGCGTGGCGGCCAATATGGCGGGCCTGTTGCCGGCGGACGGCGCCAGCGCAGACCCCACCACCATCACCATTTCGCTGGTGACGCTGGGGGTGACGGTATTGGGCTCGGTGCTGTTCCGCGGTTTCCTGGCGATCATTCCTATTCTGATCGGCGTGCTGGTGGGCTACGCGCTGTCGTTCTTTATGGGCGTGGTGGATTTGACCCCGATTCGTGAAGCGCACTGGTTCGCGCTGCCGACCTTCTACACCCCGCGCTTCGAGTGGTTCGCCATCTTCACCATCCTGCCGGCGGCGCTGGTGGTGATCGCCGAACACGTCGGCCACCTGGTGGTGACCGCCAACATCGTCAAAAAAGACCTGATCCGCGATCCGGGCCTGCATCGCTCGATGTTCGCCAACGGCATCTCGACGGTGATTTCCGGCTTCTTTGGTTCGACCCCCAACACCACCTACGGCGAAAACATCGGCGTAATGGCGATCACCAAGGTCTACAGCACCTGGGTAATCGGCGGCGCGGCGATCCTGGCTATCCTGCTGTCCTGCGTCGGCAAGCTGGCGGCGGCGATCCAGGCGGTGCCGGTGCCGGTGATGGGCGGCGTGTCGCTGTTGCTGTACGGGGTGATCGGCGCTTCGGGCATCCGCGTGCTGATCGAATCCAAGGTGGATTACAACAAGGCGCAAAACCTGATCCTGACCTCGGTGATCCTGATCATCGGCGTGAGCGGCGCCAAGGTGCATATCGGCGCGGCGGAGCTGAAGGGCATGGCGCTGGCGACTATCGTCGGCATCGGCCTCAGCCTGTTGTTCAAGGTCATCAGCCTCTATCGCAAGGAAGAGGAGGTGATCGACGCGCCGGACGAGTCGGCGGAGCCGAAGTAAACAAAAGGGCAGCCGATGGCTGCCCTTTTTAATGCGGAATGCGCAGGTATCAGCTGCGGATTTTGCGGTATACGAACAGCACCACGATGGCGCCGATAACCGCGACCACGAAGCTGCCGAAGTTGAAACCGTCAACTTTGCCGTAGCCGAAGAAGGTGCTGATATAGCCGCCGACCACGGCGCCCACGATCCCCAATACGATGGTCAGAATAAAGCCGCCGCCGTCTTTGCCCGGCATAATCCATTTAGCCAAAATACCGGCGATCAGGCCGAAAATAATCCAGGAAATAATTCCCATTTACTGCTCCTCTCTATTGCTGTTGCTACTGAGTGTTGATTACTGCTGGGTGGCCGGCTGCGCGTCGTTGCCGTTCGCGCCGTCGACGTCATTCTTCAACGCTTCCGCTTGGTTTTCAGCGCTGTTTTTGATGGCTTCGGTTTTCGCCTTGGCCCGTTCGGTCAGATCGTTGGCGCCGCTGATGGCATCATTTTTGATGCTCTTGGCCTGGTCGACCAACTGCTGGCTCTGCTTGCCGGCGTCATCCCTGAGGGCGGCGGCCTTGGCCTTGGCGTCGTTGGTGATGGCGTCGGCCTGCTTGGCGGCGTCGTCCTTGATGGCGGACGCCTTGTCTTTCAGCTGATCCGCCTGCGTGGCGGCTTCTTTCTTGATTTCTTCGGCCGTCGCTTTCGCTTTGTCCGTCAGATCGTCCGCTTTTTTCTGAGCGGCGTCTTTCATCTGCTCTGCGCTGTCTTTGGCTTTATCCAGGTTGGCGTCAACCTTGGACGAGTCATCACAGCCGGCAACCAACAACCCAATAATTGAGGCCAAAAGCACTTTATTCCATACTTTCATCGTCTATGTCCTTGAAGAAACCTTGTTGATGGTGATTGCGTTTCGCCCCCCTATACTAGGACAGGTTTGCGTTAAATTACAAATTTCGCCCGCTATGGCAGAGGGTTAGCGGTCGATGTCCGCTGCTTATTTCATCGCTTGGCGGCCGGCAACCTTTAGCCATCGTTCATTATTGCGGCATAAAATCCTGCCGGTTCAACAGCGCCGGTTTTCTGTGTTAAACTGAGCGCGTTTTCCTGCCAGTTTTGGTTGAGGTGCTTTTCTGAATACGCCGGCACAGCTTTCACTGCCACTTTATCTTCCCGATGATGAGACTTTCGCCAGTTTTTATCCGGGCGAGAACCCATCCCTGTTAGCCGCGATCCAGTCTGCCGTCCGTCAGGAACATGGCAGCTATATCTATTTTTGGTCGCGCGAGGGCGGCGGGCGCAGCCATCTGCTGCATGCGGCCTGCGCCGAACTTTCGCAGCGGGGAGAAGCGGTGGGCTACGTGCCGCTGGACAAGCGCGCCTATTTCGTGCCCGAAGTGCTGGACGGCATGGAGCAGCTGGCGCTGGTGTGCATCGACAATATCGAGTGCATCGCCGGCGACGAAGAGTGGGAAATGGCGATCTTCAATCTCTACAACCGCATTCTGGAAACCGGCCGCACGCGGCTGTTCATTACCGGCGATCGCCCGCCGCGCCAGCTGAATCTGCATCTGCCGGATCTGGCGTCGCGTCTGGACTGGGGGCAGATTTACAAGCTGCAGCCGCTGTCGGACGAAGAGAAGCTGCTGGCGCTGCAGCTGCGCGGCAAGCTGCGCGGCTTCGAGCTGCCGGAGGACGTGGGGCGTTTCCTGCTGAAGCGGCTGGATCGCGAGATGCGTACGCTGTTCATGACGCTGGATCAGCTCGATCGCGCATCGATCACCGCCCAGCGCAAACTGACCATCCCGTTCGTCAAAGAGATCCTGGGGCTGTAAATATATTGGGCGCGATATTTATCTATCGCGCTCAAGAGTAACACTACAGGATTTCCAGCACCTGCTCCGGCGGCCGGCCGAGGCGCGCCTTGCCGCCGTTCACCACGATCGGGCGTTCGATCAGCTTCGGGTTGGCCACCATGGCGGCCAGCAGCTGCGGTTCGCTCAGGCTGGCGTCCGCCAGCTTCAATTCCTTGTACACCTCTTCTTTCTTGCGCATCAGATCGCGTGCGGAGCTGAAGCCCAGCGCGTTCAGCAGCTTTTGCAATTCGTCGGCCGACGGCGGGGTGTCCAGATACAGCACCACCCTGGGGTCAACGCCGTGCTGCTCCAGCAGCGCCAGCGTTTCGCGGCTTTTGGAGCAGCGCGGGTTGTGATAAATAGTGACGTTTTTCATGGCGTTCATTCCTTGTTAAATCAGCTGCGCTGGTACTGGCGGAAGCGTTGTTGCAGCTGGCGCAGCTGGTCGATGCGCGCATCGTAACGCGCCTGTTTCAGGCTGCCGAGCTTTTGCAGCGAACTGGCGTTGCTGAGCAGGCCGATGGCCTGATCGAGATTGCCGGTCAGCGCCAGGCTCTCGGCGCGGGCGGAGAGCTCTTCATCGCGCAGCCCTTGGGCGGCGCTGGCCTGCGCCAGCAGATCCCAACCGTTCGGATCGTCCGGATGGGCGAAGGTGTAGCGGTTGAGAATTTTCGACGCCTGGGCCGGCTGGTTGCCTTCAACGTAGGCGTTGGCCAGGTTGAGCTGCAGCACGCTGTTGCTGCTCTGGGCGGCGTTGGCGGCCTGCAGGCGGGCGATGGCCTGCGGCGCGCGTTTCTGACCGAGATCGATGTCGGTCATCAGATCGAGCAGCCAGACGTTTTTCGGCTCCTGCGTCAGCAGCGGCTGGATGATATTGCGCGCGTCATCGTACTTTTTCGCCTGATAGAACAGGATGGCGCGGCCGTATTTGGCGGCCATCTGCTCACGCACGTTGCCTTTGCCGTAGGTGGCGAGCAGTTCCTCCGTCAGCCCATAGCCTTCGGAGCTGTACATGCCCAGCGAACGCACCTTGGCCATCAGGTAATCCTGCGAGGACTGCACGATATGCTTCGGCATCTGGTTGGCGCGGTTGCGCGCATCGGAAAGCCGGCTGTCCGGCAAGGGGTGGGTCAGCAGCATTTCCGGCGGCTTGGAGGCGTAGCGCGACTGATCCGCCAGCTTCTGCAGGAAATCGGGCATCGCTTCCGGATCGAAACCGGCGCGCTGCAGCACCTGAATGCCGATGCGGTCCGCTTCCTGCTCGTTCGATTGGGTAAAGCTGATCATGCCCTGCTGGGTGCCGGCCAGGGTGCCGCTCAGCGCCGCCATGCCCATGGTCGGGTTAGCCATCGCCAGCAGAATGGAGCCGAGCGCGCCCACCCAGGTCAGCGGGGCGCTGCGCTGCTGGTCCTCCATCGCGCGCGCCAGGTGGCGCTGGGTGACGTGCGAAATTTCGTGCGCCAATACCGAAGCCAGCTGGCTTTCGTTTTCACTGACGCGGAACAGCGCGGAGTGCAGCACTACGTTGCCGCCGAAGAAGGCGAAGGCGTTGATCTCGTCGTTGCGCACCAGATAAAAGTGGAACGGAGTGCGCACCGAATAGGCGCTCGCCACCAGCCGGTTGCCCAGCTGATTGATGTATTGGGTCAGCAGCGGATCGTTAATCAACGGGGCGCTGGCGCGCAGTTGGCGAACGTAAAAGTCGCCCATCGCCAGCTCCTGACCGATGCTCAGCGTGCCGCCGGCGGAGGTGCCGATATCCGGCAGCTGATCCTGGCTCTCCGCCAGTGCCGGCGCCAACGCGCTGGCGTTGAGGGTGCCGAGCAACAGTACCGCTATCGCTGTTTTGGTCAACCGGATGGTCATAATCGGGCGTTTCCCTTAAATAGTCATCATCTAAGACGTCAGCATCAGGCAAGAGTTCTTCTTCCGTGCCGGGCTCACCGGTGCAATCCGCGCGAAAGTGCGTTGGCTCACAAAAATGTCCGCGTCACGGCGCCGTTTCAACAGATCACATCATAGTCAGCCGCAGGCCACAATGAAACTTTCGCTCGGGGTTAATCAGGCAAAAATGTTTTATTTTTCATTTCGGAATGCGCATCTCCCGGTTGCCGGAGGCGGGACCTCGCAAATAACAAAGACAAACCTTGTCCGCGTTTTATTGACAGCATAAACGGAGACTAATATAGTCTGTGTTATTGAAGACACTCTCACACCGAAGACGGAATATGGCCTTTATCACAACCAGCGTTGAATATGGCATCCACTGTTTGCTCTGGCTGGTCGGCGACAATCAGCGCGCCCTCAGCAGCCGCGAGCTGGCGGAACTGCAGGGAATTTCCCCCAGCTTCCTCGCCAAGATCTTCCCGAAGCTCGAAAAGGCCGGGATCGTCGCGGCCAGCGAAGGGGTGCGCGGCGGCTACCGGCTGGCGCGCCCGGCGGATGAGATCAGCTTCCTCGAAATTATCGACGCCATCGAGGGGCACAAACCGCTGTTCGACTGCCAGGAAGTGCGCGGCCGCTGCGCGGTGTTCGACAATTCGCCGCCGGACTGGGCGCTCTCCGGCAAGTGCGCGATCCACGCGGTGATGCTGCAGGCGGAGAAGGCGATGCGCGACGCCCTGGCGGCGCAAACCCTCGGCGCCGTCGCCACCCGCTTCGGCCGCAAGGCGCCGCCGGGGTTCTTCAGCGAGGTCAACATCTGGATGGATGAACGCATGACGGA
Organism: Serratia ficaria; assembly: GCF_900187015.1. Classification (NCBI taxonomy): domain Bacteria; kingdom Pseudomonadati; phylum Pseudomonadota; class Gammaproteobacteria; order Enterobacterales; family Yersiniaceae; genus Serratia; species Serratia ficaria. The sequence continues at coordinate 3,858,774 of NZ_LT906479.1, read as the reverse complement.
GCGCACCACCCGCAGCGGCAAACCGGCGCGCGCCAAGCCTTAACCGCCGCCGCCTTTCCCCATTGATTTTTACCCGCCGGTCCGGAAAAGGCGGGGGTCCTTCTGCACCCGCTTGACCGGGGGCGGAGCGGGATCGTTCGTCCGGAAAATGTCTCGGGCAGCCCCATGGCCCGGTTAATCAGGTATCAAGGAGTTATGCAATGACACAGAAAATAGCGATCGCCGGGTCTGGTTTTGCCGGTTTCTGGGCCGCGGTTTCCGCCATGCGCGCCATCACCCTGGCCGGTAAGGTGGGCGAAATCGACGTGACCATGGTGTCGCCGACGCCGAACGTCACCATCCGACCGCGCCTGTATGAAGCGGTGCTGGACAACATGAGCCCGGATATCTCCGCCCAGCTCGCCGCCGTCGGGGTCGAGCACCTGGCCGGTTTGGTTGAGCATATCGATGCCGAAAACCACACCCTGACGGTGGCGAAGGCGGGCGGCCAAAAGGTCACGCTGGCTTACGATCGCCTGGTGCTGGCGACCGGCAGCCAGCTGTTCGTGCCTGCGGTGCCCGGTTTTGCGGAGTACGGTTTCAACGTCGATACGCTGGAAAACGCGCAGCGGCTGGACGCCCATCTGAAAGCGCTGGCCGATAAGCCGCACAGCGCGGCGCGCAACACCGCCGTGGTGGTTGGCGGCGGCCTGACCGGGCTGGAAAGCGCCGCCGAAATGCCGCAGCGGCTGCGCGACGTTTTTGGCCGCGAGGCCGAGGTGCGCACGGTGATCGTGGATACCGCGCCGGAGGTGGGCGCCGGAATGGGGGCGGAGCCGGCGGCGGTGATCCGGCAGGCGCTGGCGGAATGCGGCGTCGAGACGCGCGCCGGGGTGCGCGTGACCGCCATCGACGCGCAGGGCGTCACGTTATCGAACGGGGAGCGCATCGCCGCCAATACGGTGATATTGGCCGCGGGCATGCGGGCGAATCCGCTGACGGCGCAGATCCCCGGCGAGCGCGACGGCTCCGGGCGCATTATCGGCGACGCCTTCCTGCGCGCGCCGTCGGCGGCGGGCGTGTTCGTCACCGGGGATACGGTGAAGGCGGCGACCGACGATGCGGGCAACCATAACGTCATGTCCTGCCAACATGCGATGAGCCTCGGGCGCGTCGCCGGCCACAACGCCGCGGCGGAGCTGGCCGGGCTGCCGGTGCATCCTTACAGCCAGCCGAAATATGTCACCTGTCTCGATCTCGGTCCCTGGGGGGCGCTTTACACCGAAGGCTGGGATCGTCAGGTGCGGTTCACCCGGCAAGAGGGCAAGAAGATCAAGCGGGAGATCAATACCCAGTGGATTTATCCGCCGGCGGCGGATCGTGACGCGCTGTTCGCCGTCGCCAATCCGGATTTCGTGATCGTGCCTTAAGCGATAAAACGGGAGCGTTTCCGCTCCCGCTGCAGATCCTGGCGTTGGGGATGCTGCATCTGGTCAGCTGCGGGCTGGTTTATTTGCTGGTGGGGTTTGGCTCGCCATCGGTACTGCGGGCGCGCCCGCAGGCCGCGCGGAGGGTCAGCCGCATTTCCGGCGCCGCCATGCTGATCATTGCGATTGGCCTGCTGCTCGAGCAGGCGCTGAAATAAGACGCTATTTCCAGCCGGCTTGCGCCGCAGCCCCGCTCAGCGGCGGTAAATGTCCGGCCGGGCGAAACCGATTTGCCCGTCGCCGTCAAACAGGCCAAAACACAGGCTGTTGGCGATGGAAAGGCGCACGGTATCCCTGTCGATGCCCTCGGCCCAGGAGGAGCGCGTCAGGTAAGCGGCCCGGCGCCAAACCTGCGGAGTCAGTGCCATAATTTCACCTTGTCAGTCATAAAGGATCAGGAATGAAGCTCGGCGACGGTCATGGTGAACACCAGCTTGTCGTCGCCCTCGTTGGCGTAATGGTGCCGACCATCGGTTTTGGCGACGGCCGAGTTGCCTTTGGCGATGAAAAGTTCGGCATTGTCGACCCCCAGGCTAAGCTCGCCTTGCTCGACATGCAGCAGTTCGAAGGTGCCCTGCGGGTGCCCGCTTGATTCATAGCGTTCGCCCGGAAACATCTCCCAACGCCACATCTCGATCATGTTCGGGCCGCTGGTTCCCGCCAATAAACGGGCGGAGCCGCCGGCATCGCCGGTCCACAGCGTCGGCATATCCTGGCTTGCGATCAGATAGGCCGCCGGCGCGCTGGCGACATTGACAATATCGGCGACCGACAGGCCGAGAGCCGCGGCGAGTTTGCACAAAATGGCGATGCTGGGATTGGCGGCGCCTTTCTCGATTTCGACCAGCATGCCTTTGCTGACCCCGGCGCGCCGGGATAGCTCATCGAGGGAGATTTTCTGGCTTTTCCGGTGCTGCTTGATGCGCCGGGACACCGCTTCGCTGACCGTTTGCACGTCCGCGCCGCAGTCGGTCGGTTTATTGACTTTTTTGGTCATTGGTCGTTAATATGAAATAAATTAGTCATTATAGGATTATCCAATGCTTGCCGTTATTCCGTCAATAGATCCCGCCGTTACGGCTTTGGCCCCCGGGTTTCGCGCCCTGAGCATTACGGTTGAGGCCGCGCCGATCCTTAACCCGGAGGTTGCCGCTCAAGCGTTGGCGAGGGCCTGCCGCGCCGTCGCCTCCGATGAGGCGCCCTGGGCTGAAGCGCACCTGGCCGCCTGGTCCGAAACCTTCAAACAGTTCGGCGCCAAACCCAAGCGCACCCCGTGCTCCGCCGAAGCCCTGCGCAAGCGCGTGCTGCGCGATGGCGCGATGCCCAGCATCGATCCGGTTGTCGATCTCTATAACGCCGTCAGCATTCAGTATGCCGTGCCGGTGGGCGGTGAAAATATCTCAGCCTATGTCGGTGAGCCGAGACTGACCGTCGCCAGCGGCGATGAGCTGTTCGATACCGTTAAAGAGGGGGCGCTGGCCCATGAATCTCCAGAGCCGGGGGAAGTCGTCTGGCGAGATGAACAGGGGGTGACCTGCCGCCGCTGGAACTGGCGCCAGGGCGTTCGAACCCGACTGAGTTCGGACGCCAGCCGGATGTGGTTTATTCTTGAAGGCCTGCCGGCGATGCCGCTGGAGGCGCTGCATGCGGCGGGGGACGAGCTGATCGCAGGGCTGCGGCTCATGATGCCGGGCATGGCGTTCGATACGCGACTCATCGGTTTTGACGGCCGCTGATTACGCTTGATTGCGTAAACAATAATGAGTATGGTTCTCATTCTCTTTGTTATTCGCGGGCGCGCGAGGGACGAATCTGCCCGCTATAGAGTGAAAAACCATTCACAGGGAAACAATGAGACGCGCGGCGGGGCCCGTTTCTCGTTATGAGGAAGCCAAAAACAATCCGCAAGGGCCACCGCTAAATACGTTTTATATGGTCAAGGATTTCCCTGATGAAGATGAAAATCTCTGCGCTCGCCTTGGTGATGACGCTGGCGCTGAGCGGCTGTGTGGCCCACCCGGCGTCTACCGCCAGCCCCGCCGCTCAACCTGCGGCGGCGACTCAACCCGGCAATATCGTTAAGCGCGAACTGGCGAACGGCCTGTATGAAATGGCGCTGACGCCGGCGGGCGATGCGCTGTACGTCGCCAGTTCCGAAGGCTTCAAGGACGTGCAGGGCGGGGTGGTGTACAAGCTGGACGCCAAAACGCTGAAAACCATTGGCGCCAGCCATACCGACCTGAAAAACTTCGCCGCGCAGATCTCGCCGGACGGCAAGACCCTGTATGTCAGCAACTCTCTGGACGGCGGCATCAGCGCGATCGATGCCGCCGACGGCAAAGTGAAGGGCCGGTTGTTGTTCAGCGAACGCAATGACAAGGGGCTGCCGTATGGCGCACGCGAGATCCTGCTGCACAAGGATACGCTGTACGTGGGCGCGGTGGCCGATCCGGCGGTGATTTGGGTAGTTGACGCCAACACGCTGCAACTCAAAACGCGCATCAAAAACACCGGCAAATGGATGACCGGCCTGCATTACTCCGAACGGACCCAGCGTCTGTACGCCGCTAACGGCAGCGGCGAGATCCTGGTGATCAACCCGCGCACCAACCGCATCGAAAAACGCTGGAAGCCGCTGGGCGACAAGCCTGCGCTGTTGCTGAACATGGCGGAGGATGACCAAACCGGGCGCCTGTTCGTGACCGATAATTCCAAGGCCAAGACGACGCTGGTGTTGGACATTCGCACCGGCAAGCTGTTGAAACAGCTTGAGGTCGGCGATTCGCTGGCGGTTAAATTCAATCCGCAGCGCAATGAGATTTACATCTCGCAGCGCGAGTCCGGCAAGGTGCTGAGCCTGGACGCCACCCGCTACGTCGTGAAACAGAGCTGGGATCTGCCGCCGAATCCCAACAGCCTGCTGTTGTCCGCCGATGGCCAAACGCTGTTCGTTACCGTCAAGCAGCCGTTTAACCGAGATCACTCCACCCCGGGCCCCGACAGCGTGGTCCGCATCGATTTGAATAAATAAGCCTTACCGGCCCGGCAACGGGCCATTTTTGTTCTATTTATCCTCATAAATGAGTGAATTATGCACAACACCAGTTCAACGAATTTTCCGTTACGCAAAACGGTATTGGCGCTGGCCATCGGCGCGCTGAGCCATGGTTTGCCGGCGATGGCGGCGGAGAGCGGCGGCAAGAAAAACCAGGAGGAAACCCTGGTGGTGCAGGCGGCGAAAGGCAGTGATTTTAACGCCGGCGGCGACGAGTTGGTTCCCGCCTACCTCGACGGGCAGATTGCGCACGGCGGTCGCCTGGGCATGCTGGGCGAACAAAGGGCGATGGACGTGCCGTTTAACGTGATCGGCTACACCGCGAAGCTGGTGCAGGATCAGCAGGCGAAAACCATCGCCGACGTCGTCAGCAATGATGCGGGCGTTCAGGCGGTGCAGGGGTACGGCAACTTCGCCGAAACCTACCGCATTCGCGGTTTCTCGCTGGACGGCGACGACATGACGATGGGCGGTTTGCCGGGCGTGGTGCCGCGTCAGGTGGTGGATACCCAGATGCTGGAGCGCGTGGAGGTGTTCAAGGGCGCCAACGCCTTGCTGAATGGCCTGGCCTCCAGCGGCGTGGGCGGCATGATCAACCTCGAGCCGAAACGAGCCGAAGACACCCCCACCACGCAGCTGGGCCTCGATTACACCTCCGATTCGCAGGTGGGCGGCACGCTGGATCTGGGGCGCCGTTTTGGCGACAACAACCAGTTCGGCGCGCGCGTCAACCTGGTGCACCGCGAAGGGGAAACGACGGTCGACGCCGACAAGCGCCGCACCACGCTGGCTTCGCTGGGGCTGGACTACCGCGGCGATCGCTTCCGTTCCTCGCTGGACTTCGGCTATCAGAAAAAGACCTTCCATGGCGGCACCATGGGGCTCAACATCAGCGGGGTCGATTTTATTCCCGCGGTGCCGGATACCCGCAAAAATTACAGCCAGAAATGGGGCTACAGCGATATCGAAAATGAATTCGGCATGGCGAAGGCGGAATACAGTCTGACCCCACGCTGGAAAATCTACGCCGGCGCAGGGGCGCAGCATGGTCATGAAACCGGGCTCTACAGCGCGCCGAAGCTGATTAACGCCGACGGCGACGCCACGGTCGGCCGCCTGGACACCAATCGCATTATCGACGCGTTCAGCGGCATGGCGGGCATCAGCGGCGAGTTCGCTACCTGGGATGTTTCGCATAAGGTCAACGTCGGCTATTCCGCGCAGATCAAACGCGACAAAACGGCGTGGCGCATGTCGGCCAACAATCCGACCACCAACATCTATGACAACCATGATGTCCCGGTGCCGGATAACGCCTACTTTGGCGGCAATTATTCCGATCCGCTGACCACCGCGCGCACCCGCACCCAGGGCTGGCTGTTCAGCGATACGCTCGGCTTCTTCAATGACCGGCTGCTGTTTACCGCCGCGGCGCGCCACCAGAAAGTGGTGGTGCGCAACTACAGCAACGCCACCGGCCTGGAGGACACCTCGTCCCGCTATACCCAAAGCCGCTGGATGCCGACCTTTGGCCTGGTGTACAAGCCGTGGGAGGCGCTGTCGCTGTATGCCAACCATACCGAAGCGCTGCAGCCCGGCGGGAATGCGCCGCAGGGGGCGGAAAACTATGGCCAGAGCACCGGCATCGCGCGCTCCAAACAAAACGAAGTGGGGGCGAAAGTCGATTTCGGGCGGGTGGGCGGCTCGCTGGCGCTGTTCGAGATCACCCAGCCTTCCGCCATGCTCAACAGCAGCAATTACTATGCGCTGGACGGCGAGCAACGCAACCGCGGCGTCGAGCTGAACCTGTTCGGCGAACCGACGCTCGGCCTGCGCCTCAACGGCAGCGCCACCTGGCTGGATCCCAAACTGACCAAAACCGGCGGCGGAGCCAACGACGGCAATAACGCCATCGGCGTGGCGAAGTTCTACCTGGCGATGGGAGCCGAATATGACATCAAGCCGGTTGACGGCCTGACGGCGACCGCCAGGGTTCGGCACACCGGCTCGCAATACGCCGATGCCGCCAATACCAAAAAGCTCGATAGCTACACCACGCTGGATCTCGGCCTGCGTTACCGCATGCGCGTGAATGCGGATCAAAACGGCATGGTATGGCGGGTTGGCGTGGACAACGTCACCAACGAGAAATATTGGGCCAGCGTCGAGAACAACGGCACCTATATCTTCCAGGGGCAATCGCGCACTCTGAAAGCCTCGGTAACCTACGACTTCTGATGCTCGCCGCAGCCGCGCGCGGCCTTGCTCCGGCGAGGCCGCCGTTCGTTTTCCCGCGGCGTCACTTGAGAAACTGAAGATTCAGGCCGGCAAAAATCTGCCGGCGAGCCTGACCCGGCCGATGATCCGCAATGGCTGTCGTTCTGGAAGTTATAATTCCAGATGGGCGCCAGGCGCCCAATTTACTCCAGTACTTACGGGTTGCGACAGCGGCAAATAAGGCCCCTGCAGCCGTCGGCCGCAGGGGCGGGAGCTTATGGCGTCACCATGTTGAACCAGAACTCGAACGAGTCCATATAGCTCAGAAGCTCGTTGACTTTTTCTCCGTTGCCGGTGATCTTCACGTCGCCTTTATCTTCCGCCTGCTTAAGCGACTCCTCTTTCAAAATGATTTTGTTGAGCGTGTCGCGCGTCAGCGAGATTGTGGCGTCCGCGTTTTGCGCTTCGGCATTCGCCGTGTGGTTCAGCACGCCGTTTTCCAAATCGAGACGGTACTTTCCGCCATCGTCGCCGAAATCAATATTCAGCACGGCTTTGGCATTGGCCGCTTTCTCCCCGTTGATATGCACGGCCAGGTAGTCAAAGAACATCTCTGGCGTCATCGCGCGCACCGTATCCGGGCTGGCCGTATTCGGCGTCGGCAGTTTTTTCACGCCGTTGCGCAGCTCCTGCGCCCCCGTCAGGTAGAAATTACGCCATGGCCCAGATTCCGCCTGGTAGCCCATCTGTTCAAGCGCATCCGCTTCGAGATCACGCGCGGCTTTATTGTCCGGGTCGGCGAATACCACCTTACTGACCACCTGGGCTACCCAACGGAAATTCCCCTTGTCGTAATCCGCCCTGGCTTTTTGCAGAATGCTGTCGGCGCCGCCCATGTACTCTACAAACTTTTTCGCGGCCTCAGCGGGCGGCAGCTCATCCAGCGTGGCCGGATTGCCGTCAAACCAGCCCAGATAGAGCACGTAGGTGGCCTTGACGTCATGGCTGACGGAGCCGTAGTAGCCCCGGTTGGCCCAGGTGTTTGCCAATCCCGGAGGCAGTTTGAAGTTCGCTGCAATTTCATCACGGGTTAAGCCTTGGTTGGCCATGCGCAGGGTTTGGTCGTTGATGTAGCGGTACAGGTCGCGCTGGCTTTTCAGCAGCTTGACGACGTTTTCGTTACCCCAGGTTGGCCAGTGGTGCTGTGCGAGGATAACCTCGGCCTTGTCACCCCAGATAGCGATGGCGTCGTTGATATATTTTGACCAGGGCAGCGGCTCGCGGATTTTCGCGCCGCGCAGGGAATAGGTATTGTGAAGCGTATGAGTGACGTCCTCGGCGGCTTCGATGAGCTTTTTCTCTTCGATGTACCAGAGCATCTCGGACGGTGCCTCGGATCCCGGCGCCATCATAAAGTCATAGGTCAGCCCGTCGATAACGAGCTTCTCCCCGGTCTTGGTGATGTAATCTGTCGGCGCGATCAGCGTGACGGTGCCGGCTGAGGTGGTGGTCCCCAAGCCCGCACCAACCTGACCTTTCGCATTCGCCGGCAGCAGGTTGCCATACATGTAACTCGCCCTGCGGCTCATGACGTTGCCGGCCATGATGTTTTCAGACACGGCATCTTTCATAAAACCGGCCGGGGCATAGATCTTGATTTTTCCGGCCTTAACGTCCGCTTCGTCAATAACGCCCCGCACCCCGCCGTAGTGGTCCACGTGGCTGTGGGTATAGATCACCGCAACCACCGGTTTTTTGCCGCGGTTTTTGTAGTACAGCTCCATCCCGACCTGCGCCGTTTCGGCCGAAACCAGCGGATCAACCACAGTTATGCCTTCCTTCCCCTCGATAATAGTCATGTTGGAGAGATCCAGATTGCGAATTTGGTATACGCCATCAGTGACTTCAAACAGGCCGCTGATGTTGATCAGCTGTGACTGACGCCAGAGGCTGGGGTTGACCGTATCGGGCGCTTTTTCGCCCTCTTTGATGAAGGCGTATTTTTTGGGATCCCAGACAACGTTGCCCGATTCTCCTTTGATTACGGCATCGGGAAGGGGGGCAATAAACCCCTTGTGCGCGTCGGTAAAGTCGGTCTTGCTGGAAAAGGGGAGAATATTGTAGAGCGCATCGTTCGCCTGCTTGGTCGCCGCGGTTGCGTCTTTTGTGATTTCCTCCGCTGACGCGGGTATCGACAGAAAAGTAAGCAAGCCGGCAAGGGCGAGACAGTGCGCAACAGGTTTGAGTTTCATGTTTGTCCTCGCAGTTGATTAAGTCATTTTCGGATTTGTAAAATAACTGTCGGTGCAAGATAAAACGGATGCTGCAGGCCCGGATAACCGGGAGTTTTCATGGTGAGCGAATGATGTTTTTTATTTACATTTAGTTACTAACGTTAGTCTACAGAGATTTTTTATCAAGCTGAGGTAAAGAAAAAATCAATATTTATGTTGGGGTAGTATAGGTGTATTTTATTGGTTTCTTTATTGTGAGTTATGTAGTTTATTGTTATTCAATTGGTTTTTTGTTTTCACTGACTATTTTATGGAAATATTTATTAATGTGGGTGGTTAATGGGTAAAGGAGGGGAGTTCAACGGATTGAATTCTGTCGTATTTTTAAATTGATTTAGGAATATTATTATTGGCCTTTTTATTTAATATTTGACCATTGAGCCCTTGAGCGATGCGAGAGCCAGCTTCATTCGGTGTAGCCAACCGGGACAACACATACCCTGCGTTTGCCACCCGCTCCCGTATGATAATGGGCATGTAATGCCACTGCTGACGACTGGCCGACCACGCCGGTGTTGATGTAAGGTGGAGGTGTTTTAAGCGCTTTGATTTTCGGTGATCCGTTCACCCCATAAAAATACCAACCCCAGGAACCGCAATGCCCGCCAGTCAAACCTCTAGGAGCACTCTCTGATGCTGGAGATGTTATTACAGTGGTACCGCCGCCGCTTCACCGATCCGCAGGCCATCGCGCTGCTGGTGATCCTGCTCGCCGGTTTCCTCATTCTTTATTTTTTGCACGGCATTCTGACCCCGCTGCTGGTGGCCATCGTGCTGGCGTATCTGCTGGAGTGGCCGACCGCGCGCCTGCAGCGCATCGGCTGTTCGCGCAATTGGGCGGCGAGCATGGTGATGATCATGTTCGCCGGCATCGCGATGCTGCTGGTGTTCGTGGTGGCGCCCACCGCCTGGCAGCAGGGCATCAACCTGATGACCGATCTGCCGGGGATGCTCAATCAGTTCTATAACTTCGCCGCGACGCTGCCGAAGCGCTACCCGGCGCTGGTGGACGCCGGCATCATCGACATGATGGCGGAGAACCTGCGCGGCAGGCTGTCCGGCATGGGCGAGTCGGTGGTGAAGTTCTCGCTGGCTTCGCTGGTCGGGCTGCTGACGTTGGCTATCTACCTGATCCTGGTGCCGATGATGATGTTCTTCCTGCTGAAGGACAAAGAGCAGATGCTCAACGCGGTGCGCCGGGTGCTGCCGCGCAACCGCGGGCTGGCGGGGCAGGTGTGGCAGGAAATGAACCAGCAGATCACCAACTATATCCGCGGCAAGGTGCTGGAGATGGTGATCGTCGGGGTGGCGACCTATCTGGTGTTCGTGGTGCTGGATATGCGCTATTCGCTGCTGTTGGCGGTGCTGGTCGGTTTCTCGGTGCTCATCCCCTACATCGGCGCGGTGCTGGTCACCATTCCGGTAGTGGTGGTGGCGATGTTCCAGTGGGGCGTCGGCGCCGATTTTTGGACGCTGATCGTCGCTTATCTGGTGGTGCAGGGGCTGGACGGCAACCTGCTGGTGCCGATCCTGTTCTCGGAGGCGGTCAACCTGCATCCGCTGGTGATCATTTTGTCGGTGATTATTTTCGGCGGGCTGTGGGGCTTCTGGGGCGTATTCTTCGCCATTCCGCTGGCGACGCTGGTGAAGGCGGTGATCCACGCCTGGCCGGATGAACTGCGGGTGGAAGTGGAAGACAACGCCTGACGGACGGAATAACGAAGCGCAGCGGGGCCGCTGCGCTTCGTGAAGATTACTGCTGCAGGTAGCTCAGAACGATGTCGTGATGATTGGTGGTCTTGAAATCATCGAACACTTTCTCAACCTGGCCTTTGCCGTCGATCAGGAAGCTGATGCGGTGAATGCCGTCGTAGGTTTTGCCCATAAAGGTTTTTTCACCCCACACGCCAAACTGCTGCGCCACCTGATGATCTTCGTCAGACAGCAGCGTGAAGTTGAGTAACTCTTTCTCGGCAAAACGCGACAGTTTTTCCGGCTTGTCGGTGCTGATCCCCAGCACTTCGACACCGGCCTTTTTCAATTCGTCCATGTTATCCCGCAGGCCGCAGGCCTGCACGGTGCAGCCCGGCGTCATCGCCTTGGGGTAAAAATATACCAACACTCGCTGTCCCTGGAAGTCGGCCAAATTAATTTCCTCACCGTCCTGGTCAGGCAAACTAAATTTCGGCGCTGTGTCACCGGCTTTCAATGGGCTCATCACTACTCTCCATCTTTCTCGTCATGCTGTGGATAGTTCACCACGCTAATACTGCCTTGCGCGTTCAATTCTGTACATAGGCGATGAAAGGCTTGCTCAATATTTGAGGCATCCCGGTCGCCGGAGCTGTGCGCGGTGATCTGGATATACAGCTGCGGCGGCAGGTCGCCGTCCGCCGGCTGGGTGCGCGACACCAGCTCGGCGATGTTCATCTGGCTGGAGTCGAACAGGTCGGTGAAGCGTTCGATGATATGCGGTGAGTCTTTCACCTCGACCTGCACCCACACGGTGGCGGGCATGGGCGGTCGCTCATGCGCGTTGGTGCGCTTCATCACAATCAGCAGCTCCAGCTCGGCGCCCTTTTGCGGCAGGGTGGATTCGATCAGCGTGATGGCGTTCCAACTGCCGGACAGCAGCATGATGAAGGTGAACTCCTCTCCCAGCATGGCCAGACGGCTATCTTCGATATTGCATCCGCAACTGCTGACGTGGCGGGTGATGGTATTGACGATCCCGGTGCGGTCGGCGCCGAGCGCGGTAATCACGAGATAGTGTTCATCTGGCTTAGGCAAAATGGCGCTTCCTGTCGTGCTCAATGGGGTTACCATGGTAAACATAAAAAAAACCGCCTGCCAAGCGCTTACAACGCCGTTGTTCGCTTGCTTTTGGATAGGCAGCAAAAGTACCATGAGTGACTTGTTTGTGGAGGGGACGGCCAATGTTTACGGGAAGTATTGTTGCACTGGTTACGCCGATGGACGACAAAGGTGCTGTCGATCGCGCGAGCCTAAAAAAACTGATTGATTATCATGTAGCCAGTGGAACCGCGGCTATCGTTTCCGTAGGGACTACCGGCGAGTCCGCAACGCTTGCCCATGACGAGCACGTCGACGTGGTATTGCAGACGCTGGAGCTGGCCGACGGCCGCATTCCGGTGATCGCCGGTACCGGCGCCAACGCCACCGCTGAAGCCATTTCGCTCACCAGCCGCTTTGCCGATACCGGCGTAGTGGGTTGCCTGACGGTAACGCCGTACTACAATAAGCCGACCCAGGAAGGGCTGTATCAGCACTTCAAGGCGATCGCCGAAAGCACCGAACTGCCGCAGATCCTGTATAACGTGCCTTCGCGCACCGGCTGCGACATGCTGCCGCCGACCATCGCGCGGCTGGCGAAAATCAAGAATATTGTTGCCGTTAAGGAAGCGACGGGGAACTTAAGTCGCGTAAGTCAGATCCAAGTGCTGGTTGACGATGAAGACTTCATCCTGCTGAGCGGCGACGACGCCAGCGGTCTGGACTTCATGCAACTGGGCGGCAAAGGGGTTATTTCCGTTACGGCCAACGTGGCCGCGCGTGAAATGGCGCAGCTTTGCGCGCTGGCGGCGCAGGGCAACTTCGCCGAGGCACGCCGCTTAAATCAGCGCTTGATGCCGTTGCATCAGGATTTATTTGTAGAAGCAAACCCAATTCCGGTGAAGTGGGCCTGTAAGGCATTGGGATTGATGGCAACCGATACGCTGCGTCTGCCGATGACGCCGTTGACCGACGCTGCGCGTCCGGTCGTGGAACGCGCACTGAAAAGTGTCGGTTTGCTGTAACTCTTAAGGGAAATTTGATGGCTTATTCATTGCAAAAGTCGAGAGTAGCGAAAATCGTTGGCGTCTCGTTGGTTATGATGCTGGCGGCCTGTAGCAGCGATCAGCGCTACAAGCGCCAGGTCAGCGGCGACGAGGCCTATCTCGACGCCTCGCCGCTCAAGGCGCTGAACGCGCCTGCTGGCATGATCCTGCCGGTGCAGAGCGGCAACTATGACGTGCCGGCCACCCAGCTGAAAGGCGGCGTCGGCAAGCAGTTGGACATTCGTCCGCCGGTGCAGCCGCTGGCGCTGCTGAGCGGTTCACGCGCGCAGTACAACGGCGACAGCGGCACGCTGCTGCTGGAAAACAGCCCGCAAAACCAGAACCTGTGGTCGCGCGTGGTCAGCCTGCTGCAGGCGAAGAACATCGCCATCGCTTCACGTCAGGACGCCGGTCAGACCCTGACCACCGACTGGGTGAAATGGAACCGTCTGGACGAAGACAACCAGTACGAAGGCCGCTATCAGATCAGCGTGCAACAGCAGGGTTACCAGCAGGCGCTGGTGGTGAAAAGCGTCGGCCTGCAGCAGCAGGGCAAAACCGACCCGGTTACCGACCCTTCTGAAATTCAGCGTTACAACGGCATGATGATGAACACCCTGGTCGAAGGCCTGGATAAACAAGACAACCTGGCGAGCAGCGAATCGGCGAGCCGTTTCGGCGCGCTCGACGTGCAGAGCGGCGCCGATGATACCGGCCTGCCGATGCTGGTGGTGCGCGGCCCTTACACCGTGGTGTGGGATCGCCTGCCGCCGGCGCTGGAGAAACTGGGGATGAAAGTGGGTGACCGCAGCCGTCCGCAGGGCACCGTCGCCGTGACCTACAAAGCGCCGAGCAGCAGCGATTGGGACGCCCTGGGCGTCAAGGATCCTGAGCTGACCGAAGGGGATTACAAGCTGCAGGTCGGTGACCTGAACAACCGCACCAGCCTGCAATTTATCGATCCCAAGGGCAAGCCGTTGACCCAGTCGCAAAACGACGCGCTGGTGGCGGCATTCCAGTCCGCGTTCAGTAAAACCAGCGTTAAATAACTAAAAAGGGGCCCCGGCCCCTTTTTGTTTGCTCAGCACGGTATCGTTTGCGTCGCAGGTTTGGCACAATATACCCAGGTGTGTTGTTAAATAATTCGTTGTATCAATTTTATACCCCCCCGATTTCAAGCGGCAGCCAACGACGCTGTCGTTCGAAAGCTGAAGGGTATCCTTATTGGAGTATGTAAGATGCAAAAGTTAGCTGAGTTGTATCGCGGAAAGGCGAAAACCGTCTACACCACCGAAAATCCCGATCTGCTGGTGTTGGAATTCCGCAACGATACGTCAGCACTGGATGGTCAGCGCATTGAGCAGTTCGACCGCAAAGGCATGGTGAACAACAAGTTCAACCATTTCATCATGAGCAAACTGGAAGAAGCCGGCATCCCGACCCAAATGGAGCGTCTGCTGTCCGACAACGAAGTGCTGGTGAAGAAGCTCGACATGGTGCCGGTCGAATGCGTGATCCGCAACCGCGCCGCCGGTTCGCTGGTGAAGCGTCTGGGCATCGAAGAAGGCCTGGTGCTGAACCCGCCGCTGTTTGATCTGTTTCTGAAGAACGACGCCATGCACGATCCCATGGTTAACGAATCCTACTGCGAAACCTTCGGCTGGGTGGGCAAAGCGCATCTGGCGCGCATGCGCGAGCTGAGCTACCGCGCCAACGACGTGCTGAGCAAGCTGTTCGACGACGCGGGCCTGATCCTGGTCGACTTCAAGCTGGAATTCGGCCTGTTCAACGGCGAAGTGGTGCTGGGCGATGAGTTTTCGCCGGACGGCAGCCGCCTGTGGGACAAAAACACCCTGGACAAGATGGACAAAGACCGTTTCCGCCAGAGCCTGGGCGGCCTGATCGAAGCCTATGAAGAAGTGGCGCGCCGCATCGGCGTGAAGCTGGACTAAGCGTTTTTTGCCATACGGGGCCGTCCGGCCGGATCGCCCCGTCATTGTTTCCCCCGCATTTCCAGAAAAATTCTACATTTCCTCCGCCTCTGACCCTTTATAATGGTAATCAGTGGGCGAATTTCCTACGATTACCAAAAACCTAATCTGGAGTTTACTTATGCGTTGGCAAGGGCGTCGGGAAAGTGACAATGTTGAGGATCGTCGCGGGCAGTCTTCAGGTCTGGGGGGCGGCGGCGGCTTTCGGCCGCCGATCGGCGGCAAGGGCGGGATAGTCATTCTGGTGGTGGTGCTGGTGGCCGGTTATTACGGCATCGATCTGTCGCCGCTGCTGAACGGCGGTGACGTGACGACCCAAAGCCAGCAGCAGAGCGCCACTATCAGTCCGAAGGACGACGAGCTGGCCAAATTCACCTCGGTGGTGCTGGCGTCGACCGAAGATAACTGGAAGGAAGTGTTCCAGCGCATGGGCAAAACTTATCAGCCGCCCAAGCTGGTGATGTACCGCGGCGTAACGCGCACCAGCTGCGGCACCGGCCAGGCGGCGATGGGGCCGTTCTACTGCCCGGGAGACAAAACGGTCTATATCGACCTGTCGTTCTATCAGGACATGAAAACCAAACTGGGCGCGGGCGGCGATTTTGCCCAGGCCTATGTGGTGGCGCACGAGGTCGGCCATCACGTGCAGAACCTGCTGGGCATCGAACCTAAGGTGCGCCAGATGCAGCAGGGCGCCAGCCAGGCGGAAGTTAACCGCCTGTCGGTGAAGATGGAGCTGCAGGCGGACTGCTTCGCCGGCGTGTGGGGCAAATACGCCGAGAAGCAGCAGATGCTGGAAGAAGGGGATTTGCAGGCGGCGCTGAACGCCGCGCAGGCGATCGGCGATGACCGGTTGCAGCAGCAGGGCCAGGGCCGGGTGGTGCCGGACAGCTTTACCCACGGCACCTCGCAACAGCGCTATACCTGGTTCAAGCAGGGCTTCGACAGCGGCGACCCTAATACCTGCAACACCTTCGCATCCCGTTAATACACCCCATGCCGGAGCCTGACTCCGGCATTTTTTTCAGGTCTGGATTCTGATGTTACAGGCAATGCAACAACGTATGCGGCAGCAGGGCATCAGGCGTTTACTGGTGCTCAGCGGCGAAGCGGAATGGTGCCGACAGCAGGCGCGGCAACTGGCCGCGACGCTGCCGGGCGATTGGCCGTGGGTCGGCGACGCTCCGCCGCCCGAGGTGCCGGCGCTGGCGAGCGGCGCGGTGCGCCAGCTGTTGGGGCAGGAGCGGCTGCATGCGGTGTTTGACGCCACCCAGGGGCTGGATGTCGAGGCGCTGGCGGCGCTGTCGGGCGCGCTGCGCGCCGGCAGCTGGCTGCTGCTGCTGACCCCGCCCTGGCGACGGTGGCACCAGTTGCCGGACGCCGACAGCCTGCGCTGGAGCGATTGCCCGCAGCCGATCACCACCCCGCATTTTATTCAGCACCTGCAGCGCCACCTGGCCGCCGACGGCGAAGTGACGCTCTGGCGCCAGGATGAGGCCCTGTCGCTGGCGCCGCTGCCCGAGCGGGCGCGCTGGCGGCCGCCTTCCGGTTTGCCTACCGTCGAACAGCAGGCGATATTGACGCAGTTGCTGAAGGCCGAGTCCGGCATCTGGGTGTTGACCGCCGCGCGCGGCCGCGGCAAGTCGACGCTGGCGGGCATGCTGGTGGCGAATTCGCCGCTGACCTGTTGGATCACCGGGCCGAGCCGGGCCGCGACCGACGTCGCCGCCGAGTGGGCGCAGGGCCGCGCGCAGTTTTGGGCGCCCGATGCGCTGTTGGCGCATTGCCGCGAGCACCGCGTCAGCCGGGCGGGCTGGCTGCTGGTGGATGAAGCGGCCGCCATTCCCGGCCCGCTGTTGCAGCAGTTGGTCAGCCATTTCCCGCGGGTGCTGTTAACCACCACGGTTCAGGGCTACGAGGGCACCGGACGTGGATTTTTACTGAAGTTTTGCGCCGGCCTGCCGGCGTTTCACCCGCTGAGCCTGCAACAGCCGATGCGCTGGGCGCAGGGCGACGCGCTGGAACGGGTGATAGACCATGCGTTGTTGTTCAATGAGCTGCCGGAATGGCGGCCGGCCGGGCAAGCGGTGAGCTTCTGCCAGGCGGAACAGCGTGAACTGTGCGCGGAGCCGCAGCGGCTGGCGCGTTTTTATGCCCTGTTGAGCAGCGCGCACTACCGCACCTCGCCGCTGGATCTGCGCCGCTTGATGGATGCGCCCGGCATGCATTTTGCGCTGGCGCAGGCGGAGCGGGAGGTGGTCGGCGCGCTGTGGCTGGCGGACGAGGGCGGCCTGAGCGCCGAACTGGCGCACGAGGTTTGGGCCGGACGGCGGCGGCCGCGCGGCAATCTGGTGGCGCAGTCGCTGGCGGCGCATGGCGGCCAGTGGTGGGCGCCGACGCTGCGTTCACGGCGCATTACGCGCATTGCGGTGTTGCCTGCGCTGCGGCGGCAGGGCATCGCCCGCCGTATGATAGAGGAGCAGCGCCGTCGGGTGCAGGGGCTGGACTTTCTCTCGGTCAGCTTCGGCTATACCGAACCGCTGTGGCGCTTCTGGCAATCCTGCGGCTTTGAGCTGGCGCGCATTGGCAGCAAGCCGGAGGCCAGCAGCGGCTGCTACACCGCGATGGCCATTCTGCCGCTGAGCGAGCAGGGCGAGGCGCTGCGGCATGCGGCGCACAAGCGTTTGGCGCGCGACTGGCGCTGGCTGCAGCAGCGCATCGATCTGCAGCCGGAAATTCCCGGCGACGACGGCGACCCGCAGCTGGGGGAGGACGACTGGCGCGAACTGGCCGGTTTCGCCTTCGCCCATCGCCCGCTGGAAGCCAGCCTGGGTGCGCTGCAACGCCTGCTGATGGCCAGCGAGCTGCCGTTGCCGGCGCTGCGCCGGCATTTGCAGCGGCAATGGGCGCCGGCGGCGTGCGCCGCGCAGTTCGGCGTCAGCGGCCAGAAAGCGCTGTTGCGCCTTTGGCGACACGAGGCGGCGCAGGCGCTGGAGCAGCTTGACGCGCAGCACTGCCGCTATTGGCGCGGTTGGTCGCAATCGTTGCAATAAATTGAAGAAGTCGCTCAATAAAACCCGATTTTCCTGCGATCTCAACGGCGTATAGTGAAGGGCCGTGGTCCGGGGCGCGCCGGGCGGTAACCCATCAACCTGAGGAGTCATCGATGAAACATGAGCATTTTGTTGTACAAAGCCCGGCCGCGCCGGCTGCACAGCTGATCCTGTTGTTTCACGGCGTGGGCGACAATCCGGTGGCGATGGGCGAGATCGGCAGCTACTTCGCCAAAGATTTTCCGCAGGCGCTGGTGGTCAGCATCGGTGGCCCCGTCGCCGTCGATAACGGCGGCGGCCGCCAGTGGTTTTCGGTACAGGGCGTTAGCGAGGATAACCGCGCGGCGCGCATTGCCGAAGTGATGCCGCAGTTTGTCGAGGCGGTGCGCGCCTGGCAGCGGCAGAGCGGCGTGGACTACGCCGCCACGGCGCTGGTCGGTTTTTCCCAGGGGGCGATCATGGCGCTGGAGGCGCTAAAAGCGGAGCCCAAACTGGCCGGCCGGGTGGTGGCGTTCAGCGGGCGATTCGCCAGCCTGCCGGAACAGGCGTTCGGCGACAGCGTGGTGCACCTGATCCACGGTGAAGAGGATGCGACGATCGCGGTGCAGCATGCTCAGGCCGCGGCGGAAAGCCTGCAGGCCAACGGCGTCGATTTTACGTTGGACGTGGAGCAAGGGGTAGGGCACGCGATCAATCAGGGCATGATGACCAGCGCTCTGGAGCGCCTGCATTACTACGTGCCCCAGCGTTACTGGGATGAGGCGCTGCTCGGCAAACGCGGCGATCTGATCGCCTTTAAATAAAACTCAGGGCGCCGGGTGCGCCCTGATGTCATTTCTTTTTCGGCCAGTCGTCTTCGTCGTCCCACTGGGCGTTGTTATCGCGGTGCGGCGGGATCTCGGGTTTGTCGGCCAGATAGCCTTTCACGTCCACGCGCCGCAGCTCTTTAATGCCGCTGATGATCATCCCCACCAGAATCAACAGGATGATCCACCAGTAATCCGCTAACCATTGCATATTCACTCCTTTCCTTCACTGCGTATAAAACGCGAAAATATCGATGGCAAATGGCGTTCAAGCCATTCGGCACCGGCAACCTCCCTGTCTCGCCAGGCCGCCAGCAGCAGCGCCGGCGTCAGCAGATGCTCGGCCTCGCGCGCCAGCGGGCGGTAGCTCAGATGCCACGGCTCCACCGCAACGCCGTCGCCGTCTTCGGTGAAGGGGCGATAAAAGCCAAATTCCGCCATGTGCGCCGTCAGCCATTGGTTGAGCGCGTGGAAGTATCCCCCTTGCTCATATTCCCATGGCTCCAGCTGCAGCTTTTGGCCTTCCGGCAGCAGCGAAGGATCGTACACATCCAGATCGCTGCCCCAGTGGTGGCGGCTGGCGCCCGGCAACGCCGACCAGCGCAGGATCGCTTCGCAGCGCTCGGCGACCGACAGCGTCGCCACGTCGATCGGTTTGCTGTCCTTATCTAATACTGGGCGCTCGCCGCAGAATTTTCCATTCCAAATCGCCAATTGCCGATCGAAATCGCGGAAGGTGCTGGCGGGCTGCAGATCGAATCCCGCGCTTCGCGCCGCCTGCTGCATGGCGAGAAAGGCCGCCACCGCCGCGGGCTGCAGGCGGTGATTGCCGCTCAGCGGCGCCAGGTGCGCGGCGGAGCGCCCGGTAAGCATTTCCTCGGTGATCATGCGACCAACTGCTCCATGATGCGTTGATACATGCGGCTCAGCAGCTGCAGATCGGCGGCGTTCACGCACTCGTTAACCTTGTGGATAGTGGCGTTGACCGGCCCCAGCTCCACCACCTGCGCGCCCATCAGGGCGATAAAGCGGCCGTCCGAGGTGCCGCCGGTGGTCTGCAGCTGCGGGGTGATTTCAGAATAGTGCTCGACGGCGTTGACCACCGCGTCCACCAACGCGCCGCGCGCGGTGAGGAAGGGTTGGCCGGACAGGCGCCATTCGATGCTGTAGTTCAACTGGTGGCGCTCCAGCAGCTCTTCCACCCGCTGTTTGATCATCGCGTCGGTCAGTTCGGTGCTGAAGCGGAAGTTGAACTGCACGAACAGTTCGCCCGGGATCACGTTGTTGCTGCCGGTGCCGGCCTGCACGTTGGCTATCTGCATGCTGGTCGGCGGGAAAAATTCGTTGCCGCGGTCCCATTCGATCGCCACCAGCTCATTCAGCGCCGGCATGGCGCGGTGCACCGGGTTATCCGCCAGGTGCGGGTAGGCGACGTGGCCCTGCACGCCGTGGATGTGCAGGTTGGCGGTGATTGAACCGCGGCGGCCGTTTTTCACCACGTCGCCGACGCGATCGGTGCTGGACGGTTCGCCGACCAGGCAGTAATCCAGCCGTTCGTTGCGCGCCATCAGCGCTTCCACCACCTTGACCGTGCCGTGGGTGGCGCTGGCCTCTTCATCGGAGGTGATCAGAAACGCCAGCCGGCCCTGATGGTGCGGGTTGGCGGCGACAAAGCGTTCCGCCGCCACCACCATCGCCGCCAGCGAGCCTTTCATGTCCGCCGCGCCGCGGCCGTACAGCATGCCGTCGCGGATGGCCGGCTCAAACGGCGGGTTGTCCCAGCGTTTTTCGTCGCCGGTCGGCACCACGTCGGTGTGGCCGGCAAACGCCAGCGTCCGGCCTTCGCCGCGCCAGGCCCAGAAATTCTGGGTGTCCTCGAAGTCCATCGCTTCGACGGTAAAGCCGATGGCCTGCAGCCGGTCGATCATCAGCTGTTGGCAGCCTTCGTCGCGCGGGCTGAGGGAAGGGCGTTTGATCAACTGTTGAGCCAGTTCGATAACCGGGCAAATCATGCTGCGACCTCGGAGATAAATTGCTGATAGCCCTCGGCGCTGAAGCCGAGCAGGGCGTGGCCCTGGCCGTCGTCCAGCAGCGGACGTTTGATGATAGCCGGCTGGGCCAGCATCAGGGCGATGGCCGCATCGGCGTTATCGCAGGCGCTGCGCTGCGCGTCATCCAGCTTGCGCCAGGTGGTGCCGCGGGTGTTCAACAGCGGCTCCCAACCCAGTCGCTCGACAAAACCGCGCAGCAGCCGTTCATCCAGCCCGTCGGCGCGGTAGTCGTGAAACTGATAGGCCACGCCCTGTTCTTCCAGCCAGCGGCGCGCTTTTTTGATGGTGTCACAATTTTTGATGCCGTACATGGTCAACGTCATGGAGTCAAAACCTTCTCTGCAACCAAACACCGGCGAAACGCCGGTGGTAAACCGCCGGAGCGGAAAATGAAAACCGGCATCCAGCATGCCGAAAAACCGCCGTGAGTTCCACCGTCCAATGGTCCGAAAGCCGGGGAAAACGCGAAAAAATGCGGCGAGCATTCGCCGTGGAGGATTTTGTGCGGATTCAGCGTACGTAGCCGCTGTCCTGCAGGCGCTGCAGGGCGGCGCCGTCGGCGTACACCATGCCGGTAGTCAGGCTGCGGAAGCCGTATTTCTTATAGAATTCAAGCTTGTCCGGTACCGAATAGATGAACACCTTGCCGAGCGGCGCCAGGTCCCGCATCACCCGGTCCATCAGCCGCCGGCCCAGCCCCTGGCCCTGAAAGCGCGGATCGACGGCCACGTCGGCCAGATAGGCCACCGAGGTCATGTCGCTGATGGCGTGAGCGGTGGCCATCAGCTCACCGTCAATAAATCCCCAATAGCAAAACTGGCTGTGTTGATACACCCGCTGCATCACCTGCGGGTCGCGCTCGCCCAGCCCGGCGTCTGCCAGCAGCCGACTCAGTCGCCGCCAATCGACGGCGCAGCGCTGCGGATCGGTGATGATTTCCATCGTTCCTCCCTAGCCGATACGGTCGAGATCGGCGGCGTACTGCCGAATGGCGCGTTGGTAACTGCTGATGTCGCTATGCGACGAGGTTTCCGCCAGCAGCAACAGCAGGTCGGCCACCGCCTGTTTGGTTTCCCCCAGGTTGTACAACGTCATGGCGCGGAACAGCGTCAGCTCCTTGGCCTGCGGAAATTCCGCCAGCCCCCGGTCGAAGGCGTCCAGCGAGGGTTGGTACTGCCCGAGCGCCCGGTAGGTGCTGCCGAGGCCCAGCCAGGCCTCCTGCCGCCGGGCGGCCGGCAGGGCGCGCGCCAATGCGGCCAGGTAGCAGGGAATGGCCTGCTGTTCCAGCCCCTGCACGTCGTACAGACAGGCCAGCTGGTAGTGCAACTCGGCGTCTTCCGGCTGCTGCCGCAGCTGATGTTGCGCCAGCTCGGTGGCTTCAGGATAACGGCCCAGCCTTTTCAGTTGTTCGATGGTCAGCGTCGCGGACATGACATAGCCTCAGGTGGGGGATTTTTGTACCTCTGGCACGCTACTACGGAAGAATTGATAGCACAAGGGCATAGAAGAGCCGGTTATTGATAAGATAAATACGAAAATGTGCGCTAACCCCGGTTTCCGAGGGCGGCATCGTTCCCGAATGGCTTCACTTGCTCAAAAAACAGGCGTAGAATCCGCTTCGTCTAATAATTGAGGTTGTAAAGCATTATGGTCGATCGCGAGTTAGGGAACTGGAAAGACTTCATTGATGAGATGTTGGGTAACTGACGCTGCGGTGAAGCGCATGACCAGGCGGATTTATTGGCTATCGCCTGAAGCGCCCTGGGAACGAAGCCTTCGTTCGAGATAAGCAGCATCGGTTGCCCGACGCTGCTTTTTTATTGGCTTGTTACTCGCCGGCGTTTTCCGCCGGCGCCGCGTGAGCCTGCTTGCCGGGGAAGCGACGGCGCACCAGCACGAAGAACAGCGGCACGAAGAAGATAGCCAGCAGGGTGGCGGAGATCATGCCGCCCATCACGCCGGTGCCGACCGCATGCTGGCTGCCCGAGCCGGCGCCGCTGCTGGTGGCCATCGGCAGCACGCCGAAGATAAACGCCAGCGACGTCATCAGGATCGGCCGCAGGCGCATGCGCGAGGCTTCGAGCGTCGCCGACATCAGATCCTGCCCCTTGCTGTTCAGCTCGTTGGCGAATTCGACGATCAGAATGGCGTTTTTCGCCGAGAGCCCGATGATGGTCAGCAGCCCGACCTGGAAGTAAACGTCATTTTCCAACCCGCGCATCCAGGTGGCCGCCACGGCGCCGATCACCCCCAGCGGCACCACCAGCATCACCGAGAACGGGATCGACCAGCTCTCATACAGCGCCGCCAGGCACAGGAACACCACCAGCAGCGAGATGGCGTACAGCGCCGGCGCCTGCGAACCGGACAGGCGTTCCTGATAGGACATCGCCGTCCATTCCAGGCCGAAGCCGGTCGGCAGCTGGCTGACGATTTTCTCCATTTCGGCCATCGCGGTGCCGGTGCTGACGCCCTCGGCCGCTTCGCCGACGATCTCCAGCGCCGAGCTGCCGTTGTAGCGCTCCAGCCGCGGCGAGCCGTACTCCCAATGCGAGGTGGCGAAGGCCGAGAACGGCACCATGCCGCCGGCGCTGTTGCGCACGTACCATTTGTCGATGTCGCCCGGCAGCATGCGGTACGGCGCGGCCGCCTGCACGTAGACCTTCTTCACCCGGCCGCGGTCGACGAAGTCGTTAACGTAGGTCGATCCCCAGGCGGTCGACAGCGTGTTGTTGATGTCGTCGATAGCAACCCCCAGCGTCTGCGCCTTGCGCTGGTCGATGTCTATCTGCAGCTGCGGACTGTCGTCCAGGCCGTTGTGACGCACCCGCGCCAGCAGCGGGTTTTCCCCGGCTAGCTGCAGCAGCTGGTTGCGGGCCGCCATCAGCTTGTCGTGGCCCAGGCCGGCGTGATCTTCCAGTTCCATATCGAAACCGGCGGAGTTGCCCAACCCGGTGATCGCCGGCGGGCTGCTGGCGATCACCCGCGCCTCGTTGATTTTTTCGAACGCCTTGGTGGCGCGCTCGATGATGTCGAACGAGGTATTGGCGCCCGAGGTGCGCAGGTCCCAGTCCTTCAGGCGGATATACAGGCGCGCCACGTTCTGGCCGTTGCCGCCCGGGCCGGCGCCGATGATGGCGAAGGCCGACAGCACGTCCTCTTTTTCCTTGGTCAGGAAGTAGTGCTCCACTTTCTCCACCACTTTGGAGGTCTGCTGCAGGGTCGAGCCCGGCGGCAGCTGCACCTGCACGGTAAAGATGCCGCGGTCTTCCTGCGGCAGGAACGAGGTCGGCAGCTTGATGAACAGCAGCGCCATGCCGCCGAGCAGCAGCAGGTAAATCACCATATAGCGGGTGCTGGCGTGCAGCACGCGCCCCACGCCGCGCTCATAGCGATCGGCGTTGCGGTTGAACATGCGGTTGAACCAGCCGAAGAAGCCGCGCTTGCCGTGGTGATGGCCCTTGGCGATCGGTTTGAGCAGCGTGGCGCACAGGGCGGGGGTCAGGATCATCGCCACCAGCACCGACAGCACCATGGCGGAAACGATGGTGATGGAAAATTGGCGGTAGATGGCGCCGGTGGTGCCGCCGAAGAACGCCATCGGCACGAACACCGCCGACAGCACCAGAGCGATGCCGACCAGCGCGCTCTGGATCTGCCCCATGGATTTTCGCGTGGCCTCGCGCGGCGGCAGGCCTTCTTCGCTCATCACGCGCTCGACGTTTTCCACCACCACGATGGCGTCGTCCACCAGCAGGCCGATCGCCAGCACCATGGCGAACATGGTCAGGGTATTGATGCTGAACCCGCAGGCGGAAAGGATGGCGAAGGTGCCCATCAGCACCACCGGCACGGCGATGGTGGGGATCAGGGTGGCGCGGAAGTTTTGCAGGAACAGGTACATCACCAGGAACACCAGCAAAATGGCTTCCAGCAGGGTTTGCACCACGTCCTTGATCGAGGCTTTGACGAACGGCGTGGTTTCATAGGCCACCTTGGCCTCCAGCCCGTGCGGGAAATACTGCGACAGCTCGGCGATTTTGTCCTTCACCAGCTGGTCGGTTTGCAGCTCGTTGGCGCCGGAGGCCAGCTTGATGTTCATGCCCGCCGCCTGCATGCCGTTATAGCGGCTGAGATAGTTGTAGTTTTCGCCGCCCAGCTCGATGGTGGAGACATCGCCCAGCGTCACCAGCGAACCGTCCTTGTTGACCCGCAGGGTGATTTGGCGGAACTGCTCCGGCGTTTGCAGCTGCGACTGCGCGTTGATGGTGGCGTTGAGCGCCTGCTTATCGACCGACGGCGTGCCGCCGAGCTGGCCGACCGCCACCTGGGCGTTCTGCGACTGAATGGCGCTGACCACGTCCTGGGTCGTGAGCTGATAGCTGTTCAGCTTGTTGGGATCGAGCCAGATGCGCATGGCGTACTGCGAACCGTAAACGTCCATGCTGCCCACGCCGTTAATGCGGCTGAGCGGATCCTGCAGGTTGGAAACGATGTAATCGGCGATGTCCTGCTTGTCCATGCTGCCGTCGGTGGAAACGAACGCCACCATCATCAGGGTGGTGTCGCCGGATTTCGATACCGTAACCCCCTGGTTTTGCACCGCCTGCGGCAGGCGTTTGATCGCCGCCTGCAGCTGGTTTTGCACCTGCTGCATCGCCTCGTTGGGGTCGGTGCCGGCTTCAAAGGTCAAGGTCACGGTGGCCTGGCCGGTGTTGGTGCTTTGAGACGACATGTACATCATGTTGTCCAGGCCGGTCATGTTCTGTTCGATGATTTGGGTAACGGTGTTTTCCAGCGTCTTCGCCGAGGCGCCGGGGTAGGTGGCGCTGATGCGCACGTTAGGCGGCGCCAGGTTTGGGTATTGCTCAACGGGCAAGGAAAAAATCGCCAAGGCGCCGGTCAGGCAAAGAATAATTGCCAGAACCCAGGCGAAAATCGGGCGATCAATAAAAAAATTGGCCATGCAGCGCGAACCTCGTTATGACTTGTTCTATCTTTAAGACGCATCGGGATTATGCATTTCAGCGGCTGGGAAGGATTCCGGCGCTATTGCACTTTACTCGGGATGGTCGGGTAAAGCGTGGAGAAAAAAAGGAGATAATGTAAATAACGGTAGTAGAAACCTGCGGTGCAGCACCCGTACGGGTTAAAAAATATCATTAAGACATTTTTATTACTATCAACGACCTTGCATATCCTTTGGGCAGGGAACCTAAGCGCAAACGGGAATCATTTCGAGGCAGGAGCTTGGCATGGCAATTAATCCGGTATTCGCCCGACGACTTTACCTGTGCTGGCTGATCGGCCACAGCGAACGGCCAAACGTGCCGCGGCTGATGGCGCTGACCGGCTGGCCGCGCCGCACGCTGCAAGATGTGCTCAAGGCGTTGCCCGGCATGGGCGTGGAGCTGCAGTTCGTGCAGCAGGGCGTGCGCAATAACGACGGTTTTTACCGGCTTGAAAGCTGGGGGCCGCTTAACAAGAGCTGGATCCACCAGCATCACCAGGCGCTGCTCGCCGCGATAGAATAAGGCTCCCCGGCCGGGGAGCGCTGCGGTTATTGGCTTTTATGTTCCAGGTACATCACCGTCGCCGCCACGCGCGAGCGCACGTCCAGCTTGCGCAGCATGTTGCGGATATGCACCTTCACCGTTTCTTCCGAAATATGCAGCTGCGCCGCCACCTGTTTGTTGGACATGCCGCGCGCCACTTCCTGCAGCACATCCAGCTCTCGCTCGGTCAGTTCGGCGAAGGGGTCGCGTTGCTCGCCGCGCGACAGCAGATAATCCGCCACCGCCTCGCTGATGACGTTCTGCCCGGCGGCTGCGGCGCGGATGTGCTCCAGCAGCAGTTCCGGCTCGCTGTCCTTCAGCAGATAACCGTCGGCGCCGGCGTCGATCAGGGCATACAGGTCGCTGCGCGCATCGGACACCGTCAGCACGATGATGCGGGCGTCCACGCCCTCATGGCGCAGCGCTTTCAGCGTATCCAGCCCCGACATGCCCTTCATGTTCAGATCCAGCAGGATGACGTCCGGGGCGTGCTGCTGCGCCAGAGCGATCGCTTCGTCGCCGCTGCCGGCTTCCGCCGCCACGCTAAACAGCGGATCCAGTCCCAGCAGCTGTTTGATGCCGCGCCGCATCAGCGGGTGGTCGTCAACGATCATTACTCGGTAGTGCTTCATCACCATGAAATATGCTCCCTGTAGCAAGTAAAGCCACTCAAACGCGCCCTGAGGGCGTGCTCCACAGTGGGACGGACTCTTTTAAAATAGTGGCAATCGGCGCCACGGACATCCTGAAACGGCCGCCAGCCGGCGCGCAAGCGTAACGCAGGGTGGACAGCCATGCGGGTTATGACGGAAACGTCAGGCAGACCTCGGTGCCGCCCGCGGCCCGCCGTTGGATGCGCAGCGTGCCCGCCAACCGCGCGGCGCGCTCGCTCATGATGGTTAAACCATAATGGCCTTCCGGCTCTTCCAGGCTGGCGATGCCGCAGCCGTCGTCGGCGATGCTGAACGCGTTATCGCCGGCGGCGTTCACTTCGCAGCGAACGACGATCTCGTCGGCCCCGGCGTGTTTGACGGCGTTGAGCACCGCTTCGCGCACAATCTGCAGCGCATGCACCTGCTGCTGGGCGTTGAGCGCCTGTGAGGAGAGCCGACAGTGTAACTGAATCCGCGCGCTGCTCAGAGCCTTTAATGGCTGCAGCAGCTGCTGCAGCGCGCCGTGCAAGTCCGCCTCCTGAATGTTCAGGCGGAAGGTCGCCAGCAGTTCGCGCAGCTGGCGATAGGCATCGGCCAGCGTGCGCTCGACATCGTCGATAATCTCCCGCGCCTGCGCCGGATTATCGTTGACGCTGCGCTTGAGCAGCGTCAGCTGAATGCGCAGGAACGACAGCGCCTGCGCCAGTGAATCGTGCAGCTCGCGGGCGATGGTCGCACGCTCTTCCATCAGCGCCAGCTGCTGATGCTGTTTCTGCGCTCGGTTGAAATAGACCGCGCGGCTCAGCATGTTGGCCAGGCTCTGCATCAGGTGCGGGTGCGGCGGGCACTCGCGCGCCTGCCAGCGCAGCTCCCCCAGGATTTTTCCGTCCTGCAGGATAGGCAACCGCTGCCATGCCCCGGCGGGCGCCGGTTCGCCGCAGCCGAGCCGCCATTGGCTGACGCTGTCCGCCACCTCCAGCCTGATGCTGTGCAGCCGTTCGCTCTGCCGCACGATATCGAGGATTTGTTCAAACGCCTGCTGATCGATCTGACGCACGCTCAGCGCCTGAGAGCAGCGGTACAGCACCTCCAGCGTTTTATTGGCCTGCTGCAGGCGCTGGGTTTTTTCCTGCACCTTGTGCTCCAGCGACAGATACAGCTTGGCCAGGTCGTCGGTCATGGCGGTGAAGGCCTGCGACAATACGCCCAGTTCGTTCGGCAGCCTGACATCCAGCGGCGGGTGGTTGAAATCGCGCCGCTGTACGCGCTGGCTGGCGTCCACCAGGCGTTGCAGCGGCGCCACCACCTGGCGGCGCATAAAGCGGATGCAAAACAGCACCAGGCCGATGATGGCGGCGTAGCCCAGCACGCTGATGGCGGCCACCAGGGTCAGTTTCAGCTCGGAGTAGTGCTGCAGTGCGGAAACAAAGTGGTCAATCTGGTTAACATGGTTAACGACGTTGGCCTGATAGGCGCGGGTCCGGCCGGCGCGGATCTGCTGCGCCAGGCCCTGCCAGGATTGCCGCAGGGTCAGGTATTCATCCCGCACCTCGGCCGGCACGTAGAAACGATCCAGCTTCAGCAGCGACGGGGCCTGCAGCGATTGTTGATACTGCTGCAAATGCCGCTCCAGTTCGGCGGACCGAGTGTCGAGATCGTACGCCAGCCGATAACTCTGCATGCGCAGCGAGCCGGCGATGTTGATCGCTTCGGCGTCGTTTTGGCTGCCGGCGACGGTGATCAGGGCCAATCCGGTGGAGAGCACCGACAGGATCACCATGCAAAACAGCGCCCTGGCCAGGCTGCCGGTCACGGAACGTTTAACAAGCAATCGCGGATCCTTTTCTGTGCGGGCGACGCGCATCGTCAGTTTCATTCGAAAGCAAAACTATAACTTTTGCAACTAAAATGCGCCGCGATTTGTATCAAGTTGTCAACAAGGCGGAAACAATTGTCGTTGTGTAATCAAATAAATAGCGAGTTCGGCCGGTTACCCCTCAACCATGCGCCGCCGCCGCTCGCCGAATGACCATTGACGGCTTTTGTTGCAAATCGCTTGCCGCAGCGGTGCGCAATCGCGGTATGATTTTCACGTTTCAGCCAACGGAAGAAGAGTTCATGTCATCGAAAATTGAGAATGTGAAGAAAGAGCTGCTGTCGGACAACTGGTATGTACTGCACAAGTACACCTTTGATTTGAAACGCAAGGATGGCGGTTCAGTTCAGCAGATGCGCGAGGTGTACGACCGCGGCAACGGCGCCACCATCTTGCTGTACAACCGCGCCAGGGGCACCGTGGTGCTGACCCATCAGTTCCGCATGCCGACCTACGTCAACGGCAATGACAGCGGCATGCTGCTGGAGGCCTGCGCCGGCCTGCTGGACGCCGACTCGCCGGAGCAGTGCGCGCGCCGCGAGGCGGTGGAGGAGACCGGATTCCAGGTCGGCGAGGTGAAGAAAATATTCGAGGCTTACATGTCGCCGGGCGGCGTGACCGAGATCGTGCACTTCTTCATCGCCGAATACCATGAAGATGAGCGGCGGGCGGCGGGCGGCGGCATCGAGGATGAAGATATCGAAGTGGTCGAACTGCCGTTCAGCGAAGCGGTGGCGATGATCGCCGACGGCCGCATCAAGGACGGCAAAACCATCATGCTGCTGCAGTACCTGCAAATCCACCGCATCATGGAATAGAAAAAGCCCGGCGTTGCCGTAATGCTGAACAGTTAGCGTTTTTCTGACGGTGTTGGTGAAGTTTTCGGTCGATAAAGGTGAGATGCGTCATGAGGCTCACGCGCCTCGACCGAGCCTTCGGCCCCTCCAATTGCCGTACATTGCGGTAGCAGAGAAATGCAGGGTATTTACGGCAATTCCGCCTGCACGGAGCATACAGAAATTGGATAAAAAAATGCCAGTCAGGCTTAACTGACTGGCATTGCGGCGTTGCCGGGCTTTTTATTGGCTAACGCCAGGGGCCGCTTACTTCAGCAGCGCCTGCGCCTTGGCCACCACGTTGTCCACGGTGAAGCCGAACTCCTTGAACAGCTGCTCCGCCGGCGCCGACTCGCCAAAGGTGGTCATGCCCACGATGGCGCCGTTCAGCCCCACGTACTTGTACCAGTAGTCCGCGATACCCGCTTCCACCGCCACGCGCGCGCTCACCGCCGCCGGCAGCACCGATTCGCGGTACGCCGCATCCTGCTTGTCGAACGCGTCCGTCGACGGCATCGACACCACGCGTACCTTACGGCCCGCAGCAGTCAGTTGGTCCGCCGCTTCCACCGTGATACCCACTTCCGAACCGGTGGCAATCAGGATGACCTCCGGCGTGCCGGCGCAGTCTTTCAGCACGTAGCCGCCGCGGTACACGTTCGCCAGCTGCTCCGCGCTGCGCGGCTGCTGGGTCAGGTTCTGACGCGAGAAAATCAGCGTGGTCGGGCCGTCGTTGCGCTCGATGCCGTACTGCCAGGCAATCGCCGATTCCACCTGGTCGCACGGGCGCCAGGTGCTCATGTTCGGGGTCACCCGCAGGCTGGCAATCTGCTCCACCGGCTGGTGGGTCGGGCCGTCTTCGCCCAGACCGATGGAGTCGTGGGTGTAGACGAACACGTTGCGCAGCTTCATCAGCGCCGCCATGCGCACCGCGTTGCGGGCGTATTCCACGAACATCAGGAAGGTCGCCGAGTACGGCAGGAAGCCGCCGTGCAGCGCGATGCCGTTGGTGATGGCGGTCATGCCGAACTCGCGCACGCCGTAGTGGATGTAGTTGCCCGCCGGGTCGACGTTCAGCGCTTTCGAACCGGACCATAGGGTCAGGTTGCTCGGCGCCAGGTCGGCGGAGCCGCCGAGGAACTCGGGCAGTACCTTGCCGAACGCTTCCAGCGCGTTCTGCGACGCCTTGCGGCTGGCGATGTTGGCCGGGTTGGCCTGCAGCTGCTCGACGAATTTCTGCGCGTCGGCTTTCCAGTTCGCCGGCAGTTCGCCGTTCATGCGGCGCTTGAACTCGGCGGCCAGCTCAGGGAAAGCCTGGGCGTAGGCGGCGAACCTGTCGTTCCAGGCCGCTTCTTTGGCCTGGCCGGCTTCTTTGGCGTCCCACTGGGCATAGATGTCCTGCGGGATTTCGAAGGCGGCGTATTTCCAGCCCAGGGCTTCGCGGGTGGCGGCCACTTCGGCGGCGCCCAGCGCGGCGCCGTGCACGTCGTGGGTGCCGGCCTTGTTCGGTGAGCCGAAACCGATGACGGTCTTGCACATCAGCAGGGACGGCTTGTCGGCCACCTTGCGGGCTTCCTCAATCGCCGCCTTGATGGCGTCCGGGTTGTGGCCGTCGACGTGGCGCACCACGTGCCAGCCGTAGGCTTCGAAGCGCTCGGCGGTGTCGTCGGTGAACCAGCCGTCGACGTGGCCGTCGATGGAGATGCCGTTGTCATCGTAGAAGGCGGTCAGCTTGCCGAGCTTGAGGGTGCCGGCCAGCGAACAGACTTCGTGAGAGATGCCTTCCATCATGCAGCCGTCGCCCATAAAGGCGTAGGTGTGGTGGTCGACGACGTCATGGCCCGGGCGGTTGAACTGCGCGGCCAGGGTGCGTTCGGCGATGGCGAAGCCGACGGCGTTGGCGATGCCCTGGCCGAGCGGGCCGGTGGTGGTTTCCACGCCTGGGGTATAGCCGTATTCCGGGTGGCCCGGCGTTTTGGAGTGGAGCTGACGGAAGTTTTCCAGCTCGCTCATCGGCAGGTCATAGCCGGTGAGGTGCAGCAGGCTGTAAATCAACATGGAGCCGTGGCCGTTGGAGAGCACGAAACGGTCGCGGTCAGCCCAGTGCGGGTTGGTCGGGTTGTGGTTCAGGTAGTCGCGCCACAGGACTTCGGCGATGTCCGCCATGCCCATAGGTGCGCCCGGGTGGCCGGAATTCGCTTTTTGTACGGCGTCCATGCTGAGTGCGCGGATGGCGTTGGCCAGTTCTTTACGGGAAGACATAACGATACTCCAGGTAATTACAGTTCAGCGGCCAGCATGTCTTCCAGCTTTTGCTGGTCAACGGCGAACAGGCGGATGCCTTCGGCCAGTTTTTCCACCGCCATGGCGTCCTGATTGTGCAGCCAGCGGAATTCGGCTTCGGCAAGCGGGGCGGGTTGGTGGAAGCCTTCGGTCGACGGCGTCAGCTTGCGCTCGACCGGCTGGTCGCCGTTTTTCAGCTGTTCCAGCAGGTTCGGCGCGATAGTCAGCCGATCGCAGCCGGCCAGCGCCAGGATTTGTTCAACCTTGCGGAAGCTGGCGCCCATGATCACCGTCTGATAACGGTGCCGTTTGTAGTATTCATAGATGGTGCGTACCGATTTCACGCCCGGATCCTGCTCGGCGTCGTAGGCGGCGGCGGGCTGTTTGGCCTGATACCAATCGTAGATGCGGCCGACGAACGGTGAAATCAGATAGACGCCGGCTTCGGCGCAGGCGCGGGCCTGGGCGAAGGAGAACAGCAGCGTCAGGTTGGTGTTGATGCCTTCTTTTTCCAGCTCCTCGGCGGCTTTGATGCCTTCCCAGGTAGAGGCCAGCTTGATCAGGATGCGCGATTTGTCGACGCCCTGTTCCTGATACAGGCCGATCAGCTTGCGCGCCTTGGCGACGCACATGCCGCGATCAAACGACAGGCGCGCGTCCACCTCGGTGGAGATGCGGCCCGGCACGCTTTTCAGGATCTCGACGCCGATATTGACCGCCAGCTTGTCGCTGGCGTTGATCAGCTGGGTTTCCTTGCTGCCGCCCTGGCGGCGGGCGTAGTCCAGCGCTTCGGTAATCAGCGGCTGGTACTGCGGCAGCGCGGCGGCTTTCAGGATCAGTGAAGGGTTGGTGGTGGCGTCCTGGGGTTCGAACTGGCGGATGGATTCGATATCGCCGCTGTCGGCTACCACCGTGGTCAGCTGCTTGAGTGCGTCTAACTGATTCATTTGTAAGCTCCTTGACCAAGCTTCAATGTAGGGAAATGAGAACCTTTTTCATCGTAGGGGGAACACACTGCATCATAAGGGTGATAAATAAAATGCGCTTTTTCTGATTGTTGCGATGGATAAGAACAATGAATCCCGAACCAAGCCAGACGGGCCGCGGCTTGCGCGCGGCCACTGCCGGCCCTGAGGCGCGATCAGCGCGGATCGACGGCCTGTTCGTAATAGCCGATCCGGGCGACTTTCGGCGCCGATCCCCCTCCTTCAAACTCTGACTCCAGCCAGGCGGCGACGATGGTTTTCGCCAGTTCGGCGCCGATCACGCGCGCGCCGAGCGTGATGATTTGCGCATCGTTGCTTTTGCGCGCCCGCTGCGCGGAGTAGGTGTCGTGACATTGGGCCGCGCGGATGCCCGGCACTTTATTCGCCACGATGCTCATGCCGATGCCGGTGCCGCACAGCAGGATGCCGCGCTGGTGTTGCTCCGCCTTGATCGCCTGGGCAACCCGGTAGGCGATATCGGGGTAGATCCCGCCGCCGGCGGCGCGATCCTCGGTGTAGTCGGTGACGGGAATGTCCCGCTGTCGCAAATAAGCAACGATCAGATCCTTCAGTTCAATGGCGGCGTCATCGGCGCCGATGGCAATAGGCAGCATAGCGATCTCCAGGTTGAAAGCGGAAAGGCTGACGATCCTCTCGGCGCGTCATGGTGCTTACCATAATCATATGCAATCAAATGTTCAATAGTTGATCTTTTGATTGTTACTTTTAATGGGGTGTTGAGAGGATGATGGTGACTAATATCGCAATTACTTGCCTTAAACGGCTATTTAGGTGGCTTTTTGAGCGAAATCACACTTTGAGAAGTTCATGGTGGGCAAAAACGGCGCTTGGCGTTAGTGTTCATTTGTTCTTATTGTGTATTTATGATCATAAAGATAACCCTACCAGAGGATAGAACTTATGTGTCAGACCTGCGTAACAGCGGCAAAAATGGCAGACGGCATCCCTGAAACCATGAAAGCGGTGGTGGCCTATGCGCCAAAGGATTACCGCCTGGAACAGGTGGCGGTGCCGGACATCGGCCCAAAAGAGATCCTGGTGAAGATCGAAGCCTGCGGCATCTGCGCCGGGGATATCAAGGCGTTCGAAGGGGCGCCCAGCTTTTGGGGCGATGAAAAACAGCCGGCTTATATCAAGGCGCCGATGATCCCCGGGCACGAGTTTATCGGCCATGTGGTCGGCTATGGCGAAGGCGTGGAAGGTTTCAAGCTGGGCGATCGGGTGATCTCCGAACAGATCGTCCCCTGCTGGCAGTGCCGCTTCTGCAACCGCGGCCAGTATTGGATGTGTGAGAAGCACGACCTGTACGGCTTCCAGAAAAACGTCAACGGCGGCATGGCCGAATACATGAAGTTCACCAAAGAGGCGATCAACTACCTGGTGCCGGCCGATCTGCCGATCGAAAAAGCCATTCTTATCGAACCTTACGCCTGTTCATTCCACGCGGTGCAACGCGCCAACATCAAGCTGGGCGATGTGGTGGTGCTGGCCGGCGCCGGCACGCTGGGGCTGGGAATGATCGGCGCCATCAAGAAGTCCGGCCCCGCGAAGCTGGTGGTGCTCGACCTTTCCGACGACCGCCTGGCGCTGGCGAAGCGGTTTGGCGCCGATGTGGTGCTCAATCCGACCCGCGATGATGTGCCGGCGGCGATCAAAGAGATGACCGAAGGGTACGGCTGCGACATCTATATCGAAGCCACCGGCGCGCAAAAATCGGTGGAGCAGGGGCTGACGCTGATCCGCAAGCTCGGCACTTTCGTCGAATTCTCGGTGTTCAAGGATCCGGTCACCGTCGACTGGAGCATTATCAGCGATCGCAAAGAGCTGGACGTGCTCGGCTCGCACCTCGGCCCTTATTGCTACCCGCTGGTGATTGAAGGCATCAGCAACGGCGATCTGCCGACCGAAGGGGTGGTGACCCATACGCTGCCGCTGGAACAGTTTGCCGAAGGCTTTGAATTGATGAAGCGCGGCATAGGTTCGATCAAAGTGGTGCTCAACCCGAATCTTTGAGGCCGCATCATTCGTCGGGTGCGGGCTAGCCTGCGCCTCCACTGTCAAACGTGCTGGGGTGTTCTATGTTGCATGGACTGATTCATCGCATTGGTCTGTCGCCGAAACTGCTGCTCGGCTACGCCGGCGTGCTGGTGTTTATGATGGGCGAAGGGTTGGAGCAGGGATGGCTTTCACCTTATTTAATCGGCAAGGGATTAACCATTCAGGAGTCGGCGCTGCTGTTCAGCGTCTACGGTTTCGCCGCGGCGATCGCCGCGTGGTTCTCCGGCGTGCTGGCGGAGATTTTCACCGCCCGCCGGGTGATGCTGGCCGGCCTGATCCTGTTTCTGATCGGGTCGGTGTGTTTCCTGGCGTTT
This sequence comes from Serratia ficaria, assembly GCF_900187015.1. Classification (NCBI taxonomy): domain Bacteria; kingdom Pseudomonadati; phylum Pseudomonadota; class Gammaproteobacteria; order Enterobacterales; family Yersiniaceae; genus Serratia; species Serratia ficaria. The sequence continues at coordinate 3,823,420 of NZ_LT906479.1, read as the reverse complement.
GGCCTGCCGAGCAACAACCTGTCGATCATGGTGCCGACCTATGCGCTGCGCGGCCTGGGTTACCCGCTGTTCGCCTACGGCTTTCTGGTGTGGGTGGCCTATGAAGCGCCGCCGGAGAGGCTGGGATCGGCGGTGGGCATTTTCTGGTTCGTCTACAGCGGCGGGCTGAGCGTGCTGGGCGTGCTGTACTCCAGCATCATGCTGCCTTACCTCGGCGAGATCCACACCCTGTGGAGCGCGCTGATTTTCGTGGTGCTGGGCGCGATGATCGCCCTGATGCTCAACCGCAACGAAGGCGCGGCGGAACGCGGCAACCGGGAAAAAGCCTCGCTGAGCTACGTATTGAAAGGCATCACCATCGCGTTTGAGAACCCGAAAATCGGCCTGGGCGGCATCGTGCGCACCATCAATACCTCGGCGGCGTACGGCTTTGTGGTGTTTATGCCGATGTACATGATGGATATGGGCTTTACCCGCACCCACTGGCTGCAGATGTACGCCGCGCTGTGGACGGTGAACATCATTTTCAACCTGATTTTCGGCGTGATCAGCGACGGCCTCGGCTGGCGCAACGTGGTGATGTGGTTCGGCTGCGTCGGCTGCGCGCTGACCACGCTGATGTTCTATTACGTGCCGCAGTTCTTCGGCGCCAACTACCTGCTGACCGTCTGCGCCGCCGGGCTGTTCGGCGCCTGCCTGGCGGCGTTCGTGCCGCTGTCGGCCATCATGCCGTCGCTGGCGCCGGAGAATAAGGGCGCGGCGATGTCGATCCTCAACCTCGGCGCCGGCCTCAGCACCTTTGTCGGGCCGGCGGTGGTGGGGCTGTTTATCGGCAGCCTCGGCAGCGTGGGCGTGATCTGGATCTTCACCGGCCTGTACCTGTTCAGCGGCGTACTGATGAAGTTCGTCACCCTGCCGAAGGAAAGCGCGGCGGCGGAAGAGAAGAATCCGAGTTTGGCGAAAATATCCTGACCGCGGGTGAAGTTCACAGTTTTAGGGAGAAACCTATGTTTAATAACCAGAGCGAAGCGCCCGCCGGGCCGACTTTATGCGGCAAAGTGGCGTTGATCACCGGCGGCGCGGCGGGCATCGGCTATGCCATCGCCGAGCGATTTCTGCACGACGGCGCGCGGGTGGTGCTGATGGATCGCGCGCCGCAGGTGGCGGAACAGGCGCGGCAGCTCGGCGGCGATGCGGCGTTGGGCATCCTGACCGACGTGACCGACCCGGCGTCGGTGGAGCGGGCGACGGCGCAGGCCGAAGCGCACTTTGGCCGGCTTGACGTGCTGGTCAACAGCGCCGGCATCGTGGCGCTGCACCCGGCCGAAACGCTGCCGGAAGAGGCCTGGGACGCCACCCTGGCGGTAAATCTGAAAGGGGTGTTTCTTACCTGCCAGGCGGCGGGGCGGCGTTTCATTCGTCAGCGCAGCGGCAGCATCGTCAACCTGGCTTCCCAGGCCGGGGTGGTGGCCTTGCCGAATCACCTGGCCTATTGCGCCAGCAAGGCCGGCGTGATCGGCCTGACCCAGGTTCTGGCGCTGGAGTGGGGGCCGCACAACGTGCGGATCAACGCCATTTCGCCCACCGTGGTGCTGACCGAGCTGGGGCGCAAGGCCTGGTCCGGCGAGGTGGCCGAGCAGATGAAACAGAAAATTCCGCTGCGGCGCTTTGCCGAACCGCAGGACATTGCCGCCGGCGCGCTGTTCCTGGCCGGCGACGCCGCCGCGATGATCACCGGCGCCAACCTGGTGGTCGACGGCGGCTACACCATTCAATAATTCACTATTCAGGCGACAGAGAGGCCGCGATGAACAGAATCATTAACGATCCCGATCAGGTAGTGGAAGACGCCATTCAGGGCTACCGGCTGGCGCACCCGGAGTATTACGCCGCCACCGATAACGCGCGGGTGCTGAAGCATCCGACGGCGCCGATCGCCGGCAAGGTCGGCATCGTCACCGGCGGCGGCTCCGGCCATGAGCCGGCGTTTCTCGGCTATGTCGGCAAGAACATGCTGGACGCGGTGGCGATCGGCGAGATCTTTTCCTCCCCGACGGCGGGCGCCTTCCTCGACGCCTTCAAGGCGGCGGACAGCGGCGCCGGGGTAGCCTGCCTGTACGGCAACTACGCCGGCGACAACATGAACGTCAAGATGGCGATCAAGAAGGCCACCGCGGCCGGCATCAGGGTGAAAACCGTGGTGGCGAACGACGATGTGGCCTCGGCGCCGGCCAGCGAAATCGACAAGCGCCGCGGCGTGGCCGGCGAAATCCTGATGTGGAAGATCGGCGCGGCGGCGGCGGCCAGGGGCTACGATCTGGACGGGGTGATCGGCGCGGCGCAGAAGGCGATCGGCAACTGCCGCTCGATCGGCGTCGGCCTGAGCTCCTGCACCATTCCGGCGGTCGGCAAGCCCAACTTCCATATTGAAGACGGCAAAATGGAGATCGGCATCGGCCACCACGGCGAGCCGGGCATCGAGGTGTCGCCTATCCAGCCGGCTTGCGCCATGGCCGGCACCATGCTCGATTTTGTGCTCAACGACATGCCGCTGGACAACGGCCAGGAGGTGGCGCTGCTGATCTCCGGCCTCGGCGCCACGCCGGTGATGGAGCTGTACATCTACTACGCCGAGATCGAACGGCGGCTGACGGCCCGGGGGATCAAGGTGCACCGGCGCTACGTCGGCAACTATTTTACCTCGCTGGAAATGATGGGGGTGACGCTGACGCTGATGAAGCTGGATGACGAACTGAAAACCCTGATTGACATGCCGGCGCAATCCTTAGGCTTAACCCAGGTGGAGTGAACCATGACAGAACATCTTTCTACCCGCTACGGCAATGAGGTCGTCTCCGGCCTGATCGACGTCATCGTCAGCAACCGTGAATACTTGAGCGAGATCGACGGCGCGATCGGCGACGGCGATCACGGCATCAATATGGCGAAGGGGTTTTCCATGTGCGGCGCGGCGATCGCGGGCCGGCAACTGACGCTGGCGCAGGCGTTCGATGCGGTGTCCGATGCGCTGATGGAAGGCATCGGCGGCTCGATGGGGCCGCTGTACGGCAGCCTGTTCATGGGCATGGCCGACAGCGTGCGGGATAAGGAAACGCTGGATCAGCGGGCGTTTCTGGCGATGCTGCGCAACGGGCTGAGCGAACTGCAGGACATCAGCAGCGCCAGCGTGGGCGACAAGTGCCTGATGGATACCCTGATCCCGGCGGTGGCGGCGTTCGAAGGCGCGGTGCAGCGCGGCGACGGCTTCAGCGCGGCGCTGGAGCAGCTGAAGCGGGCCGCCGCGCAGGGGCGGGATTCGACCCGCGACCTGGTGGCGAAAATCGGCCGCGCCAGCCGCCTGGGCGAACGTTCGCGCGGCGTGCTGGACGCGGGCGCGGTCTCCTGCTGCCTGCTGCTCAGCCGGTTGGCCGACGGCGTAGAGCAACGGTTGAATACCGTTACCGCATGAACGCGTTATACTAGCGGGCAATTCAGCGATGGCCGGTGGGGCCGGCTTGCCGCCTCATCCGCCATCGATAACCGGCCTGCCGTGGGGAAACGTCTAACGGATGGAAAAACAAACAGTGTCCCAGGATAACGAACTGCTGACCGAAATCGCCGTCGCTTACTATCAGGATGAGATCACGCAGGAAGAAATCGCCAAAAAGTTCGGCATTTCGCGGATCAAAGTCGGGCGTTTGCTCAAACGCGCCAAGGAAGAGGGCATCGTCGAGATCACCGTGCGTTATCACCCGGTGTTCAGCACCCGGCTGGAGCAGCAGATGATGGAGCGCTTTCCCATCAGCCGCGCGCTGATCGCGCTCGACCATCAGGATGAAGAAGAGCAGCGTCGGCAGGTGGCGGCGCTGGTGTCCAACTATCTGGCGATGTCGCTGAAAGACGATATGGTGCTGGCGGTGGGGCAGGGGCGCAACGTGGCGGCGATCGCCGATCACGTCGGCAGCGTGGCGGAGCGAAACTGCAAGTTTATCTGCGGCATCGGCGGCACCCATCGCCCCGGCGACGCGATCAACGCCGACCACATCAGCCGCCGGCTGGCGAAGAAGTTCGGCGGCAGCAGCGAAACCCTGTACGCCCCGGCCTACGTCGAAAACCGCGCGCTGAAAGACGCCTTTATGCAAAACGGCACCATCAAGGAAACGTTGGATCGGGCGCGCAAGGCCGACGTGGCGCTGGTGGGCATTGGCGATATGAACGAAAACAGCTATATGGTGAAGCTGGGCTGGTTCACGCCGCACGAGATTATCGACGCCAGCCTCAATCAGGGGGTGATCGGCGATATCGCCGGCTACGACTTCTTCAACGCCCAGGGGCAGCACGTGGATACGGTGATGAACGATCGGGTGATCGGCCTGAGCATCGACGAACTGCGTAAAATCCCCTGCGTGATCGCCATTGCTTCGGAAAACACCAAGGCGATGGCGATACTCGGCGCGCTGCGCACCGGCGCCATCGACATTATCGCCACCAGCGCGCTTAACGTGCGCACCCTCCTCAATATGTCGCAGTAGCCGACAAAAAAAGGGTTCAGCCTGCGCTGAACCCTCTCTGCATTTCCCCCGGATTAATGGCTCAGATTGACGTCTATCGCCTGGTAGAAGGCGTTGGCGGTGTCGGCCACATCCCACACGGCGAGGATCACGTGCGAACCGGTGCGGTCTGCGGGTATGTTGCACTGGTGGGTGACCTTGGCGGCCGGGATGGCGCCGCCGTCGTTGTACTGACAGAACGGCGTCAGGTCAAAGGAGGCGCGGGTCAGCGGCTGCGAGGCGTCCCAGTTCGGCTTGGTGATGAAATAACGCCAGCTGGCGGTGCTGTGGCGCGCGGTCAGCGTCCAACTGAAGCTGTTGGCGCCGGTCTTCAGGTTGATCTTGTTCCAGCGGGTCGGCGTTTGTTGGTCCAGCTCGAAGAAGGTGGGCTTGTCGGCGCTGGCGATATGGCCGTCCGCCGGACCGGCCTGCGGGAAGCCTTTCAGCCCTTCAACGCTCTGCGGTTCGTACTGCACGCTGCCGCATTGGGTGTTGAGCTGCAGTTTGCACTGATAGGCGCGGCTGGCCGGCGTTTCGACGTAGCCGTGCGCGTTGGCCTGTTGCGAGGCGCCGAACAGGGCCGCGCTCAGCAGGCCCAGGGACATAAGGGTACGAGAGGTCTGGTTCATAAGTCACTCCTGACTGAAGTTATAATGTGAAAGTCATGTATTTCTCACCGGCCAGATGAGAGGACAGTAACGAAACTAAAATAATCATTCTTGCCGGCTTGTTTTATTTTTATCATTTGCACTCGGCCGTAGAATGGAAAGTTTTATAGGCTATTAACTAAAATTATGATGATGATTATCTTTGTTTGGCTGGTTGAATTTATTTAACTTCTGCTGTCTAAAAACGCATCGCCATGATGAATTTTATTTGACGGGTTGATGAATAGTCTTTCAGATGGCGTTCTCCGTTATGGAGTATATTGCTTGTTGCTTAAAGAACTCTTGCAGAACTTGATCGATTTTTGCGCGCCGATTGCCTGGGAATTTAGTGTCAATTTTTCTTGTTTTTATGTCAAAGAGGAATTTGTATGACTAGATTATCCCTGGATGCGATTAAAATAATCAGCACCATCAAAAGTACCGGTTCTTTCTCCATGGCTGCGGAGGCGTTGCATAAAACGCCTTCGGCCATCTCGTACCGGGTTTCAAATATTGAAAGCAAGCTCTGCGTGAAACTTTTTCATCGTAATGGACCTATGATTACCCTGACCGATGAAGGGGAATTCCTGCTGCAGGAGGGCAGCTGGATATTAAATGCGGTGCAGGATCTGGAAAGCCGGGTGCGCAACATACCCAAGCTGGAAAATAATATCCGCATCGTGGTCGACAAGTACTTTCCGCTGGAGGCGCTCACCCAGGATATCCGCGACTATATTCAGCACAGCCCGAACGCCAATATCTCGGTGCAGCGTGAGGCGCTGAACGGCACCTGGGATGCGTTGAAGAACAACCGCGCCGACCTGATCATCGCCATCGGCCAGATCCCGGACAGCGTGCAGGCCAAAACCCTGATGCTGGGCAAGCTGGACTTTGTGCTGTGCGTCTCGCCGTCCCACCCCTTTGCGGCGCAGAAAAAGGCGGTGTGCAAGAAGCAACGGCTGAACGACATCGTGGTGGTGATCGCCGACAGCAGCCACGACCTGCCAAAGCGCAACCACGGCACGCTGCCGCTGCAGCGGCAGCTGGTGGTGTGCGACGTGGAAAGCAAACTGGCGCTGCTCAAACGCGGCATCGGCCACGCCTTCCTGCCGCCGGCGCTGATTGAAAAAGAGCTGGCCAGCGGCGAGCTGGTCAGGGTGCCGGTGGAGATGCAAAAAGGGGATGAAATGATCTGGCTGGCCTGGCACCCGGCCAGCAAGGGCGGCGGCTTTAGCTGGTGGCACGAGCGCCTGACGCGCAAAAGCGACGTTTTAAGCCTGCTGGGGCGTGAAGTGGTGCGGGACGGCGGTTACCCCTGGTGCAACAACTGAGGGCGCAAGGCCAAAGGATGCGACATTAAACGGTTAACGCAATAACCCCCCGCAGCGCCAGGCTGCGGGGTTTTTTTATGGCTCAGGCCGCGCGGCCCACCTTCAGCCAGGCGCTGTCGGCGCCCGGCGCCGCCGTAACCGAGCCCCACTTGGTCTGCCAGACATAGCCCTGATAAGACACCAGCGCGCCCTGCGCGTAGGTGGTGCCCGGCGTATAGGCCGGCGCGGCCATGATCGGCAGGTTGCCGGGGCCAACGCCGGTGTAACGCAGGCCGGTGCCCATGTCCAACTGGCTGTCGTCGTAATCCGCCGCGTTGAAGTAGCGATCCAGCGCGGCCAGCAGGTCGCCGTTGCGGTTGTCCTGCCCCAGATGCCAGAACATCACGCCGCCCAACTGCTGCTGCTTGATGTACTTGGCCTTGTACTTGAAGCTTTCCACATCGTCATAGGTGACGAACAGCCCCCGTTCCGCATGGTACAGGTACGGGGTTTTGGTCTTGTCGTTCCACAGGCGCTGGTAGCCGTAGTTGCCGAGCAGCATTTGCTCCAGCTGGCGGTAGGAGGCGATGCGCGGATCCTTGTCGCGCACGCATTCGTCGCAGCCCACCAGCCAGTAGTCGGTGCCCGGGAACGGGTCTTCCCCCGGCGTGGCGTGGCTGCCGTATTGGCCGCCGTTGCCGCCGCCGACGCCTTTGAACGCGCGGCCGTAGAACGGCACGCCCATCACAATCTTGGCGCTCGGCACGCCCTCCATCATCAGGTGCTGCTGGACGGCGGCGTCGACCGTCAGGCTGAACGGGCTGGGGAAGGCGCGGGTCAGCTCTTCCCAGCTCCAGCCCAGGTTGGCTTCACGCAGCGCGTTGTAGAAGGTCGGCCCGGCCGCGTCGCCGAACAGCGCCGCCTGGTGGTTGGTTATCTTCTCCCAGGGGCCGGCCAGATCGTAGGTCATCAGGTTGATGTAGTCGAGCTGGGCGACGATCTGCGGCAGCTTGCTGTAGTAGCGCGACAGGAAAAACGCGCCGCCGGCGCCGGCGATGGTCAACTGGTAGGGCAGCGCCTGACGGCCGTCGGCCTGGGTTTGCCTATCCAGCAGGGTGCGGATCTCCTGCAGCGCGGCGACGAAGCCGTCCACTTCCGCCGCTTGGGGATATTCCCAGTCGATGTCCACGCCGTCGAAACCGTACGCCTTCATGATGCGCACGCAGGACTGGGCGAACTTGCTGCGGGCGGCCGGGGTCTTGACCGCATTGACGTAGTTGGCGTGGGACACCCCCAGATCGTTGGAATAATACCAGCCACCGATGGAGAACATGATGCGCAGGCTGGGGTTGTGCGCCTTCAGTGCGGTCAGGCGGCCGACGACTTCGCGCGCCTTGGCGTCGTTGGTGGCCGGATCCCAGGCGCATTCCAGATCGCCGTTGATATCGAGGAACGAGAAGTTGATGTGGGTCAGCTGCCGGGCCTTGGCCGGCGTAATGTTCGATACCGGGAACGGCACGATCGCGGTATCGGATTCGGTATAGTTATTAATCTGAACGGTCGGGATAAAATAATAGCCAATAACGGCTTTACGTGTAGACATGGCGTTTCTCCAGAGTGAATGGTTTTTATCATGAGAGAATAACTCCCGGAGTCATTAGCCATTATTTATGGAATAAAGAGAAGTCGAAATAAATCACCATAAGCATGAGTTTTTATTAATTGGCCCGCACGGGGCGATATGGGTTGTGTCAGTCGTCAGCGTGAATGAATTTGACCCTAGGCCATGTATTTATTCATTTGCTTTGTTATAGCATCCTTCACTAGATTCAAACTGTCCGATGTCCCAGCGGCCGTGATTGGCATTTGATTAAAAATAAAACCGGAGGAGAGCGATGTCCAGCTTAGAGCCAGACGCTGTCGGCTTAATTATTCAGCGAGCCTGTGAATACCTGCAGCCGGTAATGAACGCCATCCTGGCGGGGGTGATGGCGTTATTGCACGGCGCCTATCGCAACGTGGGCATTCGGCGGCGTTTATTAAATGCCGCCATGTGCGCGCTGTTGGCGTGGACGGTGCGAGATGCCCTGGCATTGATGGGCTGGGAATTAAAGTGGGCCAATTTAGCCAGCGTGTTGATTGGCTTTATGGGGGCGGATTATATCGGCGCCTTGATTAAAAAATTCATTGGCAAAAAAACGGGGTTTAAAAATGTTAAATGAAATTGAGGATATTCGCTTCACCGCCCGCAGCGAAGAAAATCTGGCGGGCGTGCATCCCGATCTGGTGCGGGTGATCCGCCTGGCGCTGCGTTATTCGCTGGTGCCGTTCTCCGTCAGCGAAGGCTTGCGCAGCATGGCGCGCCAGCGCGAAATGCTGCGCGCCGGCAAAAGCCAAACCTTGCGCAGCCGCCATCTGACCGGCCACGCGGTGGACGTGGTGGCGATGCCGGCGGGCGTGGTGTCCTGGGAGTGGGATTATTACGCGCAGATCGCGGTGGCGGTGCGGCGCGCGGCGCGCGAGTGCGGCGTTGGCGTTGAATGGGGCGGCGAATGGAAAACGCTGAAGGACGGGCCGCATTTCCAGCTTTCGTTCCGGGACTACCCGGCATGAGCGCCTGGCTGCAGCGCTTGGCGCAGGGCGGGATGTTGCTGCTGTTGCTGGCGGCCATTTGCCTCGGCGGCTACAGCTCGCTGCTGTCGCACCGGCTGGAGCTGGCGCGGCAGCAGGCGGCGGAGCAGCAAAAGAGCCTGGCGCAGCAGGCCGGGCTGATCGCCGCCTTGCAAACCCAGGAGGCGCAGAATCGCGCGCTGATGGCGGCGCAGCAGCGGCAGGAACGCCAGCTGCGTCAGCAAGGCGACATTTATCAGAGGAAATACCGTGAAGCGATTAAACATGATCCCTGCGCCGCTCAGCCTATGCCTGGCGCTGTGCTTGAGCTCCTGCGCCAATCCGCCGGCGGCGCGGCCGGTGCCGCTGTTGCCCCCTGAGTCGGTGTTCGTTCCCTGCGAACTGCCGCCCCTGCCGGGCGAGACCTGGGGGGATGCGCTGAGCTACGCCCTGGCGTTACAAACCTCGTTACAAATCTGCGCCGGCCAGGTGGCGGCGCTCAACGCCTGGCGCGCCGCGCTGCCGTCGCATTGACGGCAGTTTTTTTCTTGCCCGTCCTGTGGTACTTCTTTTTTTACTTTTATAAAAGTATTTCGACCAAGGTTATGGCCCGCTTCAAAGTTTGTGACGTTTCTCTCACTATACTGGTCTAGCCTTAAAGCTTTACCGATCTGACAAGCCTTACCTCAACATAAAAGCAAAAAGCAAAGGAATCCATAATGGACGAACAGCTCAAACAGAGTGCCCTTGATTTCCATCAGTTTCCGGTCCCAGGGAAGATCCAGGTATCTCCGACCAAACCGCTGGCCACCCAGCGCGATCTGGCGCTGGCCTATTCGCCGGGCGTCGCCGCGCCCTGTCTGGAAATTGCCGCAGATCCGCTGGCGGCCTATAAATACACCGCGCGCGGCAACCTGGTGGCGGTCATTTCCAACGGCACGGCGGTGCTGGGCCTGGGCAATATCGGCGCGTTGGCCGGTAAGCCGGTGATGGAGGGCAAGGGCGTCCTGTTCAAGAAGTTTTCCGGTATCGACGTGTTCGATATCGAAGTGGACGAGCATAACCCCGACAAGCTAATCGATATTATCGCCGCGCTGGAGCCGACCTTCGGCGGCATCAACCTGGAAGACATCAAGGCGCCGGAGTGTTTCTACATCGAGCAGAAACTGCGCGAACGCATGAAGATCCCGGTGTTTCACGACGATCAGCACGGCACGGCGATCATCACTACCGCCGCGGTGCTCAACGGCCTGCGGGTGGTGAAAAAGAACATCTCCGACGTGCGGCTGGTGGTGTCCGGCGCCGGCGCGGCGTCGATCGCCTGTCTGAACCTGCTGGTGGCGTTGGGCCTGCGCCAGCAGAACATCACCGTTTGCGATTCCAAAGGGGTGATCTACAAGGGCCGCGAGGCCAACATGGAGCAGACCAAAGCGGCCTACGCGATCGACGATAACGGCCGGCGCACGCTGGCCGACGCCATTCCGGACGCCGACATCTTCCTCGGCTGTTCCGGCCCCGGCGTGCTGACGCAGGACATGGTGAAAACCATGGCGCGCGATCCGCTGATCATGGCGCTGGCCAACCCGGAACCGGAAATTCTGCCGCCGCTGGCCAAAGCGGTGCGCCCGGACGCCATCATCTGCACCGGCCGTTCCGACTACCCGAACCAGGTGAACAACGTATTGTGCTTCCCGTTCATCTTCCGCGGCGCGCTGGACGTGGGCGCTACCACCATCAACGAAGAGATGAAGCTGGCCTGCGTGCACGCCATCGCCGACCTGGCGCTGGCGGAACAGAGCGACGTGGTGGCCTCCGCCTATGACGATCAGGATCTGTCCTTCGGCCCGGACTACATCATTCCCAAGCCTTTCGACCCGCGCCTGATTGTCAAAATCGCGCCGGCGGTGGCCAGGGCGGCGATGGACTCCGGCGTGGCGACGCGCCCGATCGAGGACTTCGACGCCTACGTGGAGAAGCTGGCCGAGTTCGTCTACAAAACCAACCTGTTCATGAAACCGATCTTCTCGCAGGCGCGCAAAGAGGTGAAGCGCGTGGTGCTGGCGGAAGGCGAAGAAGAGCGCGTGCTGCACGCCACTCAGGAGCTGGTGTCGCAGGGCCTGGCCTACCCGATCCTGGTCGGCCGCCCGAGCGTGATCGAGATGCGCCTGAAAAAGCTTGGCCTGCAGCTGACGCCGGGCCAGGATTTCGAGGTGGTGAACAACGAATCCGACCCGCGCTTCAACGAATACTGGGGCGAGTACTACCAGATCATGAAGCGTCGCGGCGTTTCGCAGGAGCAGGCGCGCCGCGCGGTGATCGGCAACCCGACGCTGATCGCCGCCATCATGCTGCACCGCGGCGAAGCGGACGCGATGATCTGCGGTACCATCGGCAGCTACCATGAACACTACGAGGTGGTGAAAAACGTGTTCGGCTTCCGCGAAGGAGCGCACGTCGCCGGCGCGATGAACGCGCTGCTGCTGCCGAGCGGCAACACCTTTATCGCCGATACCTACGTCAACGACGATCCGACGCCGGAACAGCTGGCGGAAATCACCCTGATGGCGGCGGAAACCGTGCGCCGCTTCGGCATCGAGCCGAAGGTGGCGTTGCTGTCCCATTCCAGCTTCGGCTCGTCCGACTGTCCGGCGGCGCGCAAGATGCGCAAGACGCTGGAGCTGGTGAATGAGCTGGCGCCGGAGCTGGAGATCGACGGCGAAATGCACGGCGACGCCGCGCTGGTGGAGAGCATTCGTCACGATCTGATGCCGGACAGCCCGCTGAAAGGCTCGGCCAACCTGCTGATCATGCCGAACATGGAAGCGGCGCGCATCAGCTACAACCTGCTGCGCGTTTCCTGCTCGGAAGGGGTGACCGTCGGGCCGGTGCTGATGGGGGTGTCCAAGCCGGTGCATATCCTGACGCCGATCGCCTCGGTGCGCCGCATCGTCAATATGGTGGCGCTGGCGGTGGTGGAAGCCCAGACCGAACCGCTATAAGCCCGGCGTGATATCGCGCCCCCTGCCGCCGTTGGCGCAGGGGGCTTTTTTATGGTACAAATATCGCTCAAACATGTACATGTACAGGTAATGCCACATGACGACAATCAGCTATACCTCGGCGAGAAATAACTTGGCTGAGGTTTTTCAGGAAGCGCAAAATCAACCGGTCGAAGTCACCCGCCGCGGCCACGACGAGGTCTATATCATCAGCAAGGCAGACTATGAGGTATTGGTTAAAGCCAAAGTGAAAGCGCGTATTCAGCTCAAACATGCAGATACCATTAATGCATTGGCGGATAGATGATTTTTTTGACCGCAGAGGATATTGCGGAATTCAATGCTGAAATTGTGCCTCAAGGGCGCCAGGATGGCAGCAAGGTTGAGGCCGTGGCCAATAGAGTGCTTAATGCCTACCATTATGACAACGTCTCGGATATCTATCATCTCGCCGCTATCTATCTGATAGCTATCAGCCAGGGGCATATCTTCCTCGATGGCAATAAACGAACGGCTTTTCAGAGCATGGCGCTGTTTCTCGGCATCAATGGCATCGCATTACGGGAAGATGCGAAATTGGTCGAGTTAACGGTTGAGGCGGCGAAAGGCCGCCTCAATGCTGTAGAAACTGCAAAGCAGTTGCGCCAGTTAACTGAATAGTTGGTTTATGCCCTGCAGCGCTCGGCGATGGCGCGGATATCCCGCGGGGTAGTGCGGCAGCAGCCGCCAATCAGCCGTGCGCCGAGGGCTTGCCATTCAGCGGCCTGTTCCGTCAGGCTGCCGTGTTCGCCGCCGCAGGCGTGCCAGGTTTTGCTGACCGCGTCGTAATGCTCGCCGGAGTTCGGATAGACCAGCAGCGGTTTATCGGCCAGCCCGGCCAACTGCCGCAGCGCCGGGGCGACCTGATCCAGCGCGATGCAGTTGAGGCCGATGGCCAGCACCTGCGGGTTGCCGCGCAGCGCCGCCAGCACCTCGGCCAGCGGCGTGCCGTCGCTGAGGTGCCGGCTGTCGCGCAGCGTGAAAGCGAACCAGGCGCCGAGCGTCGGGAATTCCCGCAGCAGCGCCAGCAACGCCTGCAGTTCGCCGAACGACGGCAGCGTCTCGCAGGCCAGCAGATCGACGCCGGCGGCGGCCAGCGCGGCGATGCGCGGGCGGTGGAAGGCCATCATCTCTTCCTGCGGCAGCCGGTAGTCGCCGCGGTATTCGGAGCCGTCGGCCAGATAGGCGCCGTAGGGGCCTACCGAACCGGCGACCAGCAGCGGCGCGGCCTGCGGCTGGGCCGCCAGATAATCGCTGCGCGCCTGCTGCGCCAGCTGCACGCTTTTGGCGATCAGCGCCAGCGACTGCGCGTGATCCAGCCCGCGGCGCAGAAAGCCCTGCGGCGTGGCCTGGTAGCTGGCGGTAATGGCGCACTGCGCCCCGGCGTTGAAATAGTCGAGATGCACCTGATAAATCAGCTCGGGATTTTCAATCAGCACCTTGGCGGACCACAGCGGATCGCTGAGATCGCAGCCGCGCGCCTCCAGCTCGGTGGCCAGGGCGCCGTCCAGGATCAGGGTAGGGTGGTCGGCCAACAGTTGGGCGACGGGGTTGTTAACCGGCATGGTTTTCTCCCAAAGCGTTTTTTTGCCCGGCGCGGCGGGTCAGGTAATAGGCGGCGTAACACAGGGCGACAAACGGCAGCCCGCAATACAGGGCGATGCGCTGTTCCGGATCGAACGCCAGCCCGATACAGGCCAGCAGGCACAGCGCGAAGCCGAGGATCGGCGTCAGCGGGTAGCCCGGCGCACGGTACTTCAGCCCGTCGATCGGCTGGCCGCTGCGCAGGTAATGGCGACGGAAGGCATAATGCGCGGCGCAGATGCTCAGCCACACCGCCACCACCGCGAAGCCGGAGATCGCCGACAGCGCAACGAACACCGTGTCGGGGGCGATCACGCTGGTCAGCAGCGCCAATACGCCGCCGAGCATGCTGAAGGTCAGCGCGTTGATCGGGATGCCGCGCCGGTTGACGCGGGAAAAATAGGCCGGCAGGGTGCGCTGGTTGGCCAGCGACCACAGCATGCGCCCGGAGGCGTAGAGGCCGGAGTTGGCCGCCGACAGAATGGCGGTCAGGATCACGAAGTTGAAAATATCGGCGGCGTAGGGCACGCCGATGCGCTCGAACACCAGCACGAACGGGCTTTTGACGATCCCGGCCTGATCCATCGGGATCAGCGCCGCCAGAATAAACACCGTGCCGATAAAGAACAGCATCAGGCGGACTACCGTGGTGCGGATCGCCAGCGGCACGACCTTTTCCGGGTTCTCGGTTTCGCCGGCGGCGATGCCGATAAGCTCGGTGCCGGAAAAGGCGAAGTTCACCGCCACCATGGTCATCAGGATGGGCAGGGTGCCGTTCGGCAGCCAGCCGGAGGCGGTCAGGTTGTGCAGGAACGGCGCCGGCGTGCCGTCCTTCATCGGCAGCAGGCCGAACATGGCGGCGCCGCCCAAAATGATGAACGCCAGAATGGTCACCACCTTGATCAGCGAGAACCAGAATTCGCTTTCGGCGAAGAAGCGGGTGGTCACCACGTTAAGCAGGAAAATGGCCGCGCAGAAAATCAGGCACCACAGCCACACCGGCGACTGCGGGAACCAATACTGCATGCAGAAACCGGCGGCGGTCAGGCTGGAGCCCAGCGCCACCGTCCAGGTCAGCCAGTACAGCCAGGCCACGGTATAGCCGGTGGCCGGGCCCAGATAGCGCGAAGCGTAGACGTGAAAGGCGCCGGTTTCCGGCATCGCTACCGACAGCTCCCCCAGGCACAGCATCACCAGATACACCACCAGCGCGCCGATCAGATAGGCCAGCAGGGTGCCGAGGGCGCCGGTGGTGGAAATGATGTAGCCGGTGTTGAAGAACAACCCGGTGCCGATCACGCCGCCCAGCGACAGCATCACCAGATGCCGGGCCTTCATGCTGCGTTTGAATTGCCCTGTGGCGGGAGCGGGTGAGTGCATAATAATTTATCCGTATGGACGTCTAAGCTGCTAAATGGCTATTGGTTATACCCGCAATGTTCGGTGAAATCAATGCGCGGCACGCGGACCGCGGATAAAAAATCGTTAACCGGGCCGCAGGAGCGAAAGCGCTCTATATGCAAATGATAATTATTATCTATAATGGCGCCACTTTTGATAACAGGGCAACAGCATGAGATTTCTGATTTTACTGGCCGCATTGGCGCTTGCCGCCTGTAGCCATAGGCCGCCGACGCCGCCGCAAAACGACGTGCAGCGCCTGGGCAGCATCACCGATTTGCGCAGCGGCGCAACCCTGACGCCCGAGCAGCTGCTGGCCCGGCTGGCGGCGCAGCCGCGGGTGATCGTCGGCGAAAAACACGACAACCCATACCACCATCGGATTGAGCTGTGGCTGGTGCAGCAGCTGCCGCAGCTGCGGCCGCAGGGCAGCGTGCTGATGGAGATGATCAATCCGAATCAGCAGGCCAGGGTGGATAAGGTCAAAAGCTGGCTGCAGGGCAATACGGCGGTGCGCGATACCCGCGTCGCCGAGCTGATTGACTGGCAGCCGGGCTGGAAATGGGCAGGCTATGGCGAAGTGACGATGGCGGCGATGCGCGCGCCGTACCCGCTGTGGTCGGCCAACCTGGATCGCAGCGAGATAGTGGCGTTTTATCAGCGGCCAGAATTCCCGCCGGGCGTGCTGTCGGTGCGGCCGGAGGTGCGGCGGGCGCTGGCGGAGACCATCCGCAATTCGCACGGCGGTGAGATCGAGGCCGGGCAACTGCGCGCGATGCTGGCGATCCAACAGCAGCGCGACCGGCGCATGGCCGAGCGGTTGCTGGCGGCGCCGACGCCGGCGCTGCTGATCGCCGGCGGTTATCACGCGGCGAAAACGCTGGGGGTGCCGCTGCACGTGCAGGATCTGCAGCCGGCGGCGCTGCCGACGGTGCTGATGCTGGCTGAGCCTGGCGTGCAGGTGGATAAGCAGGTCGCGGACTATCTGTGGATCACACCATCAGTCAAATGAATGTGTTAAAACGGCAAGTCACTGCGCCCGTTTCGCCTGCTGCAGCCACTTGTCCAGTTCGTTGGCGAACTGCTGGCGGTCGCGCTGGTTCAGCGCATTCGGGCCGCCGGTCTGGATGCCGCTGGAGCGCAGGGTATCCATAAAGTCGCGCATGTTGAGGCGTTCGCGGATGGTGTCCGGCGTGTAACGTTCGCCGCGCGGATTCAGCGCGATGGCGCCTTTTTCTATCACCTCCGCCGCCAGCGGGATGTCGGCGGTGATCACCAGATCGCCTTTTGCGCAGCGGCGCACGATCTCGTTATCCGCCACGTCGAAGCCGGCCGCCACCTGCAGGGTACGGATAAACTTCGACGGCGGGGTTTTCAGCGGCTGGTTGGCCACCAGCGTCACCGGCACGGCGGTGCGATCGGCGGCGCGGAACAGCACTTCCTTGATGACGTTCGGACAGGCGTCCGCATCGACCCAAATCTGCATCATTCAGGCTCCTTCAGCCAGTCGCGCACCGGCAGGAAATCGCGGTACAGCGCGGCTTCCGGGCCGTCGGCCGGCGGCTGGTAGTTGTATTCCCAGCGCACCAGCGGCGGCATCGACATCAGGATGGATTCGGTGCGGCCGCCGGTTTGCAGGCCGAACAGCGTGCCGCGGTCCCACACCAGGTTGAACTCCACGTAGCGGCCGCGGCGATACAGCTGGAACTGGCGCTCGCGCTCGCCCCAGGCCCGCGTTTTGCGCTTTTCGACGATCGGCAGGTAGGCGTCGAGGAAGCCTTCCCCCACCGCGCGGGTGAAGGCGAAGCAGTGGTCAAAGTCCGGCGTGTTCAGGTCGTCGAAGAACAGGCCGCCGATGCCGCGCGCCTCGTTGCGGTGCTTGATGAAGAAGTAATCGTCGCACCACTTTTTGTATTTGGGGTAGACCTCGTCGCCGAAGGGGGCGCACAGCCGTTCGGCGGTGCGGTGCCAGTGCACCGCGTCCTCTTCGAAGCCGTAGAACGGCGTCAGGTCGAAGCCGCCGCCGAACCACCACACCGGCTCTTCACCCGGTTTTTCGGCGATAAAGAAGCGCACGTTGGCATGGCTGGTGGGAATGTACGGGCTGAGCGGGTGCACCACCAGCGAGACGCCCATCGCCTGGAAGCTGCGGCCGGCCAGTTCCGGGCGGTGCGCGGTGGCGGAGGCGGGCAGGGTGGCGCCGGATACGTGGGAAAAGTTTACCCCCGCCTGTTCGAACACCGCGCCGTTGGTCAGCACGCGGCTGCGGCCGCCGCCGCCCTCTTCACGCGTCCATTGGTCTTCGGCGAAAACGGCGCCGCCGTCGGCCTGCGCCAGCTGCGCGCAGATGCGGTCCTGCAGCGCCAGCAGGAAGGATTTTACTTCAGCGATGGTGGGTAAACTCATGCGGGATTATTCACAGCGTCTGACTGAACAAGGTGCAGAGTATACCTTTATTCGCCGCCGTCGGCAGCATCAGCGCGGTTTTCGCTGATGGCTGTCGTAATAGCTGAAGAAATTGATCACCCCGTCGGCGATGGCGCGGGCGATTTTTTCGCGGAAGGCGGTGGTGCCCAGCAGCCGCTCCTCGCCCGGGTTGGTGATGAACGAGGTTTCCACCAGCACCGAGGGAATGGACGGGGATTTCAACACCGCAAACGCCGCCTGCTCGGTGCTGTCGCTGTGCAGATGGTGCACCGGGCGGATTTGGCCGAGCACGTGGCGGCCAAGCGTCAGGCTGTTGTTGATGGTGTCGGTCTGCACCAGATCGAACAGCACCTGCTGCAGGTAGTTGTCCTGATCCTTGTATTTGCCGCCGGCCACGTCATCGGCGGCGTTCTCGCGGTTGGACAGATAGCGCGCCATGGCGCTGCTGGCGCCGCGGTTGGAGAGGGCGAACACCGAGGCGCCCGAGGCCGTCGGGCTGGTGAAGCCGTCGGCGTGGATCGAGATGAACAGGTCGGCCTGGTGCTGGTGCGCGATCTCCACCCGCTGGAACAGCGGAATGAATTCGTCTTCCTCGCGCGTCAGGCGCGCCTCGACGTGATCGTGTTCGTGCAGGAAGCGGCGCACGTGGTTGGCTATCTCCAGCACCACGTGTTTTTCCTGTGAACCTTCATGGCCGACCGCGCCGGAATCGATGCCGCCGTGGCCGGGATCGATCATCACCACCCGCTTGCTGCCGGTCGGTTTTGGCGCCGGTTTGCTGTGCTGCTGGCTGCGCAGCATGCCGCCGGATTCGGCCGTGGCGCTGCGGCTGTTGGCGCCGAGCAGCGCCACGGCCAGGCCGGAGAGCAAAAGTTGACGTCGCGTGGGGGAAACGGAAAGCGGTTTAAAATTGAGGAATTGTTTAACCTGCTTTTTCATTACGCGACGCTCCATCGATAATTTCTATTTTGCGACGTTATATCGTATTGATAATCATTAATCGACCTGATAACTATTTCCATTTATTACGCCGGTTACCGGCAAAACCTGTCAAATAGCGCGGTAAATCGCAGTTTGATATTGCGTATGTGAATAATCACGCGATAATCAGATAAACACCTTAATTAACAGCGGCCAACATCGATGGAAATTCGCGTATTTCGACAAGACGACTTTGAAGAGGTCATTACCCTGTGGGAGCGCTGCGACCTGCTGCGGCCGTGGAACGATCCGGAGATGGATATCGAGCGCAAGCTGAACCACGATCCCGAGCTGTTCCTGGTGGCGGAAGTGGGCGGTGAGGTGGTCGGTTCGGTGATGGGCGGTTACGACGGCCACCGCGGCTCGGCCTATTACCTGGGCGTGCACCCGGATTACCGCGGGCGCGGCATCGCCAATGCGTTGATTAACCGCTTGGAGAAGAAACTGATCGCCCGCGGCTGCCCGAAGATCCAGCTGATGGTGCGCGAAGACAACGACACCGTGGTAGAGATGTACGAAAAGCTCGGCTACGAGATCCAGGGCGTGACCAGCCTGGGCAAGCGGTTGATCGAAGATCAGGAATATTGAGCCGCGCCGGGGCGGCGTCGTTTCTCCGCCCCGGGCCAGCCGTCACGGCAGCTTTTTGAGCGTTTTCACGTCCACTTCCACGCTGCTCCAGTCCTTGTCCACCTTGCCTTCCAGCTGCACTTTGTCCTTCGGCGTGATGGTCTGGCCGTTCCAGCGTTTCTTGTCGATCTCGACCGTCAGGGTGCCGCTGGCGTCGCGGAAGGTATAGGTATCGTCGCCGACGCGCTGCTCGATGTTGCCCTGCAGCATCACCCAGGCGTCGTCACTCATCGATTTTACCTTGTCGACGGTGGTCAGCGCGGCGCTGGGGCCGGAGAAACCGCCTTGCGGTTGGGTCTGCGTTTGCGCCTGCGGGGCGGAAGGGTCGAGGAACCCGCCCTGTTGAGCCAATACCGGTGCGCTGCACAGCGCGATCAATGCGGCCAGAGTCAGTTTTTTCATTTTTAGCTTCCTTATTTAATTCAAAAATCAGCACCCGGTCATTCGGGATTGCTTACGGGGTGATAATGATTAAAGCACAAGGATCTTAAGAGCTTCTTAAGCCGACGCATTGAAAAGCCCAACCTTGGCGCCCATGTGAAGGAGTCATCACCCTTTTGAAAGGAACGGCAGTTGAAGCAACGGGCATACCGATTTTCCCCTGACGACTACGATCAGCACGGCGCGTTGCGCCTGCCGGCGTGGTTTTGGGGCGTATTGATTTTACAGGCGCGCACCTGGCTGCTGTTTGTGATGGCCGGCGTTTCGCGCGAGCAGGGAAGCGGGCTGCTGACGCTGTTTTATCCGGATACCCAGCGCTTTTGGTACGGCATGCTGCTCGGGTTGCCGGCCGCGCTGGCGTTTCTACTCAGCGGCCGCCGTCATCCATGGCCGCGGCTGTGGCGCGCCTGGCGCTGGGTGCTGATCTGTTCGCTGCTGGCGGCGCTGGGCGGCTCGCTGTTCAGCCTGTGGCAGCAGGACGGCAATTCGCCGGCGCTGGAGCTGATGCTGGTGATGCTGGATGCGCTGGCGCTGGGCTATTTGCTGCTGAACGCGCGGCTGAAAGCCTGCTTCGCGCCGCAGGACGAAGCCGGGTAATTGCGGCGAAGTGCGGCACTTTTCGCATTTTGCGCACTCCAAGCTGGCAACCGATGGCGTAGCGCGCACAGTTGTGAGAGGCTGGCACGCAGCAAAACGCCGAGTGCGGCAGGGCGATCCCAGCGCCCCATGCCATTGATGTTAAGGAGCTATGAGATGAATATTCGCCCACTGCTGTTAGGGCTCCCGCTGTTACTGACCGGCTGTTCGACCATGTCCAACTTTTCCTGGTCCAGCCTGTCGCCGTTCAACTGGTTCGGCAGCAGCCTTGAAGTCGGCGCCAGGGGCGTTGGCAATCTTAACGCCGGCACGCCGATGTCGGAAACCGCCATCAACGACGGGCTGGACGGCAACTATCGCCTGCGCGGCGGCATGGCGACCAGCAATGGCCAGATCGTTTCCTACTATCAGGCGCTGTCCGGCGACGAGGTGAAGCTGGTGATCACCGGCGAACCCAAGGGCCACGTGCAGCGGGTGGACGTGATGGACCAAAAAGTGGCGACCGAATGGGGCAACAAGCTCGGCACGCCGTTCGGCGACATGTACAGCAAGGCTTTCGGCGCCTGCAAACCGGCCGAAGGCGAAGACGCCGGCAAGGTGGAGTGCGTGGCGGAGCAGAGCAAATACGTCTCCTACATCTTCAGCGGCAAGTGGGCCGGCCCGCAGGACATCATCCCGCCGGACGACACGCTGAAAAGCTGGACGGTCAGCAAGATTATCTGGCACGCCAAACCGCAGTAACCCTTTCGCCAACGGGCGCCTCGTGCGCGGCGCCCGCATTCCATACCGGGTACCCCCATTTTCTTTGCGCTGATGCAAGGCAATCCCGCGACCATGCGTTATGATAGCGCGTTCGTAACAGGGACCTCGGGCGGCGACCGCCCCGATTCAGGCATTGAGGAAAACAACATGACACAGGTTCAGAGCGGCATTTTATTGGAACACTGCCGTTTCGCCATTTTTATGGAAGCTACCGTACAGGGTGAATTTGCCGATTTGCGCCAGGGCTGCAAACAGTTTTGCCAGCGGCTGAGCGAGCTGCAGCAGCAGTTCCCGGATGCGCGTCTGGGCGCGGTGATCGCCTTCGGCTATGACGTCTGGCACGATCTGTCCAGCGGCCAGGGCGCCAAAGAGCTGAAACCCTTCACGCCGCTTGGCAAAGGGCTGGCGCCGGCCACCCAGCGCGACATGCTGATTCATATTCAATCCCTGCGTCATGACGTTAACTTCACGCTGGCGCAGGCCGCGCTGGCGGCGTTCGGCAATGCGGTCAAAATCGAAGAGGAAACCCATGGCTTCCGCTGGGTGGAAGAGCGCGATCTGAGCGGCTTCATCGACGGTACCGAAAATCCGCAGGGCGAGCAGCGCCCGGCAGTGGCGACCATCGCCGCAGGCGAAGAAGATGAGGGCGGCAGCTACGTGCTGGTGCAGCGCTACGAGCATAATCTGCGCCAGTGGCAGCGCTTCACCACCGAGCAGCAGGAGCAGATCATCGGCCGCACCAAGCACGACAGCGAAGAGCTGCCGGCGGACCAACGCCCGGAGACCTCGCACGTCAGCCGCGTCGATCTGCAGGAAAACGGCCAGGGCCTGAAGATATTGCGCCAGAGCCTGCCTTACGGCACCGCCAGCGGCAAGCACGGGCTGTACTTCATCGCCTACTGCGCGCGCCTGCACAACATCGAGCGGCAGTTGCTGAGCATGTTCGGCGAGCTGGACGGCAAACGCGACGCGATGCTGCGCTTCAGCCGCGCGGTCACCGGCAGCTACTACTTCGCCCCTTCGCTGACGCGCCTGCTGTCACTTTGACGCCTTCACCGGGGCCGGCGACGCCGGCTTCGGTGCCTGCCTTCCGCCTCGGCGAAACCGCTCCGCCCCTGCCTTATAGCGTTTGATGCTTGAAAATCACTAAACGGTATATAAAAGCGTTACAGCTCCGCACCTAGTTATAAATACACTGGTCATCAATAAGGCGAAAGCCTGAAAGATTGACTCAGTGAGCTAAGGTGCAGAATGAAACAAACCCGGGTTAAAAATATCGTGCTGAAAGGATGGCTGGCGGCGGCGCTGCTGGCCGGCGGCACCGCGTCGGCGGCGGAATTGCTGAACAGCTCCTATGACGTTTCCCGTGAATTGTTTACCGCGCTGAACCCCGGCTTCGAACAGCAGTGGAATCAGCAGCACCCGAACGACAAGCTGACCATCAAGCAATCTCACGCCGGCTCCTCCAAACAGGCGCTGGCGATCCTGCAAGGGCTGCGCGCCGACGTGGTGACCTACAACCAGGTCACCGACGTGCAGATCCTGCACGACCGCGGCCAGCTGATCCCGGCCGACTGGCAGTCGCGCCTGCCGAACAACAGCTCGCCGTTCTATTCCACCATGGCGTTCCTGGTGCGCAAGGACAACCCGAAGGGCATCCGCACCTGGAACGACCTGGTGCGCGACGACGTGAAGCTGGTGTTCCCGAACCCGAAAACCTCCGGCAACGGCCGTTACACCTATCTGGCCGCCTGGGGCGCAGCCAGCCAGGCCGACGGCAACGACCAGGCCAAGACCCGCGCCTTTATGACCCGTTTCCTGAAAAACGTGGTGGTCTTCGACACCGGCGGCCGCGGCGCGACCACCACCTTCGTCGAACGTGGCCTGGGCGACGTGCTGATCAGCTTCGAGTCTGAGGTGAACAACATCCGCAAGCAGTACGGCGAAGACAAATATGCAGTGATCGTACCGCCGGTCGATATCCTGGCGGAGTTCCCGGTGGCCTGGGTGGACAAAAACGTCGAGAGAAACGGCACCGCACAGGCGGCCAAGGACTACCTGAACTACCTCTACAGCCCGGCGGCGCAGCAGGTGATCACCAGCTTCTATTACCGCGTCTACGACCAGAAGGCGATGGCGGCGGCCAAAGGGCAGTTCCCGGACACCAGGCTGTTCCGGGTGGAAGATCAATTCGGCGGCTGGCCGCAGGTGATGAAAACCCATTTCGCCACCGGCGGCGAGTTGGACCGGCTGTTAGCGGCAGGGCATAAGTAAATGTTGTCGTTGTCCAGTAAACGGGTTCTGCCCGGATTCGGTCTCAGCCTCGGCAGCAGCCTGTTTTATACCTGCCTGATCCTGCTGCTGCCGCTCAGCGCGCTGGTGATGCAGCTGGCGCAGATGAGCCTGGCGCAGTATTGGGAGGTGATTTCCAATCCGCAGGTGGTGGCGGCCTATAAGGTCACGCTGCTGGCGGCGGGCGTCGCCAGCCTGTTCAACGCGGTGTTCGGCATGCTGATGGCCTGGATCCTGACCCGCTACCGTTTCCCCGGCCGTTCGCTGCTGGATGGCCTGATCGACCTGCCGTTCGCATTGCCGACGGCGGTGGCCGGCCTCACGCTGGCGGGGCTGTTCTCCACCACCGGCTGGTATGGCCAATGGCTGGCGCATTTTGACATCAAGGTCACCTTTACCTGGCTGGGTATCGCGGTGGCGATGGCCTTCACCAGCCTGCCGTTCGTGGTGCGCACCGTGCAACCGGTGCTGGAGGAGCTGGGGCCGGAATACGAAGAGGCGGCCGAAACTCTGGGCGCCACCCGCTGGCAAAGCTTCCGCCGCGTGGTGTTGCCCGAAGTGGCGCCGGCGCTGTTGGCCGGCACGGCGATCTCCTTTACCCGCAGCCTGGGCGAGTTCGGCGCGGTGATTTTCATCGCCGGCAACATCGCCTGGAAGACGGAAGTGACCTCGCTGATGATTTTTGTGCGCCTGCAGGAGTTCGATTATCCGGCGGCCAGCGCCATCGCATCGGTGATCCTGGCGGCGTCGCTGCTGCTGCTGTTCAGCATTAACGTTCTGCAGAGCCGCTTCGGCCGACGCATCGGGGGGCACTGATGGCTGATATTTCCGAGTTCAACGGCGTCGAGCGCCCGCGCGTCAACTGGGCCAAATGGTCGCTGATCGCCGTCGGCGTACTGTTCTCGGTGCTGCTGCTGGTGGTGCCGATGATTTCGATTTTCGCCGAGGCCTTCTCCAAGGGCGTTGGCGCGATGTGGGGCAACCTGCTCGATCCGGACATGCTGCACGCTATCTGGCTGACGGTATTGATCGCCTTGATCACCGTGCCGTTCAACCTGATTTTCGGCACGCTGCTGGCGTGGCTGGTGACGCGGTTCACCTTCCCGGGCCGCCAGCTGCTGCTGACGCTGATCGACATCCCGTTCGCCGTTTCGCCGGTGGTGGCGGGGCTGATTTATCTGCTGTTTTACGGCAGCAACGGCCTGCTGGGCGGCTGGCTGGATGCGCACAACGTCCAGATCATGTTCTCCTGGCCGGGCATGGTATTGGTGACCATCTTCGTCACCTGTCCGTTCGTGGTGCGAGAGCTGGTGCCGATGATGCTCAGCCAGGGCAGCCAGGAAGACGAAGCCGCCATTTTGCTGGGCGCCTCCGGCTGGCAGATGTTCCGCCGCGTGACGCTGCCGAACATTCGCTGGGCGCTGCTGTACGGCGTAGTGCTGACCAACGCGCGCGCCATCGGCGAATTCGGCGCGGTCTCGGTGGTGTCCGGTTCGATTCGCGGCGAAACCTACAGCCTGCCGCTGCAGGTTGAGCTGCTGCAGCAGGATTACAACACCGTCGGCTCCTTTACCGCCGCCGCGCTGCTGACCCTGATGGCGATAGTGACCCTATTTTTGAAAAGCGCTCTGCAATGGCGTCTGGAGCGTCAGAACGCACGGCTCGAGCGGGAGGAAAATCATGAGCATTGAGATTAACGGCATTAACAAGTTCTTCGGCCGCACCAAGGTATTGAACGACATCTCGCTCGATATTTCTTCCGGCGAGATGGTGGCGCTGCTGGGCCCGTCCGGCTCCGGCAAGACCACGCTGCTGCGCATTATCGCCGGGCTGGAAAGCCAGAGCGGCGGCAAGCTGGGCTTCCACGGCACCGACGTCAGCCGCATGCACGCGCGCGATCGGCGGGTGGGCTTCGTGTTCCAGCATTACGCGCTGTTCCGCCACATGACGGTGTTCGACAACATCGCCTTCGGCCTGAGCGTGCTGCCGCGTCGCGAACGCCCGAACGCCGCGGCGATCAAACAGAAAGTCACCCAGCTGCTGGAAATGGTGCAGCTGGGCCACCTGGCCAACCGCTATCCGTCGCAGCTGTCCGGCGGCCAGAAACAGCGCGTGGCGCTGGCGCGCGCGTTGGCGGTGGAACCGCAGATCCTGCTGCTGGATGAGCCTTTCGGCGCGCTGGACGCGCAGGTGCGCAAAGAGCTGCGCCGCTGGCTGCGTCAGCTGCACGAAGAGCTGAAATTCACCAGCGTGTTCGTTACCCACGATCAGGAAGAGGCGATGGAAGTGGCCGATCGCATCGTGGTGATGAGCCAGGGCAATATTGAACAGGTCGGTTCGCCGGTCGACATCATGCGCGAGCCGGCCAGCCGCTTCGTGCTGGAATTTATGGGCGAAGTGAACCGCCTGAACGGTGAAATCCGCGGGTCGCAGCTGTTCGTCGGCGCGCACCAATGGCCGCTGTCGTTCCAGCCGATGCATCAGGGCAGCGTCGATCTGTTCCTGCGCCCGTGGGAAATGGAGATCGCGACCGAGAGCAGCGAGCGTTGCCCGCTGCCGGTGCAGGTGCTGGAAGTCAGCCCGCGCGGGCATTTCTGGCAGCTGACGGTACAGCCGATCGGCTGGCATCAGGAGCCGATCAGCGTGGTGCTGCCGGAAGGCAACGCCACCCCGGTGCGCGGCGGCCGTTACTACGTCGGCAGCCTCAATGCGCGGCTGTACGCCGGCGATCAACTGCTGCAACCTGTTGCGTTAGCCAAAAGCGCCTGATAGTTTTTAGCAGCCAAGATTATTTTAAAGGCAACCCCGGGGTTGCCTTTTTACATTACGCACACCAACACACAGGCCAAAAGAGTGACAACGCTGGAACAATGCATCGGGAATACCCCGCTGGTAAAATTACAACGACTGGCCGCCGCCGCGGGCAGCGAGGTTTGGGTCAAGCTGGAAGGCAATAATCCGGCGGGCTCGGTGAAGGATCGCGCCGCGTTGGCGATGATCCAGCAGGCGGAGCTGCGCGGCGAGATACGACCGGGCGACGTGCTGATAGAAGCCACCAGCGGCAATACCGGCATCGCGCTGGCGATGATCGCCGCGCTGAAAGGCTATCCGTTGAAGCTATTGATGCCGGAAAACATGAGCCAGGAACGCCAGGCGGCGATGCGCGCCTATGGCGCCGAACTGATCCTGGTCAGCCGCGAGCAGGGCATGGAGGGCGCGCGCGATCTGGCGCTGGAGATGCAGCGCCGGGGGCAGGGCAAGGTGCTGGATCAGTTCAATAACCTGGATAATCCTTATGCTCACTTCACCACCACCGGCCCGGAAATCTGGCGCCAGACCGAAGGCCGCATCACGCATTTCGTTTCCAGCATGGGCACGACCGGCACCATCACCGGCGTGGGCGGCTACCTGAAAAGCCAGAACCCGCAGGTGCAGATTATCGGCCTGCAGCCGGCGGAGGGCAGCAGCATTCCCGGCATTCGCCGTTGGGCGCCGGCCTATCTGCCGGGCATTTTCCGCCCGGATCTGGTGGATCAGGTGCTGGACATCGAACAGCGCGACGCCGAGCAGACCATGCGCCGGCTGGCGCAGCGGGAGGGCATCTTCTGCGGCGTCAGCTCCGGCGGCGCGGTGGCCGGCGCCTTGCGCATCGCGGCGGCCAACCCCGGCAGCCTGATCGTGGCGATTATCTGCGATCGCGGCGATCGTTACCTGTCCACCGGGGTCTTCGACTGAGGCTATTCCCGTTCCAGCGCGTGAATAGGATCCATCCCGGCGGCGCGTTTCGCCGGGAAAAAACCGAAGATCACGCCGATCAGCGTCGAGCAGGCGAAAGCGGCGACGATTGATCCGGCGGAATACACCATCGAGAAATTGCCGCTGAACTGGCTGAAGGCCAGGCCTATCGCCAGCGACAGCAGCACCCCCAGCGTTCCGCCCAGCAGGCAAACCAGCACCGCCTCGATCAAAAACTGCTGCATGATGTCGCCGGCGCGCGCGCCGACCGCCATGCGCACGCCGATTTCCCGGGTGCGCTCGGTCACCGACACCAGCATGATGTTCATCACGCCAATGCCGCCGACCACCAGCGAGATCAGCGCAATCATCGACACCAGCAGCGTCAGGGTGGCGGTGGTTTTCTCGATGGTCTGGCGAATGCTGTCGGTGTTCATGACGAAAAAGTCCTTGCTGCCGTGGCGTTGCTGCAGCAGACGGGTGACGCCGTCTTCGGCGCTGCCGAGATCGATATCGTCATTCACCCGTACGGTAATGCTCTTCAGGTAGCTCTGGCCGAGCATGCGCTTCATCGCGGTGGTGTAGGGGATCCAGACGCTCAGCGTTTCATCGCTGCCGAAGCCGCTTTGCTGCTTGGCCGCAATGCCGATGATGCGGCACGGCAGCGAGCCGAGCAGGATCACCTCACCCAGCGGATTGGCGCCGTCGGGGAACAACGCGTTGCGGGTGTTTTCGTCGATCACCGCTTCCTGCATCAGTCCCTCGACGCTGCGGCGATTAAAGGCCATGCCGCCGTCGATGCGGTAGCCGCGCACCACAAAATACTGCTCACCCACGCCGTTGACCGTGCCGCTGACCGACCGATTGCCGTAGCGCAAGGTGACGCTGCCGGCGACGGTGGGCGTCACGCTGTGCACATAGCCCTGCTGCGCCAGCGCGTCGGCGTCGGTGGCGCGCAGCGTCTGGATGGCGGAGGAGCGCATGTCGCCGAAGTCTTTGCCCGGATAGATCTCCAGCGTGCTGGTGCCCATGGCGTTGATATCCGCCAGCACCCGCTGCTGAGACCCCTTGCCCAGCGCGACCACCGAGACCACCGAGGCGATGCCGATGATAATGCCGAGCATGGTCAGCAGGGTGCGCAGCCGCTGCGACGCCATCGCCAGCAGCGCCATTTTGAACGCTTCGCGCAGCCGATCGCGCTGCGAGTGCCACCGGCCTGCGGCGGCGTGCGGCGTCTGCGGCAGGCGGGCGGCTGCCGCGGGCGTTTTCCGCCGATCGGCGACGATCGCGCCGTCGCTGATTTCGATGATCCGTTGGGCGTGTTCGGCTACCTGCATATCGTGGGTGACGATCACCACCGTGTGGCCGCGCGCATTCAGCGCTTTGAGGATCGCCATCACCTCCTGACCGCTGTGGCTGTCCAGCGCGCCGGTCGGTTCGTCCGCCAGGATCACCTGCCCGCCGTTCATCAGCGCCCGGGCGATGCTGACGCGCTGCTGCTGCCCGCCGGAAAGTTGGCTGGGGCGATAGTTCAGCCGCTCCTTCAGCCCCAGCCGCTGCAGCAGGTCCGCGGCCCGCTGCCGCCGCTCGGTGCGCGGGATGCCGGCGTACACCGCCGGCACTTCCACGTTGCCCAGCGCGCTCAGATCGCCCAGCAAATGATAGCGCTGGAAGATAAAGCCGAAGTGTTCCCGGCGCAGTTCGGCCAGGCTATCGCTGTCCAGCAGGGCGGTGCTGCGGCCGGCCACCCGATAATCCCCTGCGCTGGGGCGATCCAGGCAGCCGAGGAGGTTCATCAGGGTGGATTTGCCGGAGCCGGAGGCGCCGACGATGGCCACCATTTCGCCCCGGTCGATGCTGAGGTTGATTCCGCTCAGCACTTCGCTGGTCTGTTCGCCGGCCTGAAATCGGCGGCTGACGCCGCGCAGCTGCAGCAAAGGCGGTTGGCTCATGTTCACATCCCCATCGGCGGCGGGCCCATGCGCCGGGCGCCGCTTGACGCGCCGGCGCTGACCCGGCTGACGATGACCTTTTCGCCGGCCAGCAGACCGCTGACAATCTGCGCGTCGACGTTGTTGTTGATGCCGACCTTGACCGGGCGCCGGGCGACGTTGCCCCGTTCGTCGACCACCTCGACCTCGTCGCCGCGCAGCGCGGTGGCCGGGATCACCACCGCGCCTTTCGCCCGGCTCAGCACGATATACACCTGCGCGGTCATCGAAATGCGCAGGGCGCCGTCCGGGTTGGCGACGTCGAACAGCCCGACGTAGTAAATGGCGGTGCTCGACGAGGAAGACGAGCTGCTGGAGCTGGTACTGGTGCTGGATGAGGTGGTGTCGTCATTGATCGAATCCGGCGCCGGTTCGATGGCCCGCAGCCTGGCCCGATAGCGTTTGGCCGGTTCGCCGAGAATGGTGAAATAGACCGGCATGCCGGTTTTCACCTTCACCACGTCGGCCTCGGAGATCTGCGCTTCGATGGTCATGGTGTCCAGCTGCGCCACCTTGACGAGGGTCGGCGCGCTTTGCACGGCGTTCACCGTCTGGCCCGCTTCGACCGGCAACGCCACGATAGTGCCGTCGATGGGCGAGGTGATTTTGGTGTAGCCGAGGTTGACCTGCGCGGTGTTCACCGCGATTTTCGCCTGGACCGTCTGCGCATCCAGCGCTTCGATGTCGGCGCGGGTCGCCTCAAGCGCGGCTCTGGCGGCGTCGTAATCCGCCGGCACACCGACGCCGCGCGCCACTATGCTTCGCTGGCGCCGATAGCCGAGCTGGTCGTTGCGCAGCGTCGCCAGTTTTGAAGCGCGCTGCGCCCGTATGTTCTTCAATGCCGCTTCCGCGTCCTGCAGGGCGTTTTGCTGGGTTAAATCGTCGATCTCGGCCACCAGTTGCCCCTTGCGCACCCGATCGCCCAGCGCCACGTGCAGCGCTTTTATTTGGCCCGAGACCTGCGCGCCGACGCTGACCTGCTTCTGCGCCGCGAGCGTGCCGTCGGCCAGCACCGTTTGCTCCAGATCGCGCGTTTGCGCCACGGCGGTGATATAACGGGGGGCATCGGCGGCGCCCTGCGTTCTGAAGTAGAGAAATAGCGCGATAGCGGCCACAATAACCAGGGGCAGCAGATAGCGTTTTGGGCGTGACGACGAAGACATGAAAAAGAGCTTCCCTGGCATGATGCGCGGCAAAAATCGATACGCACTAATTTAGCGCGCCGCCGTTCGGGCTGCGGTTAAGTGGCGTTCAGGAATGTGTAAGGATTGAGTAAAACCGGCTGCGGACTGAACCAATAGGCGGGAAAATGATGAAAATCAGTGAAGGAGCAAGGCATGAAAATTTTATTGGTCGATGATGACCTGGAACTTGGCACCATGCTGAGTGAATACCTGACCGCCGAAGGCTTTAACGCCACTCTGGTGCTGACCGGCAAGGCCGGGGTAGAGGGCGCGTTATCGGGCGACTACACCGCGATGATCCTCGACATCATGCTGCCGGACATGAGCGGCATCGACGTGCTGCGCGACGTGCGCAAGAAAAGCCGCATGCCGATCATCATGCTGACCGCCAAGGGCGACAACATCGATCGGGTGATCGGCCTGGAGATGGGCGCCGACGACTATATGCCCAAGCCGTGCTATCCGCGCGAGCTGGTGGCGCGCCTGCGTGCGGTGCTGCGGCGGTTTGACGAGCGCCCGGACGAAGTGGACGACGAGATTGCCATCAGCTTCGGCGATTTGACGCTCAACCCTTCGACCCGCAGCAGCGAATGGCGCGGCAAGGCGTTCGACCTGACCGCCTCCGAATTCAATCTGCTGGAGCTGCTGCTGCGCGCGCCGGAGCGGGTGGTTTCCAAGGACGAGCTGTCCGAGAAGGGGTTGGGGCGCCCGCGTGAAGCCTACGACCGCAGCGTGGATGTGCACATCAGCAACATCCGCCAGAAGCTGGGCGCCTTGACCGACAACGCCCTGGGCATTGAAACGGTGCGCAGCATCGGTTATCGAATTCGCTAATGCCGATGCGCGGAAGACTCTTCTGGAAAATCCTGCTCGGCTTCTGGCTGACCTTCATCATCATGACGCAGGCGCTGTGGGTGGCGTTTTCCCTGTATGGCGATCGCTACGAGCCGCCGGAAAACGCCATGGCCCGCCGGGTGATTGGCCTGCAGCTGACCTCGGCGGCCACGCAGCTGCGCAGCGGCGGCATGCCGGCGCTGGAGGCGATGATGAAAGACTGGCCGGACGGCGACCGGCGGCTGTTGTCGATAGCGCCGATGGCGCAACCGCCGGCGCCTGACGCCGACGAGCCGGCTTTCGAAGGCCGCCGAATGCCGAAAACCATCAGCGCCTGGGGGCAGGACAAGGACGGCAAGGGCTACCTGCTGAGCTACGACGTGCGCAGCCTGCGGGAAGAATATCGGCCAAACCGGCGTTCGCACTTCTTCAATATTCCTGCGCCGATGCTGTGGGTCGGCGGGCTTGGCGGCCTGCTGTTCAGCGCGGTGCTGGCCTGGAACCTCACGCGGCCGATGCGCCAGCTGCGCGGCGGTTTGGACCGGGTGGCGCAGGGCGATCTGTCGGTGCGCCTGTTCCCGCAGATGCGCCGTCGGCACGATGAACTGTCCGAGGTGGCGCGCGATTTCGACACCATGGCCGAGCGGCTGCAGCTGCTGGTCAGCGACCGCGAGCAGCTGTTGCACGACGTATCGCACGAGCTGCGCTCGCCGCTGGCGCGCCTGCAGTTGGCTATCGGCCTGGCGCGGCAGAATGCCGGCAACGTCGAGAATTCGCTGCAGCGCATCGAGCATGAGTCGGGCAGGCTGGACAAAATGATCGGCGAACTGCTGGCGCTGTCGCGCGCCGAACACAGCCGGCTGCCGGACGAAGAATATTTCGACCTGTACGGCCTGGTGGATGCGGTGGTGAGCGACGCGCGCTACGAGGCGCAGGTTCCCGGCGTGGAGATCGTGCTGCAGGCCAATTCTGACGTGGAATATACCGTCAAGGGCAACGCCGAGCTGATGCGGCGCGCGGTAGACAACATCGTGCGCAATGCGCTGCGTTTTTCCGGCCAGGGGCAGCGGGTGACGGTGGCGCTGTCGCGCGTCGACCAGCTGTTCCAGATCGAAGTCAGCGATCAGGGGCCCGGAGTGGAGGAGTCGAAGTTGTCGAGCATCTTCGATCCCTTCGTGCGGGTGAAGTCGGCGCAGTCGGGCAAGGGCTACGGCCTGGGGCTGGCGATCACCCGCAAGGTGGTGCTGGCGCACGGCGGGCAGGTCGAGGCGCGCAACGGCGAAAAAGAGGGGTTAATCATTACCCTGCGCATCCCGCGCTGGCAATAATAGACTATCTTACTTGCCATTTTGAACTAGGGCAGTGCTCGCCTTCGTCACGTACTGCGTGTACGCTCCGAAGGCTGTGCGCTGTCCATGTTCAAACTGCCTGCGCCGATAACGTCTATTATCCGCGGTATGTCCAAAGGATTTCGAATTGCAGCTAGGCGGCAAGCGGGGGAATCCCCGGGAGCTTACTCCGGTAAGTGACCGGGGTGAGCACGTGCGGCCAACAACGCTGCGGTTCGAAAGACGAAGGGGATAAAAAAAACGGCGCCGAGGGCGCCGTTTTTCTTGCTCATTCGCGATTACTTCTTGATGCGGATGATCGGGGTCTCGCCTACGGTAACGCTGCCGGACAGTTTGATCAGCTCTTTGATCTCGTCCATGTTGGAGATAACCACCGGCGTCAGGGTCGACTTGGCTTTCTCTTCCAGCAACGGCAGGTTGAACTCGATAACGACGTCGCCTTTCTTGACGCGCTGGCCTTCTTCGGCGATGCGTTTGAAGCCTTCGCCTTTCAGCTCAACGGTATCGATGCCGAAGTGCACGAACAGCTCGATGCCGCTGTCGGATTCGATAGAGAAAGCATGGTTGGTTTCGAAAATTTTGCCGATGGTGCCGTCAACCGGCGCCACCATTTTGTTGCCGGCCGGTTTGATGGCGATACCGTCGCCAACGATCTTTTCAGCGAACACTACGTCCGGCACATCTTCGATGTTGACGATCTCGCCAGAAAGCGGAGCGACGATCTCGATAGTGCCCGTGTCTTTCTTGTCATCAGAAACCAGAGATTTCAGTTTATCGAACAAACCCATGATCTTCTCCTAAGCATTAAATTGGGCGGCGTTCCAGTGTCGTGGAAGTTTAGCAGAGCGTTTTTTCTTCGATGAATTTATTAACGCAATTCATCAGGTCTTGTGCCGTTGGCTGTGCCAAGGCCTGCGCTGCCAACGCCTTCACATCTTCGAAATTCGTGTTACGAATAATTTTCTTGATGCGCGGGATTGAAATCGCACTCATGCTGAACTCATCCAGCCCCATGCCCAATAACAACAGTGTAGCACGCTCATCGCCAGCCAGTTCGCCGCACATGCCGGTCCACTTGCCTTCCGCGTGAGATGCATCGATAACCTGTTTGATCAGGCCAAGCACTGATGGGGACATCGGGTTATAGAGATGAGAAATCAGCTCATTGCCGCGATCTACCGCCAGAGTATACTGGGTTAGATCGTTTGTCCCAATACTAAAGAAGTCGACTTCTTTCGCCAGGTGGTGAGCGATGACCGCCGCAGCCGGCGTTTCCACCATCACGCCCACTTCAATGGTCTCGTCAAACGCCTTGCCTTCTTCGCGCAGCTGCGCCTTCAGCGTTTCGATTTCGCCTTTCAAATCGCGCACTTCTTCCACGGAAATAATCATCGGGAACATGATGCGCAGTTTGCCGAATGCCGAGGCGCGCAGGATGGCGCGCAGCTGGGCGTGCAGAATTTCACGGCGGTCCATCGCGATGCGGATGGCGCGCCAGCCGAGGAACGGGTTCTCTTCCTTCGGCAGGTTCATGTAAGGCAGGTCTTTGTCGCCGCCGATGTCCATGGTACGGACGATCACGGCCTGCGAGCCCATGGCTTCCGCAACGGCTTTGTAAGCCTGGAACTGCTCGTCTTCGGTCGGCAGCGAGTCGCGGTCCATGAACAGGAATTCGGTACGATACAGGCCGACGCCTTCCGCGCCGTTGCGCTCTGCACCCGCGACGTCGCGCACGGTGCCGATGTTGGCGCAGACTTCAACCTGATGGCCGTCCAGCGTAATCGCCGGCAGGTCCTTCAGCTTGGCCAGATCGTTTTTCTCGGTGACGTACTGATTCTGGGCGGCTTTCAGCTGATCGATGACGTCAGCGGTAGGGTTAACGTAAATTTTGTTGTTAACCGCGTCCAGGATCAGGTAATCGTCGTTCTTCACCTGCTTGGTCACGTCGCTGGTGCCTACGATTGCCGGCAGTTCCAGGGAGCGCGCCATGATGGAGGTGTGGGAGGTACGGCCGCCGAGATCGGTGATGAAGCCCAGCACCTTGTCGAGGTTCAGCTGTGCGGTCTCGGACGGGGTCAGATCGGTGGCCACCAGGATCACTTCGTCCTGAATGGAGCTCAGATCGACGATCGGCATGCCCAGAATGTTCTGCAGCAGGCGTTTGCCGATGTCACGCACGTCGGCCGCGCGCTCTTTCAGATATTCGTCGTCCAGCTCTTCCAGCGCTTTCGCCTGGCCTTCGATCACGGTGTAGGCGGCTGCGTCCGCAGAGGCCAGATCGTCTTTGATTAGGGCTATGATTTCCTGCTCAAGCTCTTCGTCTTCCAGCAACATGATGTGGCCTTCGAAGATAGCTTCCTTCTCTTCGCCGAAGGTTTCGCCAGCTTTGGTCTTGATCGCTTCCAGCTGCTCGGACGCCTTAGCGCGGCCCGCCAGAAAACGTGAGACTTCCTGCTCTACTTGATCAGCAGAGATTTTCTTCCGGTTGATGACAATTTCATCTTCTTTCAGTAGGAGAGCCTTACCAAAAGCGATACCCGGTGATACTAAAATGCCTGAAATCATAACCCTACCTTACTCTTGACTGGTGTTAACTAAAAAGACGGGCCGATTACTCAAGCTCTGCCATCAGTTTTACCAAGTGCTCAACGGCTTTCTGCTCGTCTTCACCTTCAGCAGAGATGGTCACTACGGTCCCTTGAGTCAGCCCCAGAGTTTGCAGTTTGAACAGGCTTTTGGCGCTGGCGCTTTTGCCGTTGGAAGTCACGGTGATGTCAGACGTGAAGCCTTTGGCTTCTTTGACGAACTGAGCGGCAGGGCGAGTGTGCAGACCATTCGGAGCGGTAATAGTAACTTCTTGCTGGAACATTGATGTTTCCCCAACTTATTGGATTAATGTTGTGGAGCTAAAGTTTAGCCCACGAGCATCACTTTAGCTTGTCTGGTTAGCGCCTGACTATGGTACAGGGGCGAGCGTTGATGCAACAGAAAACGACGAATTAGGCACTTCAGATCAAAAAAATCTGGCTTCTGACGTCGTTTCAATCAGCTCCCCATTATGCCCGGTTTAACGCCTGCGCGACAAACGAGTAAATCGATTCAGCCTAAACCAGAACGGAGGGTGATTAATTTTGCGCATCGAAATAATGCACCGTTAAATACTAAAGCCCGCGGGCAAAATCAATCTTCGACTGCTATAAACTTTGATCCAGCCCACAAAAAAGCACCCCGGAAGGTGCTTTTTTAGCGTTTTGTGCACTGTTGGCATTACTGCTGCAATTCTTGCTCGGTGAACAGATCGGCGAACAGGGCGGTACTCAGATAGCGCTCGCCGGAAGACGGCAGGATCACCACGATGGTCTTGTCGGCAAAGTCGGCTTCTTCGGTCAGTTTCACCGCCGCCGCCACCGCCGCGCCGGAGGAAATGCCGGCCAGAATGCCTTCTTCATCCATCAGGCGGCGCGCCATGCTGATGGCTTCGTCGTTGGTGATCTGCTCGACGCGATCCACCAGGTCCAAATCCAGGTTGCCGGGAATAAAACCGGCGCCGATGCCCTGGATTTTGTGCGGGCCGGGCTTCAGCTCTTCGCCGGCCAGCGCCTGGGTGATCACCGGAGAATCGGTCGGCTCGACCGCCACGGTAGTGATGGCTTTGCCTTTGGTGTGCTTGATGTAGCGGCTGACGCCGGTCAGGGTGCCGCCGGTGCCTACGCCGGAGATAAATACGTCGACCGCGCCGTCGGTGTCTTCCCAGATTTCCGGGCCGGTGGTTTTTTCATGGATCGCCGGGTTGGCCGGGTTGCTGAACTGCTGCAGGATGATGTAGCGGTTCGGGTCGGTGGCGACGATTTCTTCCGCCTTGGCGATGGCGCCCTTCATGCCTTTCGCGCCCTCGGTCAGCACCAGGTTGGCGCCCAGCGCCTTGAGCAGCTTGCGGCGCTCGATGCTCATGGTTTCCGGCATGGTCAGCGTCAGCTTGTAGCCGCGCGCCGCGGCCACGAAGGCCAGCGCGATGCCGGTGTTGCCGCTGGTCGGTTCCACCAGCTCTTTACCGGCGGTCAGGATGCCGCGTTGTTCCGCATCCCAGATCATATTGGCACCGATGCGGCATTTGACGCTGAAGCTCGGGTTGCGCGATTCAACCTTGGCCAGAATGCGTCCGTTGCCGATACGGTTCAGACGAACCAGCGGCGTATGGCCGATCGTTAATGAGTTGTCTTCATATATCTTGCTCATAGCCCGTCCTTTAACTCTATGAAAATGTGGGGAACATCGAAAGCATACGCTAACAGTACCGGCAGGGAAGTAAAGAATTGGTATATCTATATGTTATTAGGAAATAAGTTTTAAGCACAATGATAAGGGCGCAAAATGCGCGCCCTGTAGAAGAATCAATCGGAGTTTGCCGCCAAAAACGGCTCAGGAACGGACGAATTGCGGGCGGTAACGGTCCACCCACATGGCGGTGGCGCCGCAAACCGCCACCGGCAGGATCACCAGATTGAGGATCGGGATCATGGTGAACAGGCTGACCAGCGCGCCGAACTGCAGGTTGTCGGTTTTGTGCCGGCGCAGCGCGCGGCGCATGTCGGCGAAGCTGACCTTATGGTTGTCGAACGGGTAATCGCAATATTGAATCGCCAGCATCCAGGCGCTGAACAGGAACCACAGCACCGGCGCCACCGTCTGGCCGATGCCCGGTATGAAGTACAGGATCAATAGCAGCAGCGCGCGCGGCAGGTAATACGCCAGCTTGCGCCATTCGCGCGCCATGATACGCGGCAAGTCTTTCACGATGCCGAAGATGCCGGTGTCCGGCAGCGGCTTGCCGGTCAGGCTGCCCTCCAGCTGTTCCGCCAGCAGCCCGCAGAACGGCGCGGCGATCAGGTTGGTGATGGTGCTGAACAGATAGCTGAACACCAGCAGCACCGACACGACCGCCAGCGGCCACAGCAGGTAGCTCAGCCATTGCAGCCAATGGGGGACGTGGCTCATCATCGCCGGGATCCAGTCGCCGAGCTGGCTGAACAGCCACCAAAAGGCGGAGCCCATCAGCAGCACGTTGACCAGCAACGGCAAGACCACATAGCGTTTAATCCCCGGGCGCGAAATCAGGCGCCAGCCTTCGGCGAAATAGTGAAAGCCGCTGGTGGATTTTGAAGGGGGCTGCGTATAGGACATATCTTAAGTTATCTCGTTGTCTGAACAGGCATCATTATCATATAGGGATGATTTTCTACTGGCTAGGGTAGGGTTGGCTGAAAAAACAGCAAAAAAAGGCAGTATAATCATCTTTATTGGCATAAAGTTCAGCACGGACTTGCACTTGTGTGCGCGGGCAAATAGAGTTAAAGAGTGAATGTTTGCCGCGGTGGCAATGTATTGGAACAACAGAGATAGCAATGATGCAGGATTTGCGTCTGATATTAATCGTTGTTGGCGCGATCGCCATAATAGCGTTGTTATTGCACGGTCTTTGGACCAGTCGTAAAGAACGCTCATCGCTTTTCCGCGATCGCCCAGCCAAACGTTCCAAAAAGGAACGTGAACAAACCCCGATCGACGATCTCGATGAAGGCGTGGGGGAGGTGCGTGTACGCGCCGCTCACCCGCAGGACGAGCCGACGTTTGGTCATCTTGATGCCGCACGCGAAGAACCCGTGGTTGCGCCCAAGCCCGCTCCGGCGGCTGAGCCTGCGCCACGTGCCGTTCAGCCGGCTGCTCATCAGACTCCGCCTCCGCTTTCGCAGCGGCCGGATTATGACGACATCCTGCTGGACAACTACGCGCAGGACGAAGACGACGAGCCGCAGCAACAGCCTGCGCCGCGCCGCGAGCCGCGCGTTGACGATCTGCCGCCTCCGGCGCCGCATGCCGCAGAACCGGCGTTCCACGCCGAACCTGCGCATCAGCCGCAGCCGGAAGTGAAACCGACGTCGGCCGCGCCCGAAGCGCAACCGGCTCCGGCGGCGCCGATTCCGGCCAAGCTGAAAGAAACCGTACTGGTGCTGCACGTCGCGGCCCATCAGGGCGGCGTGATCGGCGGCGAAGTATTGCTGCAGAGCGTGCTGCAGGCGGGCTTCCAGTTCGGCGAAATGGGCATTTTCCATCGCCATATCAGCCCGGCCGGCAGCGGCCCGGTGCTGTTCAGCCTGGCGAACATGGTCAAGCCGGGATCTTTCGATCCTGACATGATGTCCGATTTCTCCACGCCGGGCGTGTCGATGTTCATGATGGTGCCGTCTTACGGCGACGCCAATCAGAACTTCAAGCTGATGCTGCAGTCGGCGCAGCGCATCGCCGACGACGTGGGCGGCGTGGTGCTCGACGACGAACGCCGCATGATGACGCCGCAGAAGCTGGAAACCTACAAAGCGCGCATCCGTGAAGTGTTGGACAACAACGCCTGATCGGCTGCCACGCGCACTGAACGTCTATAATCCTAAAGCCCCCGCTAGTCGGGGGTTTTTTATCTTCGATGGTGAGCCATGGAATCGATAATCCAAAAAATCAATCAACTACGAGCCTCATTGCGCCATCACGAATACCAGTATCACGTGCTCGACGCGCCGGAAGTGCCGGATGCGGAATACGACCGCCTGA
The DNA here is from genome assembly GCF_900187015.1 of Serratia ficaria. Classification (NCBI taxonomy): domain Bacteria; kingdom Pseudomonadati; phylum Pseudomonadota; class Gammaproteobacteria; order Enterobacterales; family Yersiniaceae; genus Serratia; species Serratia ficaria. Next base: position 3,784,457 of record NZ_LT906479.1, on the reverse strand, counting down.
TGCGCGAACTGCGCGAGCTGGAAAACGCCCATCCGGCGCTGATCACCGCCGATTCGCCGACCCAGCGGGTGGGCGCGGCGCCGCTGGCGGCCTTTGATCAGGTGCGCCATGAGGTACCGATGCTGTCGCTGGACAACGTGTTCGATGAAGAAAGCTTCCTTGCGTTCTACAAGCGCGTGCAGGATCGGCTGAAAAGCAGCGAGCCGCTGACTTTCTGCTGCGAGCTGAAGCTGGACGGCCTGGCGGTCAGCCTGTTGTACGAAGACGGCGAACTGGTGCGCGCGGCTACCCGCGGCGACGGCACCACCGGCGAGAATATTACCTCCAACGTGCGCACCATCCGCGCCATCCCGCTGCGGCTGAGCGGCGACAACATTCCGCGTCGGCTGGAAGTGCGCGGCGAAGTGTTCATGCCGCAGGCCGGCTTTGAGCAGATGAACGAAGAGGCGCGGCGCAAGGACGGCAAGATTTTCGCCAACCCGCGCAACGCCGCCGCCGGCTCGCTGCGCCAGCTCGATCCGCGCATCACCGCCAAGCGCCCGCTGACCTTCTTCTGCTACGGCGTCGGCCTGCTGGAAGGCGGCGAGCTGCCGCGCAGCCACTTCGCGCGGCTGATGCAGTTCCGGGCCTGGGGATTGCCGGTCAGCGATCGCGCGCAATGCTGCACCGGCAGCGATGAGGTGCTGGCGTTTTACCGCCAGGTGGAGCAGGACCGTGCGCAGCTCGGTTTCGACATCGACGGCGTGGTGGTGAAAATCGACGATATCGATCTGCAGGAAACCCTCGGTTTCGTGGCGCGCGCGCCGCGCTGGGCGACGGCGTTCAAATTCCCGGCGCAGGAACAGATTACGCTGGTGCGCGAAGTCGAATTTCAGGTGGGGCGCACCGGCGCCATCACCCCGGTGGCGCGGCTGGAGCCGGTGTTGGTGGCCGGCGTCACCGTCAGCAACGCCACCTTGCACAACGCCGATGAGATTGAACGCCTGGGCCTGCGCATTGGCGATACGGTGATCGTGCGCCGCGCCGGCGACGTGATCCCGCAGGTGGTGGGGGTGCTGGAAGACCGCCGCCCGCAGGACGCGCGCGAAGTGGTGTTCCCGCAGCACTGCCCGGTGTGCGGCTCCGACGTCGAACGGGTGGAGGGCGAAGCGGTGGCGCGCTGCACCGGCGGGCTGATCTGCGCCGCGCAGCGTAAAGAAGCGCTGAAGCATTTCGTTTCCCGCCGGGCGTTGGACGTCGAAGGCATGGGCGACAAAATCATCGAACAGCTGGTGGAAAAAGAATACGTCAAGAACCCGGCCGATCTGTTCCGCCTGTCCGCCGGCATTCTGACCGGGCTGGATCGCATGGGGCCGAAATCGGCGCAGAATCTGGTCAACGCGCTGGAGAAATCCAAGCAGACCACCTTCGCGCGTTTCCTGTATGCGCTGGGCATTCGCGAGGTCGGCGAATCGACCGCCGCCAACCTGGCTGCGCACTTCGGCTCGCTGGAGAAGCTGTTCGCCGCCGATATCGAGGCGCTGAAAGAAGTGCCGGACGTCGGTGAAGTGGTGGCGAAGCACACGCGTCATTTCCTCGACGAAGCGCTTAATCAAAAGGTTATCGATGAGCTGGTGGGCGCCGAAATCGGCATCAGCTGGCCGGCGCCGGTGGCGGTGGCGGCGGAAGAGATCGACAGCCCGTTCGCCGGCAAAACCGTGGTGCTGACCGGTTCGCTCAGCCAGCTGTCGCGCGACGAAGCCAAGGATCGCCTGACGGCGCTGGGCGCCAAGGTCAGCGGCAGCGTGTCGAAGAAGACCGATCTGGTGATCGCCGGCGAAGCGGCCGGTTCCAAATTGGCGAAGGCGCAGGAGCTGGGCATCGAAGTGATCGACGAAGCGGAAATGATCCGCCTGTTGGGGGCCTGATGGAAAAGGAAAACCTGCTGGAAATCGCCAACACCCCGATGCCGTTCGGCAAGTATCAGGGGCGGGTGCTGATCGACCTGCCCGAGGAGTACCTGCTGTGGTTCGCCCGCAAGGGCGAATTCCCCCAGGGCAAGCTCGGCATGCTGATGGAAATGACGCTGGCGATTAAAATCGAAGGGCTTGACCACCTGGTCAAGCCGCTGAAAAAGAGCTGAATGGACGGGCGCCAGCCCGTCTTTTTTTACCCGCGTGAAGCCTGTGAGTTCAACACCGCCTGCTTATCCTGCTGTTTGCGCTGGTACCTTTTGGCCAGCACCGCACAGGTCATCAGCTGCACCTGATGGAACACCATCAGCGGCAGCACCATAATGCCCACCGTCGCCGCCGGGAACAGGATGTTGGCCATCGGAATGCCGTTGGCCAGGCTTTTCTTCGAACCGCAGAACACGATGGTGATCTCATCCGCCTTGCTGAAACCCAGCCAGCGCGCCATGTAGGTGTTCACCAACAGCACGAGGGTCAGCAGCAGGATGCTGCCGCCGACGATGAAAGCCAGCGAGCCGATGCCCACCTGGTGCCAGATGCCGTGCGTCACCGCCTCGCTGAAGGCCGAATAGACCACCAGCAGAATGGAGGTCTGATCGGTTTTGCCGATAAGCTTGCGGTTGCGCTCGATCCATTTGCCGATCAGCGGCCGCGACAGGTGGCCGGCGACAAACGGCACCAGCAGCTGCAGCACGATGGAGCCCACCTGCTGCAGGCTGCCGGTTTCGCCGTGCACGTTCATCAGCAGGCCGACCAGCAGCGGCGACACGAAGATCCCCAACAGGCTGGAAGCGGAGGCGCTGCACACCGCCGCCGCCACGTTGCCGCCCGCCAGCGAAGTGAAGGCGATGGCGGATTGCACGGTGGCGGGCAGGATGCACAGATAGATAAAGCCGGAATACAGCTCGGGGCTGACGTCGATCGGCGACCACCATTTAAACAGCACCCCCAACGCCGGGAAGATGATGAAGGTGCTGAACATCACCCACAGATGCAGCCGCCAGTTGTTGCTGCCGGCCAAAATGGCCTCGCGCGACAGTTTGGCGCCGTGCATGAAGAACAGCAGGGCGATGGCGGCGATGGTCAGGGTATTCAGCCAGCCGACAAACTCGCCGCGCGCCGGCAGGAACGAAGCCAGCAGCACGGTGGCGATCAGCGTTAAGGTAAAGCGGTCGGGCAGAAATCTCATGGCGGCGTACTCGCAGCAGAAAATCGATAGGCGTATTCTCCCGCGGCGGGATATAATAATTAAATTGATTTATTTAATTAATTTATGAAAAAAACACATGAATTATTCACTCAAGCAGCTAAAGGTCTTCGTCGCCATCGCCCGGCACGGCAGTTTCAGCCGCGCCGGCGAAGCGATAGGCCTGACTCAGTCGGCGGTCAGCCACAGCGTGAAGGAACTGGAAGCGGAGGTCGGCGTGCGCCTGCTGGACCGCACCACCCGCGAAGTGGTGCTGACCGACGCCGGCCGGCGGCTGGCCAACCGGGTCGAACGGCTGCTGGACGAGCTGCAGGCGTCGTTGCTGGATGCGCGCAGCTTCGGCGTGCAGCGCAGCGGCACGGTGCGGGTGGCGTCGAGCCAGACCATCTCCGCGCACCTGATGCCGCAGTGCATCGCCGCCGGCGAGCGGCAGTATCCGGAGATCCGCATCATGCTGCGCGATCAGGCGCAGCAGCAGGTGCTGCACAGCATCCGCAACGCCGAGGTGGATTTCGGCATCGTGGTCGATCCGGTGCAGGCGGTGGATCTGGATTGCGAGCCGGTGTTGCACGAACCTTTCCTGCTGCTGTGTCGTAACGATCATCCGTTCGCCGCGCAGCCTGAGGTGCATTGGTCGGCGCTGAACGGCTGCCGCCTGGTGCTGCAGGATTACGCCTCCGGCAGCCGGCCGCTGATCGACAGCGCGCTGCGTCAGCAGGGCGTCGAGGCGCCGGTGGTGCAGGAAATCGGCCACCCGGCGACGTTGTTCCCGATGGTGGCGGCGGGCATCGGCATCAGCATTTTCCCGGCGCTGGCGTTGCCGCTGCCGGAAGGCGGGCAGCTGAAGGTGCGGCGGCTGGTGCCGGAAATCAATCGCGCGCTGATGCTGGTGCGGCGCAAGAACCGCTCGCTGACGCCGGCGGCGGAGGCCATCTGGCAGGTGGTGCGCCAGCAGGCGGCGCTGCTGCAGCAGCAGCGCCAACAACAGGCGGATTACTGAGTCAGATATAGACATCCACGGCGTTGAGCGCGGTCGGGCGATTGACGCTCTCCCTGAGCCCTGACATCGCTGCTCGGGGTATCGGCAGCGGCGGCTAAAACTTTACCTGCCGCAGGCGCGGCCAACGCGCCAACCAGCCTTTTTCGGCCACCCGCCGTTGATAGGCGCTCAGATCGCCGTTTTTGGCGTTGAAGGTGATGCTGTCATTGAACAGCGCATCGAGGCCGAAGGGCGCCACCAGCGTGAGACTGTCGTCGGCGTTCAGCCGCACGCCGATCGCCGTTTCCACCTCGGTCCAGAAGCTGATGGCGTCCTCGCTGTCGCGGTACGGCGCCCGGCCGCCGCGCAGGTGCATGCGCGCCTGATTCTTCACCGACCAGGGCTGCGGCAGCCACTGCTGCAGGCGCGCTTCCAGCATGCGATCGCGTTCGGCCTCCGGCCGCTGCGGGTCGAAATGAATCACGTCGATATCGTTGAGCGGCGTGGCGTCGGCATAGCCGTGCCGCCGATCCCACACCAGATTGCGCACGAACCCGGCGCCCAGACACCAGTCGTTCAGGCCGAGCCGGCGCGCGGTGCGCAATGCGATCATTCTTTGGTTATCTTGCTGTAACCACAGGATAATTTGTTGTTGCCTATCCATTATCTCTCCTTTGCTGCGGCTACTGTACTCCGCCGCGCCCGCCGGCGGAAGCGCATGCATGATTTCAGTGCAGCCCGGCTGGCGCTGCCTTTGGGTTAACGGGCTGATTTTATGCGGAAAACAAAAAACGCCGCCGACTGACTACACTTGGTACAGGGTTTGCAACATAACACCCTCAACCAGGCAACAGGGGACGCTATGTATCAGGCAACGCTTGGCCGACGCGGCTACCGTTTTAGCGACTTGCGCCAACTGATGGCCAAGGCTTCGCCGGCGCGTTCCGGCGACTATTTGGCGGAAGTGGCGGCGGAAAGCGCCGAAGAGCGGATGGCGGCGCGCATCGCGCTGGCGGATCTGCCGCTGAAGGTTTTTCTGCAGCAGCCGCTGGTACCTTACGAGCAGGATGAGGTGACGCGTCTGATCGTCGACGGCCATGACGCCGCGGCCTTTGAGCCGATTTCCCACCTGACGGTCGGCGACTTCCGCGACTGGCTGCTGAGCGAGCAGGCGGACAGCGCCATGCTGGCGCAGGTGGCCGCCGGCATTACCCCGGAGATGGCGGCGGCGGTGAGTAAAATCATGCGCAATCAGGACCTGATCCTGGTGGCGAAGAAGTGCCGGGTGGTGACGCGCTTTCGCAACACCCTCGGCCTGCCGGGCCACCTCAGCGTCAGGCTGCAGCCCAATCACCCGACCGACAGCCTGCAGGGCATCGCCGCCAGCATGCTCGACGGGCTGCTGTACGGCAGCGGCGACGCGGTGGTCGGCATCAATCCCGCCAGCGACAGCCTGCCGCTGCTGGAAAAACTCAACTACATGCTGGACGAGGTGATCCAGCGCTTCGCCATTCCCACCCAGTCCTGCGTGCTGACCCACGTCACCAACACGCTGCGAATGATTGAACACGGCGCGCCGGTGGATCTGGTGTTTCAGTCGATCGCCGGCACCGAGGCGGCCAACCGCGGCTTCGGCATCAGCCTGGCGTTGCTGGCCGAGGCGCAGCAGGCGGCGCTGAGCCTCAACCGCGGCACGCTCGGTAATAACGTCATGTATTTCGAAACCGGGCAGGGCAGCTGCCTGTCGGCCAATGCGCATCACGGCGTCGATCAGCAAACCTGCGAAGCGCGCGCCTATGCGGTGGCGCGCCATTTCTCTCCGCTGCTGATCAACACCGTGGTGGGGTTTATCGGCCCGGAATACCTGTATGACGGCAAACAGATCATTCGCGCCGGGCTGGAAGATCACTTCTGCGGCAAGCTGCTCGGCCTGCCGTTGGGCTGCGACGTGTGCTATACCAACCACGCCGAGGCCGATCAGGACGACATGGATACCCTGCTGACGCTGCTGGGCACCGCCGGCCTGACCTTCCTGATCGGCGTGCCGGGGGCGGACGACATCATGCTCAATTACCAGAGCACCTCGTTCCACGACGCGCTCTACATTCGCGAGCTGCTGGGGCTGAAACATGCGCCGGAGTTCGCCGTGTGGCTGGCGAAAATGAACATCATCGACGATCGCGGGCGGCTGCGCGACACCGCCGCCAATCATCCGCTGTTGCTGGCGCTGCAGGGAGAAAGGCCATGAAAAAACCGGTACACCTCAACGGCTGGGACGCGCTGCGCGCCTTTACCGACGCGCGCATCGCCCTGGGGCGCACCGGCGCCAGCCTGCCGACCGACGCGCTGCTGCGTTTCGGGCTGGCGCATGCGCAGGCGCGCGACGCCGTTCATCAGCCTTTCGACAGCGATCGCCTGGCGCAGGCGTTGCAGGACGACGGCTGGTCAACGTTGACCGTGCACAGCCAGGCGGAAGATCGCGCCGCCTACCTGCGCCGGCCGGATCGGGGGCGCCGGCTGGCGCCGGACAGCCGCAAACTGTTGCTCGGCCTGCCGCAGCAGGGGGCCGACCTGCTGCTGGTGGTGGCGGACGGCCTGTCTTCCACGGCGGTGCATCGCCAGGCGCTGCCGCTGCTGCGGGCGCTGCGGCCTTATCTTGACGCGTTGGGCGTTTCCTTGGCGCCGCTGGTGCTGGCGCATCAGTCGCGGGTGGCGCTGGGGGACGACATTGGCGAGTGCCTGCGGGCAAAGGCGGTGGCTATCCTGATTGGCGAGCGGCCGGGCCTGTCGTCACCCGACAGCCTGGGCATTTACCTGACCTGGGGGCCGAATACCCAAAGAAGGGAGTCCGAACGCAATTGCATCTCCAACGTGCGCCCGGAAGGGCTGGGCTATCCGCAGGCGGCGTTCAAGCTGGCATGGTTGCTGGAGCAGGCCTTGCAGCGGCGGCTGACCGGCATTGAATTGAAGGACGAAAGCGACAACCCGGCGCTGTATGGGCGGGTGACGCCGCTTCACTCCCAGCTGGGCGGCTGACCGATGCCCTGCTGCAGCAGGGTGATGAAGGCCGCCAGCCGGGCGGAGACTTTCGCTACCGGCCGCAGCAGGTAGATGCCCTGTTGTTCGTCGCGCGGGTCTTCGAGCAGCCGCAGCAGCCGCCCGTTTTGAATGTCCGGCCCCACCACCCAGTTAGGCAGAAAAGCGATGCCCACGCCGAGCAGCGCCGCCTGGCGTTGGGCGGTAAAGTCGTCGCAGCGCAGCACCATGCTGCAGCGGCTCATCAGCGGTACGCTGAGGATCTGCGCCCAGCAGGCCGGCTGCTGTTTGTGGTAGCGGGCGATCAGCCGGTGATGCGGCAGGGCCTCCAGACTGGCCGGCCGGCCATAGCGGGCGACATAACCGGGGCTGGCGCACATCGCCCAGCGTTGGGTGGCGATGCGGCTGGCGTACAGCCCGCTGTCTTTCTGTTCGCCGATGCGGATGGCGGCGTCCAGCAGTTCCTGGGTCGGATCGGTGTGGCGTTCGGTCAGATCCAGATCGACAAACAGCCGCGGGCAGCGTTCGGTCAGCGTCGGCAGCAGCGGCAGAATATAGGTTTTGCCGAAGGTCGGCAGGCAGCTGATGCGCAGCGTGCCCTGCGGCGTATCGCCCAGCGCGCTCAGCTCGGCGTGGATGCCGGTAATATTCGCCAGCAGCGACGCGGCGCGCGTCAGCAGCAGTTCGCCGGCGTCGGTCAGCATCAGGCCGCGGGTGGAGCGGATAAACAGCCTGGCGCCAAGCGCGGCCTCCAGCGCGTCGATATGGCGCACCAGAGAAGAGGGCACCATGCCCAGTTTGCGCGCGGCGGCGGAGAAGCTGCCCAATCGGGCCACGTCGAGAAAAATCGGCAGATGTTCAACATAACGGGCATCATTCATTTTTGCATTATATGCAAAAGCGTTTCTTATGAATACCCGCTTCTCAGTTATCTGCCGCGAGGCTACTCTTCTCCTGTGCTTACGGACGGCAGCAGCGCCGTCGCACTTGGGTCGCATAGAGAAAAAATGCATAAACCTCGCGGCCTTTAGCACAAAACATGGAACATTTTCCCCAGGTTTGCCTAGCGGCCTGCGGGATTGATTGCCGCTTCAACACCAGATAAACCGTTCAATTTGGCGTCCGGCTCAGCAGTAATGATTAGTAAGTCTTCATATTCTCTAATCCCTCGTTGAACCCGTACGCCAGCCGGCCCGCCGTGCCGGTTTTTTTGTCGCCTCAGGCTGAATCGTTCCAACTCTGGAACGCGTCGGTGGCGGCATCTTTGCTCACCGCCGGTGGGCATTTTTGAACGCGTGGGGCATTTTGCTTCGCGCCGGTGGAGGAGTAGGTCATGAACGAAAACCGCGGTTGTTCCTGTGCGCACCATTTGGTGCAGGGTTTTGCCAGGCAGTCGGTAAGCGCCGGGGAGGGCGAAATCTATCAAATCTCGCTGATGAGCGCGTTAATCGGCGGCGTGTACGAAGGCGAAGTCACCATCGCCGAATTGCTGAAGCACGGCAACTTTGGCCTCGGCACCTTCAATCATCTGGACGGCGAGCTGATCGCCTTCGACCACGAAATACACCAGCTGCGCGCCGACGGCAGCGCCCGGCCGGCCGGCCTGCAACAGAAAACCCCCTTTGCCGTCGTCACCTTTTTCCGGCCCAGCGTCAGCCAGCAGTTCGACCGGCCGATCACCAAGGCCCAGCTGCACCAGTGCATCGACGAACAGGTCGCTTCGCCGAACCTGTTCTGCGCGGTGCGCGTCGACGGCGAATTCAGCCACGTGGAAACCCGCACCGTGCCGCGCCAGGAGCGGCCGTATCGCCCGATGCTGGAGGCGATCGAGGAACAGCCGACCTTTTCCTTCCATCAGCGCCAGGGCACCCTGGTCGGCTTCCGTTCGCCGGACTATATGCAGGGCATCGGCGTGGCCGGCTACCACGAACATTTCGTGACCGACGATCGCAGCGGCGGCGGCCACGTGCTGGATTACCAGCTCGATCACGGCCGCCTGCAGTTTGGCGTCATCACCCGTCTCAATCTTCAGTTGCCGCATGATGCGGATTTCTTGCGCGCCGACCTCTGCCCAGAGGATTTGGACCGCGCGATTCGTTCCGCCGAGGGTTAATGCCCCGGCGACCGTTTTTTAGGAGGTGGAACCATGGCACAGGTAAAAACAGACAATAACTGGCAATGCGGCGCAGATTTGGTGGTGAAAAATCTGCAGGCGCAGGGCGTGAAGCACGTATTCGGCATTCCGGGCGCCAAGATTGACCGGGTGTTCGATTCGCTGGAGGATGCGCCCTCGATCGAAACGGTGGTGGTGCGCCACGAGGCCAACGCCGCCTTTATGGCGGCGGCGGTGGGCCGTTTGACCGGCAAGGCCGGGGTGGCGCTGGTCACCTCCGGGCCGGGCAGCTCCAACCTGATCACCGGGCTGGCGACCGCCACCTCGGAAGGGGATGCGGTGGTGGCCTTCGGCGGGGCGGTGAAGCGCGCCGACAACCTGAAGCAGACGCACCAAAGCATGGACACCGTCAGCATGTTCCGCCCGGTGACCAAATACTGCGCCGAGGTGCACGCCGGCTCGGCGATCTCCGAGGTGATCGCCAACGCCTTCCGCCACGCCGAGTTCGGCCGGCCCGGCGCCTCGTTCGTTAGCCTGCCGATGGACATCGTCAATGAGCCGGTCAGCGCGCCGGTGTTGGCCGGCTGCCGTTTGCCGCGCATGGGCGCCGCGGCGGCGGACGACATCCAGGCGGCGGTGAAGTTGATCCAACAGGCGAAATGCCCGGTGCTGCTGCTGGGCCTGCAGGCCAGCCGGCCGGAAAACAGCGAAGCGGTGCGCCAGCTGCTGTATCGCACCCATATGCCGGTGGTCGGCACCTATCAGGCGGCCGGGGTGATCGACGTCAATCACTTCGCCCGCTTTGCCGGCCGGGTCGGGCTGTTCAACAACCAGCCCGCCGACCAGCTGTTGCAGAAGGCCGACCTGGTGGTCAGCGTCGGCTATGGCCCGATCGAATACGATCCCTGCATGTGGAACAGCCAGGGCCGCCTGAAGCTGGTGCACATCGACGTGCTGCCGGCGGACATCGACACCTGCTATCGCCCGGATATTGAGCTGGTGGGCAATATCAGCGCCACCCTCGACATGCTGACCGAAGCCTTCAGCGGGGCGGTGAGCGTGCCGGCCGAGGTGGAACTGATCCTCACCGATCTGGGCCGCCAGCGCAGCGAGCTGGCGGAGCGCGCGGCGCGGCGCGGCGGCATGCCGATCCACCCGCTGCGCATCGTGAAAGAGCTGCAGGACATCGTCAGCGACGACGTGACGCTGTGCGTCGACATGGGCAGCTTCCATATCTGGATCGCCCGCTACCTCTACAGCTTCCGCGCCCGTCAGCTGCTGATCTCCAACGGCCAGCAGACCATGGGGGTGGCGCTGCCATGGGCGATCGGCGCGGCGCTGGTGCGCCCCGGCGACAAGGTGGTGTCGATATCCGGCGACGGCGGTTTTATGCAGTCGAGCATGGAGCTGGAAACCGCAGTGCGGCTGAAAAACAACATCGTTCACGTGATCTGGGTGGATAACGCCTACAACATGGTGGAAATGCAGGAGGTAAACAAATACCAGCGCAAATCCGGCGTGGAGTTCGGGCCGATCGACTTTAAAGCCTATGCGGAATCCTGCGGCGCGGTCGGTTTTGCCGTGCGGTCGGTAGAGGATCTGCGGCCGATGCTGCGCAAGGCGATGGAGATTCGGGGGCCGGTGGTGGTGGCGATCCCGGTCGACTACGCCGACAACTACAAGCTGATGGCGCAGATGAACTTCAGCCAGATGATTTAAATTCATGATCTCGTGCGAACCACGGGGAAGGCCAGCTGCGCGCCTCCCCGTTTTTTTATGCTCACAATTTGTGCTTTACATCGCTAACTGCATGATTTATTGGTATCGGTCGGGTCTGTTTTCTTACCACTGGGGATGGCACGATGAATAAAAAAGCGATAACGATAGGGCTGTTGGCGTTGGCGGTCACCGGCGGGGCGCAGGCCAGCACGCTGGTCTATTGTTCGGAAGGTTCACCGGAAGGCTTCAACCCGCAGCTGTTTACCTCCGGCACCACGGTGGACGCCAGCTCGGCGGCGATTTATAACCGGCTGGTGGATTTCAAAACCGGCACCGTCGAACTGCAGCCCAGCCTGGCGGAGCGCTGGGAGGTGAGCGAAGACGGCAAAACTTACACCTTCCACCTGCGCAAAGGGGTGAAATTCCAGAGCAACAAATATTTTACCCCCACCCGCGATTTCAACGCCGACGACGTCATTTTCTCCTTCATGCGCCAGAAGGACGCCAATAACCCCTACCACAAGGTGTCCAACGGCGCCTACACCAACTTTGAATCGATGGAGTTCGGCAGCCTGATCGAGCGCATCGTCAAGCTGGACGACAACACCCTGCGCTTCGAGCTTTCCCGCGCCGAAGCGCCGTTCGTCGCCGACCTGGGCATGTACTTCGCCACCATTCTCTCGGCGGAATACGCCGAGGCGATGCTGAAGGCCGGCACCCCGGAGCGCGTGGACAACGATCCGATCGGCACCGGGCCGTTCCAACTGGTGCAGTACCAGAAGGACGCCAAAATTCTTTACAAGGCGTTCGACAACTATTGGGAAGGCAGGCCGAAAATCGATCGGCTGGTATTCTCGATCACGCCGGACGCCGCGGTGCGCTACGCCAAGCTGCAAAAGAACGAGTGTCAGGTGATGCCGTTCCCCAATCCGGCGGATCTGGCGCGCATGCGGCAGGACAAAAATATTCGGGTGCTGGAAAAGTCCGGGCTGAATATCGGCTTCCTGGCGTTCAACACCCAGAAGAAACCGTTGGATAACGTCAAGGTGCGGCAGGCGCTGGCGCTGGCGGTCAACAAGCCGGCGATTATCGAGGCGGTGTTCCACGGCGCCGGCCAGCCGGCTAAAAACCTGCTGCCGCCGACCCAATGGGGCAGCAACGACAAGATAGAAGACTACCCGTACGCGCCGGATAAGGCTAAACGGCTGCTGCAGGAGGCGGGGTTGGGGCAAGGGTTCGACATCGACCTGTGGGCGATGCCGGTGCAGCGGCCCTATAACCCCAACGCCAAACGCATGGCGGAGATGATCCAGTCCGACTGGGCCGACATCGGCGTACGGGCAAAAATCGTCACCTTCGAGTGGGGCGAATACCTGCAGCGGATTAAAAACGGCGAGCACCAGACGGCGTTAGTGGGCTGGACCACCGCCAACGGCGACCCGGATAACTTCTTCGGCCCGCTGTTCACCTGCGTGTCGGCCGACGGCGGTTCCAACTCCGCCAAGTGGTGCTACAAGCCGTTCGACCAACTGATCCTGCAGGCGCGCGAAGAGAACGACCACGCCAAGCGGGTGGCGATGTATGAGCAGGCGCAGGTGATGATGCATGAGCAAATGCCGGCGCTGATGATTGCCCATTCGACCATCTTCGAGCCGGTGCGCAAGGAAGTGAAGGGCTACGAAATCGATCCGTTCGGCAAACACATTTTTAAGCAGGTCTCGCTGGAGAAATAGAGAAAAGGCCGGGAAACCGGCCTTTTCCTTACTGCGCGGGATCGCAGTGGAAGCGGCCGCGCGGGATCACCAGCGGGGTATGCGACAGCGGATCGTCGATGATCATGCAGGGCATGCCGAACACCTGCTCTACCAGCTCGGCGGTAATGATCTCGGCCGGTTTCCCCTGCGCCACAATCTTGCCGTCGCGCATGGCGATGATATGGTCGGCATAGCGGCAGGCGTGGTTCAGATCGTGCAGTACGGCGATCATGGTTTGGCCGCGCTCCTGATTCAGCTGGCGGAACAGATCCAGCAGCTCAATTTGGTGGGCGATGTCCAGGTAGGTGGTCGGCTCATCCAGCAGCAGCAGCGGGGTCTGCTGCGCCAGCACCATCGCCACCCACACGCGCTGACGTTGGCCGCCGGACAGCTCGTCGACGCTGCGCTCGGCCAACTGGCTGACGTTGGTGGCCGCCATGGCTTCCTCTACCGCCTGCCGGTCGGCGTGGGTCCACTGCTTCAGCAGGCTTTGGTGCGGATAACGCCCGCGCGAAACCAGGTCCGCCACGGTAATGCTGTCCGGCGCGATTGAGGTCTGCGGCAGCAGCCCCAGCTCGCGCGCCAGCGCCTTGGTGGCGAAGCTGCTGATGCTCTTGCCGTCCAGCATCACTTCGCCGGCGCTGGGTTTCAGCAGGCGGCACAGCGCGCGCAGCAGGGTGGATTTTCCGCAGGCGTTCGGCCCGACAATCACCGTGAAAGCGCCGTCGGGAATGGCCACGCTCAGGTCGTTGGCGATGATTTTACTGTCGTAGCCCAGCGTCAGGTGCGAGGCGTGCAGGCGGTGGCTCATGGCATTCTTACTCTTCATTATCTGCGGGACTCACGGATTAACAGCCAGATCAGATACAGGCCGCCGATGCTGACGGTCACGACGCCCACCGGCAGTTGGGTCGGCGCGAACAGATGCTGGGAAGCCACGTCGGCCCCCAGCAGCAAAGTGGCCCCCATCAGCGCCGACGACGTCAGGGTAACCGACGATTGGCCGGTCAGCCGGCGGGCGATCTGCGGGGCGGCCAGCGCGATAAACGAGATCGGCCCGGCGGTGGCGGTAACGGCGGCGGTCAGGGTCACGCCGAACAGCATCAGCCACAGCCGGCTGCTTTCGGCATTGACCCCCAGCGCGCGCGCCGCGTCGTCGCCCATTTCCAGCAGCTGCAGCCGTTTGCCCATCAGCAGCGCGGCGGCGGCGGCCAGGCTGATAAACGCCATGGCCGGCCGCGATTTCTGCCAGGTCATGCCGTTCAACGAGCCGGCCTGCCACATGGCGGCATCCATGGCGCGCTCCAGCGAAGCGGTGATGATCAGCCAGGTATTGGTGGAGACCAGCACCGCGCTGATGGCGATGCCGACGATGATCAACCGGAAGCCGACCACCCCCCGCCGCCAGGCGAGCAGGTAGATCAGCAGAGCGGAGAGGATGCCGCCGGCCAGCGCGCCGCCGGCGATGGTGTAATAGCCGCCGCTGAACAGCGTAATGGCGATCAGCGCGCCGGTGTAGGCGCCCATGTTGAAGCCGATCACGTCCGGGCTGCCCAGCGGGTTGCGGATGATCGACTGGAAGATGGCGCCGCTCATGCCGAGCGCGCCGCCCAACAGCAACGCCATGCTGATGCGCGGCAGGCGCCACTGGGTGACCACGGTCACCAGGTTCTTCGGCGCCTGGCCGCCGAGCGCCGAGAACACCTGCTCCAGCGACAGCTGCAGCGTGCCGTAGCACAGCGCCGCCATGGCCAACAGCAGGCACAGCGCCAGCAGCGATAAATTAACCACCAGCACGCGCAGCGGCATGCGCCAACTGATCATGCCGTCCGGGCGGCCGATCAGCAGGGTGCGAGGCATCGACATTACAGGCCCCCCAGCGTTTTCTTGCGACGCACCAGCCAGATCAGGACCGGCGCGCCGATAAAGGCGGTGACGATGGAGACCCGCAGCTCGCCGGGCACCAGCAAACGGCCGATGATGTCGGCGCACAGCAGCAGCACCGGCGCCATCAGCATTGAGTAGGGCAGTATCCAGCGCTGGTCGGGGCCGACCCACCAGCGGGCGATGTGCGGCACCATCAGGCCGACAAAGGCGATCGGGCCGACGGTGGCGGTCGCCGCGCCGCACAGCAGCGTGATGGCGACAACCGAAACGATTTGGGTCAGCACCACCCGCGCGCCGAGCGCAATGGCCAGGTCTTCCCCCATGCTGATGGTGTTCAGCGGCCGGGCGATGGCCAGCGTCAGCAGGGCGCCGATCAGGATGGCGGGCGCGGTGACGGCCAGGCTGGCCAGGGTGCGGATATCCAGCGTACCGGCCTGCCAGAAACGCAGTTGGTCGAAGGTTTGCGGATCGAGCAGCGACAGCCCGGTGGTGATGCCGCTCAACACCGCGCCTATCGCCACGCCGGCCAGCGTCAGCCGCACCGGGTTGATGCGCCCCCCCGCCAGGGTGCCGATCAGGTAGACCAGCAGGGTGGTGATGGCCGCGCCGGCAAAGGCCCAGCTCATATAGCCTTCGGTGGAGGCGGCGCCAAAAAACATAATGCCCAGCACCACGGCGAAGCTGGCGCCGGCGTTGATGCCGAGCACGCCGGGATCGGCCAGCGGGTTGCGCGTCAGCGCCTGGATCAGCGCGCCGGCGCCGCCCAGCGCCACGCCGGCCAGCATGCCCGCCAGGGTGCGGGGCAGGCGGGCATCGAGAATAATGGTGCTGTCCGCGCCGCTGAACTGGCCCTGCAGGCTAAGCCAAACGGTATGAAAGGGAATGGATTTGGATCCCAGCATCAGGCTGGCCATTACGCACAGCAGCAGCAGCGCCAGGCAAAAACCCAGCCCGGAAACGCGCTTCAGGCCGCTGGCGTAGGCTGTGCGAGTCGTGGACGAAGGCGTCCGCGTAGTCGGAGTGGGTAAGCTCACACCGTTAACTCCTTTATAATTTTGATTCTCATTATTATTAGCGTTCTTGAAGACCGGCTTATAGTAGCATGAGTTTACGCCGCAATGCATCCGTCGGATAAGGGGAGTCAGTGATTCGCGATGTTAATGATTCTTTATATTTCAATAGATTGAATGTAATCATTGCGCCGTGAAACGCGGCAGGCGCCGGGCCTGCCGGGGGGACGTCAGGATTTCTTGAACTGCCGTTCGATGCTGTTCAGCATGTTGGTCGCGCTGTAATAATCGAGGCGGAAAGTATCGGTGCCGACGGCATAGACATGATGTTGTTCAACCGGCTCCAGGTGCCGGAGGAACGGGTTGGCCAACAGCTCCCCGACCTTGCGTTGATCGGCGGAGAATAGCATCAGCGTCTTGCCGTTCAGGCCTTCCGCCATCTTTTCGCCCGACAGCTGAATGATGTCCTGGCGTTTGCCCATGCTGGTATTGCCCTTGGCGCTTTCCGGCGGCGTGGCCAGCCGGAAGCCGAGCTGGGTCAGCAATTTCCCCTGGGCGGAGTCCGGCGTCCACAGCTTGGCCTCACGCCCGTTGTCGTCATAGACCAGCGGAGAAGTGGGCTGCGGCGGCAGGGCGATGGACTGTTTTACCTGTTCCACCCGCTGTTCAAAGCGCGCTTCGGCCTGTTTGGCCCCCTGTTCGTGGCCGGTGATCTCGCCCAGTTGGGTGGCTAACTGCTGCCAGCTTTTATCGCCGTAGTTGAGCACCAAGGTGGGCGCGACGGTCGACAGCTGATCGTACAGCTTCAGCGCCGAATCGCCGCCGGTGGAGGAGATGACGATCAGATCGGGGTTGGCGGCGGCGACCGCTTCGGCATTGGGCTCAACCTGATACAGCGGTTTGACGTTGCGCCGTTTCGCCACTTCGCCCCACTGGGTGAAGAAACCCTGGTCGTCAGACACCGACGAGTTGGCGCTGGTGGCGCCGCTGGCGATCACCGGCGCGTCGATCGCCAGCAGGGTGCCGGTGAGGGTGACGCTGGTGGAGACGATGCGCAGCGGCGGTTTTTCCAGCGTAAACGGGCCCTTGGCGCTGTTGATGGTGCGCGGCCAGCCGCCGTTTGCGGCGTCGGAGGCCGGCGTTTGCGCCCCGGCTTGGTCGTCCGGGCCGCAGCCGCTGAGCAGCAGGCCGGAAGCGGCGATCAGTGAAATAAACAGGTGGCGTAAGGATAGGGTCATGAGCGGGCTCTTTCTTTCCTTGAACTAAGACGTGTCTTGGCTGGGTTAGGCATACCCGCTAATTTACCACTCAATATTTTAAAATGATAACCATTCGTATCCCAGGTGGCGGGGCGGTGATTTTGGCAGGGGCGAATCGGGCGGGGCAGAAACGAAAAAAGCGCCTAAAGGCGCTTTTCTCTGAATTGGTGGGTCGTGCAGGATTGATTCGGCCTTTGGCCTCACCCTGCGGGCAACGCTGCGCGTTGTCGTCTCGCTTCGCTCGGCTCGAACCTGAACGCAGGTTCTTATCCAACACGACGTCGTGCACCATGCGATAAAAGGGTTGGGGCGAATTAGGTGGAATAGAAACGAAAAAAGCGCCTGAAGGCGCTTTTCTCTGAATTGGTGGGTCGTGCAGGATTCGAACCTGCGACCAATTGATTAAAAGTCAACTGCTCTACCAACTGAGCTAACGACCCGCAGAAGTGGTGGGTGATGACGGGCTCGAACCGCCGACCCCCTCCGTGTAAAGGAGATGCTCTACCAACTGAGCTAATCACCCACTTCAGGACTTCCAGGTTACTGCTAAACGAGAGAATGAGTGGTGGGTGATGACGGGCTCGAACCGCCGACCCCCTCCGTGTAAAGGAGATGCTCTACCAACTGAGCTAATCACCCTCATTTTTCTCATTTCTTACTGCTTTACCGCTCAACAAGATGGTGGGCGATGACGGGCTCGAACCGCCGACCCCCTCCGTGTAAAGGAGATGCTCTACCAACTGAGCTAATCGCCCCGTCTTGTTGGAGTCGCATTATAGGGATAGTTCAAAGTGAGTCAACGGTTTTTAAAATGATTTCAATCGTTCGCCGCAAATTTAAACAGGATGCGATAATTATCGCCAGCGCCGTCGATTCTTTGCCCGTTGTTATGCGCAATGGGCCGCAGAAAGAGCGAAATCCGCCGCCGCAATATCGTGTCAGCGTTGAGGAATTAGCGCGTGGTGGTACAATGTTGCCCACTTTTTTCAATTCCGAGCAATCGTCGGCAATCGCCGACACGCGTTGCGTAATAAGGCCGTGAACCCAATGAAAATCAAAACCCGTTTTGCCCCGAGCCCAACCGGCTATCTGCACGTCGGTGGCGCCCGTACTGCGTTGTATTCCTGGCTGTTCAGCCGCCATGCCGGCGGCGAGTTCGTTCTGCGCATCGAAGACACCGATCTGGAACGCTCCACCCAGGAGGCTATCGACGCAATTATGGATGGCATGAACTGGTTGAATCTGGATTGGGACGAAGGCCCGTATTTCCAGACCAAACGTTTCGATCGTTACAACGCGGTCATCGACGACATGCTGGTGCAGGGCACTGCCTATAAATGCTATTGCTCCAAAGAGCGTCTGGAAGCGCTGCGCGAAAAGCAGATGGAAAACGGCGAGAAGCCGCGTTACGACGGCCACTGCCGCGACAGCCAATGCAGCCATACCGACGACGAACCGCACGTGGTGCGCTTCCGCAACCCGCAGGAAGGCTCGGTGATCTTCGACGACAAGATCCGCGGCCCGATCGAATTCAGCAACCAGGAGCTGGACGATCTGATCATTCGCCGCACCGACGGCTCGCCGACCTATAACTTCTGCGTGGTGGTGGACGACTGGGATATGGAAATCAGCCACGTGATCCGCGGCGAAGACCACATCAACAACACCCCGCGCCAGATCAACATCCTGAAAGCGCTGGGCGCGCCGGTACCGGAATACGCGCACGTTTCCATGATCCTCGGCGACGACGGCAAGAAACTGTCCAAGCGCCACGGCGCGGTAGGCGTGATGCAGTACCGCGACGACGGCTATCTGCCGCAGGCGCTGCTGAACTACCTGGTGCGTCTGGGCTGGTCCCACGGCGATCAGGAAATTTTCTCCATCGACGAGATGAAAGAGTTCTTCACCCTGGAAGCGATCAACAAATCCGCCAGCGCCTTCAACACCGAAAAGCTGCAGTGGCTGAACCATCACTACATCAACCATATGCCGGCGGAAGAAGTGGCGGTGCATCTGGCGTGGCACGTTGAGCAACTGGGCATCGAAACCCGCAACGGCCCTGAGCTGAAGGATATCGTCAAGCTGCTGGGCGAGCGCTGCAAAACCCTGAAGGAAATGGCCGCATCCTGCCGCTACTTCTACGAAGACTTCAGCGAGTTCGACGCCGACGCCGCCAAGAAACACCTGCGTCCGGTGGCTCGCCAACCGCTGGAGGCGGTGCGCGCCAAGCTGGCCGCCATCAGCGCCTGGACGCCGGAAAACGTGCACGACGCCATCCAGGGCACCGCGGATGAGCTGGGCGTCGGCATGGGCAAGGTCGGTATGCCGCTGCGCGTAGCGGTAACCGGCGCCGGCCAGTCGCCGGGCATGGACGTGACCGTGCACGCCATTGGCCAGGCGCGTTCGCTGCAGCGTATCGATATGGCGCTGGCCTATATTGCCGGGCGCGAAGCGCAGGGCTGATTGTCGCCCAGACGCGATAGGCTATAATGAAAAAGCCCCGTGGATCGCTCCACGGGGCTTTTTTATGGCTGCCTGTCAGGCCTGCTCGCTGGCCGGCGAGGCGGGGCGGTAGGCGAGAAAATACATCAGGCCGACAAAGCCGGCGCCGCCCAGCGCATTGCCGAGGAATACCGCGACAAAGTTGGGCAGGTACTGATCCCAGCTCATGCCGCCGGCAAAAATGGCGGCCGGGATAATAAACATGTTGGCCACCACGTGCTGAAAACCGATGGCGACGAAGGCCATGACCGGGAACCACATGCCGATCACCTTGCCCGGCACGTCCCTGCTGGCGAAGGCCAGCCAGACCGCCAGACAGACCAGCCAGTTGCAGCCCACGCCGGAAATAAAGGCGTGCAGGAAGTCGGCGTCCACCTTGGCCTGCGCGATGGCCAGGGTTTTATGCAGGAATGCGCCCTCGGTCAATCCGAGCAGGTGGCCAAAGAAATAGGCCACGGCCACGCTGCCGGCCAGGTTGGCCAGGGTGACCCAGAACCAGTTGCGCAGAATGGCCAGGGCGGGAATTTCCCGGGCGAACCAGGCCATCGGCAGGGTCATCATGTTGCCGGTCAGCAGTTCGCCGCCGGCCAAAATCGTCAGGATCAGCCCGACAGGAAATACCGCCGCGCCCAGTAAGGCGCCAAAGGAGCCCCATTCGGCCGGCAGGGTGCCGATAACGTGGATATCCAGCAGGAAGCCGGTAGCGATAAAGGCGCCGGCGAGAAAGCCCAGGATCAGCAGGTTGGCGAGGGTGGCGCGGCTTTTATTCACCCCGGCCTGAACGGCGAGGGCGGCGATTTCTTTTGGTGAATGCAAAGACATAACGGACTCGGTTTATCTCGGTTTATAGTAATTGAGTTTATGGCGCGGGCAGTCTATGCCTGTCGTGGAAGGGACTCAAGCGCATTTCGCTAACATTTCATTAATTAAAAATCAACGCAATTTATAAGGGTTATCTGTTTTCTGTGAGCCGGCTCGCACAGCGCTTGATTTATACCCACATTGTCGGTTTTTTAGCGTTAAACGTGCTGATTTGGCGGCTTTTTCAGCGCTTGATCGAGGAATTCAATTTAGCCGTTGACAGTGTTTCCGCGGTTTCATATTATGCGCCCCGTTCACAGCACAAAGTGATTGTGGAACGGGGCTATAGCTCAGCTGGGAGAGCGCTTGCATGGCATGCAAGAGGTCGACGGTTCGATCCCGTCTAGCTCCACCAACCTTTATCTCAGAAGGGTTGGGGAATACCGTAACGCCGGTCAATGCGTACCACTTTTGTGGGGCTATAGCTCAGCTGGGAGAGCGCTTGCATGGCATGCAAGAGGTCGACGGTTCGATCCCGTCTAGCTCCACCACCATTTGAAAAGCCGACCCTTGGGTCGGCTTTTTGCTTTGCGCGGTTTATCCGCACCGAATTTCAGGCAACAAAAAAGGCCGCCGCAGCGACCTTTTTACCCTTGCCGCAGTGCGGCTTAGCCCAGCACCAGCCCGGCGATAGAGGCGGACAGGATGCTGACCAGCGTTGACCCATACACCAGCTTCAGGCCAAAGCGCGACACCACGTTGCCCTGATGTTCGTTCAGCCCTTTGATCGCACCGGCCACGATGCCGATGGAAGAGAAGTTGGCGAAGGACACCAGGAACACCGACAGGATGCCCATGCTGCGCGGCGACAGCTCGGCAGAGACTTTCTGCAGTTCCATCATCGCCACGAATTCGTTGGACACCAGCTTGGTCGCCATAATGCTGCCGACCTGCAGGGCTTCGTGCTTGGGAATGCCCATGATCCAGGCGAACGGGTAGAAGAAGTAACCGAGGATTTCCTGGAAGCTCAGGCCGAAGATGGCGCTGAACAGGCCGTTGAGCGCGGCGATCAGGGCGATAAAGCCGATCAGCATCGCAGCAACGATAATCGCTACTTTGAAACCAGCCAGGATGTATTCACCCAGCATTTCAAAGAAGCTTTGGCCTTCGTGCAGGTTACCCAGGTGCAGCTCTTCTTCTTTATTGGTGTCATACGGGTTAACCAGGGACAGCACGATAAAGGTGCTGAACATGTTAAGCACCAGCGCCGCCACCACGAACTTGGCGTCCAGCATGGTCATGTAGGCGCCGACGATGGACATGGAAACCGTAGACATCGCGGTCGCCGCCATGGTGTACATGCGCTTTTCCGACATCTTGCCCAGAATATCTTTGTAGGCGATGAAGTTTTCAGACTGGCCGAGGATCAGCGAACTGACGGCGTTGAACGATTCCAGCTTGCCCATGCCATTCACCTTGGACAGCACGGTACCGATAATGCGGATCACAAACGGCAGCACTTTGATGTATTGCAGAATACCGATCAGCGCAGAGATGAAGACGATAGGGCACAGCACCTTCAGGAAGAAGAACGCCAGGCCTTTGTCACCCATGCCGCCGAATACAAAATCAGTCCCTTGCCCAGCAAACCCGAGCAGCTTGTCGAACAGCGCCGCGAATCCTTTTACAAAGCCCAAGCCCGCTTCCGAATGCAGGAAAAAATAGGCCAGCAGTACTTCAATAACCAACAATTGAATAACATAGCGAATGCGGATGCTTTTGCGATCGCGGCACACCAACAGGGCCAGGATCGCCACCACCACCAACGCTAACGCAAAGTGCGCAATATGGGACATGTTTGCTCCAAATTTGAGGCAGGCTGAATTTCGGCTGTCATTCTATGTAACGCCACGTTTAAAAACGAGACTTCGATTGCAAATATGGAAAGTCATTGTGGGAATTCTCCTAAACTATTGCGCAAAAGCATAAAAAATCAAGATGTTAATGAGGCCATATGAAATTCGTATTCTTGTGCTAACCTGCCTTTCAGCGGCATTGCGCGCCGAATAGGCTGAAATAAAGCACGGAAAGCGGCGCGCCTGGCGCTGAACCCTTCGATAAAACCTAAATTCCCGCCTATCGCAGAGATAAGTATTACCGCCTCAAATGCGTTTGATAATTATTATCATCTATATAGACTGTTGATAAACGCATTATCCATAAGGGTTCACCCTATGCTGAACGGCCGCGTGGTTGAAACCACCCGCAATGGCTCGTCGAGAAAGCTCAAGCTTTCCCTGATGGGGCCCGCCTTTATCGCCGCCATCGGCTATATCGATCCCGGCAACTTCGCCACCAATATCCAGGCCGGCGCCGCTTTCGGCTACAGCCTGCTGTGGGTGGTGGTATGGGCCAACCTGATGGCGATGCTGATCCAGCTGCTGTCGGCCAAGCTGGGCATCGCTACCGGTAAAAATTTGGCGGAGCATATCCGCGATCGCTTCCCGCGCCCGGCGGTGTGGGCCTATTGGGTGCAGGCGGAGATCATCGCCATGGCCACCGATCTGGCCGAGTTCATCGGCGCGGCGATCGGTTTCAAGCTGTTGCTCGGCGTCTCGTTGCTGCAGGGGGCGATTCTGACCGGCATCGCCACCCTCCTGATCCTCGCGCTGCAAAAACGCGGGCAGAAGCCGCTCGAGCGGGTGATTGGCGGGCTGCTGCTGTTCGTCGCCGCCGCTTATATCGTTGAACTGGCGTTTTCTCAACCGCAGATCGGCCCGTTGCTGAAAGGCATGGCGCTGCCGGATCTGCCCAACGGCGATGCGGTGTTCCTGGCGGCGGGGGTGCTCGGCGCCACCATCATGCCGCACGTGATCTATCTGCACTCTTCATTAACCCAGCGCGGCGATGCCGACAGCCGCGCAGTGCGCTATGCCGCCACCAAGGTGGATGTCGCCATCGCCATGACCATCGCCGGCTTCGTCAATCTGGCGATGATGGCCACCGCCGCGGCGGCGTTCCACTTTAGCGGCCACAGCGGCATTGCCGATCTCGATCGCGCCTATCTGACGCTGCAGCCGCTGCTGGGGCAGGCCGCCGCCACCGTGTTCGGCCTGAGCCTGGTGGCGGCGGGGCTGTCTTCCACCGTGGTGGGCACGCTGGCGGGGCAGGTGGTGATGCAGGGATTCATCCGTTTTCGTATCCCGCTGTGGCTGCGCCGCCTGGTCACCATGGCGCCGTCGTTTATCGTCATCTGGATGGGCATGGACGCCACGCGCATTCTGTTGCTGAGCCAGGTGTTGTTGAGCTTCGGCATTGCGCTGGCGCTGGTGCCGCTGCTGTCTTTCACCGGCAATCGGCAGCTGATGGGGGATATGGTCAACGGCCGCGGGGTGCAAAGCCTCGGCAGGCTGATCGTGCTGGTGGTGGTGGGGTTGAATGGCTACCTGCTGTTCGGCGGCCTGCTGTAGGCGAGGCAATGAAAAGGCCGGCGCGATGCCGGCCTGCCGCTGTCAGTCGTCGTCATGATGGCCGCGGCGCCAGTGGTCGCGATCGTCGTCGTGGTGTTTCTTCTTCCAGTGGTGCTTATCGTGATGCTTGTAGTAGTGCTTGTCGAACTTGCGATAGCGGCCGTCACGGTAATAGTAATTCTTGCGCCAGTAGTCGTTGTCGCGCCAGCGATAGCCGTCCCAGTAATATCCCCGACGGCTGCGATCGCCCAGATAGCGTCCCTGATGGCCCTGCCACCAATCGCGGTCGCGCCAGTCGTAGCCGTCCCAGTAGCGGCCGCGGTTATCCTGTTCGCCGATGCGCAACGACACGCCCGGCAGCAGATCGATGCTGAGGCCATCGGCATGCGCTTGCTGAGTCACCGGCAAGGTGGTCGCCACCAGTACGGCGGCCAATAACAGAGGTTTAAACATGGCTTCTCCTTTCCGCCGCGGCGGGTTGGCCGGTTTGCGCGGTTAATGCAGCGCGTGCACGCGGCCTTATCATTATTTGTTCTGCAATATCGGCATATTAGCCTCGGCGAATGGGGTTGAATCTTAGAGGAACTCTGAAAAGCGGGCGGGGCGGCGGGATTTAAGATTTGTCTGGAGGGCGGGAGAAGCCGCCGGCCGTCGGGCCGGCGTTTTTTGTAAGCGATTACATCAAGATTTCTTCGATCAGGGCGATCTCGTCGGCGCTGAAGCTGCGATTAGCCAGCATGCCGACGGCGTCGTCGATCTGGCCGGTCTTGCTGGCGCCGATCAGCACCGAGGTGACGCGATCGCCGCGCAATACCCAGGCCAGCGCCATCTGCGACAGCTTCTGCCCGCGCTGCTGCGCCAGCGCGTTGAGCCGGCGCACTTTGTCCAGCCGCGCGTCGGTCAGCTGTTCCGCCTGCAGGAACCGGCTGCCGCTGGCGGCGCGGGAATCCGGCGGGATGCCCTGCAGATAGCGGTCGGTCAGTAGGCCGCCCGCCAGCGGCGAGAAGGCGATGGAACCGACGCCGTGTTCCTCCAGCGTATCCAGCAGTTCGGCTTCCGCCCAACGTTCGAACAGGGAATATTTGGGCTGGTGGATCACGCACGGCGTGCCGAGCCGCTGCAGGATGGCGAACGCCTGGCGGGCGCGATCGGCGGGGTAATTGGACAAGCCGACATACAGCGCCTTGCCCTGGCGCACCAGCAGATCCAACGCCGCCATGGTTTCCTCCAGCGGCGTGTCCGGGTCCGGGCGGTGATGGTAGAAAATGTCGACGTACTCCAATCCCATGCGTTTCAGGCTCTGATCGAGGCTGGCGACCAGATACTTTTTCGACCCCCAGTCACCGTAGGGGCCGGGCCACATGGTATAGCCGGCTTTGGAAGCGACGATCAGCTCGTCGCGCCAGCTTTTCAGATCGTCCCTGAGAATGCGGCCAAAATTTTCCTCGGCGGCGCCGGGCGGCGGGCCGTAGTTATTGGCCAGGTCGAAGTGGGTGATGCCTTGGTCGAAGGCGCGATGGATCAGCTTGCGCGCGTTGTCGTACAGCGTGGTGTCGCCAAAGTTGTGCCACAGCCCGAGGGAAATCGCCGGCAGCTTCAGCCCGCTGCGGCCGCAGCGCCGGTATTCCA
Organism: Serratia ficaria; assembly: GCF_900187015.1. NCBI lineage: Bacteria > Pseudomonadati > Pseudomonadota > Gammaproteobacteria > Enterobacterales > Yersiniaceae > Serratia > Serratia ficaria. Next base: position 3,759,139 of record NZ_LT906479.1, on the reverse strand, counting down.
TGTTCTGATAACGCGAAGAGTCAGCTTGGTACGGCATACAGATCCTTATCGGCGGAGAGGGAGTCGCCTTTGAGTGTATGCGTTTTCACAGCGCGCCGCCGCGCTGGCGATCACGCCAATACGATTAAAATTGCCGTTCAGGCTGCGCTGGGGGCGGGTGTAACGCAGAGTTGCCGGGGTTTTTTAAACGCAAAGCTCGAAATTCGTACGGCAGCTTCAATACTTGATAGTGATGTTCCCTTCCTCAGGCAGGTGATGATCATGAGCAAAAACTATAGGGTCGCCGATTATCTTCTCGATCGTTTAGCCCAGATTGGCATTCGCCATTTCTTCGGCGTACCGGGCGATTACAACCTGCAGTTTCTCGATCACGTGATAGCCCACCGGCAAATCACCTGGGTGGGCTGCGCCAACGAGCTGAATGCCGCCTACGCCGCAGACGGCTACGCGCGCTGCAAGCCGGCGGCGGCGCTGCTGACCACCTTCGGGGTGGGAGAACTGAGCGCGGTGAACGGCATCGCCGGCAGCTATGCCGAATATCTGCCGGTGATCCACGTGGTCGGCACGCCGGCGCTGCGCGCCCAGCGAGCCGGTGATTTGCTGCACCATTCGTTGGGCGATGGCGATTTCGGGCATTTTGCCCGCATGGCGCGGGAGGTGACGGTGGCGCAGGCCAACCTGACCGCCGACAACGCCGCAGCGGAAATCGATCGCCTGCTGACCACCGCGCTGTTTGAGCATCGCCCGGTGTATCTGATGTTGCCGAGCGACGTGGCGGAAGCGCCGCTGGCTTCCCGGCCGGCGCCGCTGATGCTGCGGCAGGCCAGGCTGTCGCAGACGTCGCTGCAGGCCTTTATCGCCGCGGCGCGTGAAAAACTGCAGGGTGCGCGGCGGGTGTCGCTGCTGGCGGATTTCCTGGCGGAACGCTTTGGCGCCGAAGCAGCGCTGGACCGCTGGATGAATGAGGTGGCGATGCCGCATTCAACCCTGCTGCTGGGCAAAAGCGTGCTGGACGAGACCCGCGCCGGGTTTATCGGCACCTATACCGGCGCCGCCAGCGATCCGCAGGTCAAACAGTTGATAGAGAATGCGGACGTGGTGATTAACGTCGGGGTGCGTTTCACCGACACCATCACCGCCGGCTTCAGCCATAACCTGCCGCCGGAGAAGTGCATCGACGTCCAGCCGTTCGAGGCGCGGGTCGGCCAGCAGGTGTTCGGCCAGATCCCGATGCGCGCTGCGGTTAACGCGCTGCATCAGCTGAGCCTGTCGCTGGCTGAGCGGTGGCAACTGCCGCCGATGACCCGCCCGTCGCTGCCGGCCGCCGGCGACGCCGGGCTGGATCAGCACGGCTTCTGGCAACAGCTGCAGGATTTCTTGCGGCCGGGCGATATGCTGATCGCCGATCAGGGCACCGCCTGCTTTGGCGCCGCCGGGTTGAGCTTGCCGCAGGGATGCCGGTTTATCGTCCAGTCGCTGTGGGGATCGATAGGCTATACCCTGCCGGCGGCGTTTGGCGCGCAGACCGCCGAGCCTGAGCGGCGGGTGCTGCTGGTGATCGGCGACGGCGCCGCGCAGCTCACCGTGCAGGAGCTGGGGTCTATGCTGCGCGACGGCCTGAAGCCGGTGATCTTCCTGCTGAATAACCAGGGGTACACCGTCGAACGGGCGATCCACGGGCCGGAACAGCGTTACAACGACATCGCCCAGTGGAACTGGACGCAGCTGCCGCAGGCGCTGGCCGGCCAGCGCCCGGTGAACATCCTGCGCGTCAGCGAGCCGGAGCAGCTGCGCCAGGCGCTGCGCGAGGTGGCGGACAGCCGCCAGCTGGCGTTTATCGAAGTGGTGTTGCCGAAAATGGATATTCCGGAGCTGCTGGATACCGTTTCGCGCGCCATTCAGTCACGCAACGCCGCGGCCTGATGTTCATCGCTTTCCAGCAGCCGCTCCAGCATCCAATACCCCGCCGGCCCCGGCGGGGTCAGCTTTGACCACACCGCATCCACCGAAATCAGCCTGGGCCAGCCGCGCGGCCGCAGCTCGGTCAGCTTGCCGTGCCCGTATTGCCGCACCAGCCAGTGCGGCAATACCGCCCAGCCGAACCCCTGTTCCGCCATTTCCAACAGCAGCAGATAGCTGGGCGCCGACCACACCAGGCCGCCGGCGCGCGTCGCGTCGCGTCGCTGCCGGTATAGGTGTTCAATGTGAGCTGTCGGGTGCCGGATAGCTGATCCGGCGTAGGGGCGGCAACCTGCGCCAGCGGATGGCGGTGGGCGACGAACAGGCCCATCTCCGTTTGTTCCGGCAGCCGGGCGAAAGCAATATCCGGCGGGTAGTGTTTTTGCACCTCGACCATGCCCAGCTGCGCGCGGCCGCTTTGCAGCAGATCGATCACGTCGCCTTCTTCGGCGATCATCCACTCCAGCTCGATATCCTGATAGCGCCGCTCGAAGTGCTGCATCAGGCGGTCATGGTGCTTGGGTTGATAGGTATCGGAGAACACCATGCTGAGACGCGGTTCGACATTGCCCGCCAGCCGGATGCTCAGCGCGTCAAGCCGCTCGCCGGCGGCGAGTATTTCCCGCACGTGGCCCAGCACCTTGTGGCCGGCGGCGGTCAGCACCGGCTGGCGCGAACTGCGATCAAACAGCGTCAGCGCCAGATCGGCCTCCAGGTTGGCGATGGCGGTGCTGATGGTCGACTGGCTCTTGCGCAGCTTGCGCGCCGCCGCGGAGAAAGAGCCAAGGGCGGCGGCTTCAACGAAGGCCTGAAGTGCTTCGGGAGAATAGCGCATAAACTATCTATTTTATCGATGGAACATATTTTTAATCTACCCGAAAAAACGATGATAATCACCTGGCTTTCACGATATCCGTCAGAACACAGGTGATGTATGCAACTGCAAAACAAGTCTTTCATTGAACGTATCGTCCACGCCGTCGGCTTCGAAGCCATCGCCGTGATGGTTTGCGCCCCGCTGGGCGCGTGGCTGCTCAACCGCTCGATGATGCAGGTCGGCGCTCTGGCGGTGATGCTGTCCACCGTCGCCATGGTCTGGAACATGGTCTACAACACGGCGTTCGACCGCCTGTGGCCGGTAAGCCGGGTGGCGCGTAATCTGAAGGTGCGGGTGCTGCACGCCGTCGGTTTCGAAGCCGGCTTTATCCTGATCGGCGTGCCGATCGCCGCCTGGATGCTGAGCATTACGCTGGTGCAGGCCTTTATGCTGGAACTTGGTTTCTTCCTGTTCTTCCTGCCGTACACCATGTTCTACAACTGGTTGTACGATACGCTGCGTCAGCGCTGGTTCGAGGCGCGTCAGCCGCTCAATTCCGGTGCCAAATAAGGCGTCGCCAACCTGCGGCTCCTCAGGTAATGTCAGGGGATAGTCTGATAACGCGGAGAAAGAGCGATGAAAGTGTTGGGTTTGCTGGGCGGCATGAGCTGGGAATCGACCATCCCTTATTACCGCATGATCAATGAACAGGTGAAGGAGCGCCTCGGCGGTCTGCATTCGGCCAAAATCGTGCTCTACAGCGTCGATTTCCAGCAGGTGGAACGCCTGCAGCATCAGGGCGACTGGGAAGGGGCCGGGCAACTGCTGGCCGCCGCCGCCGTCTCGCTGCGCGCCGCCGGCGCCGAGGCGCTGGTGATTTGCACCAACACCATGCACAAGGTGGCGGAGGCGGTTGAGCTGGCCAGCGGCCTGCCGCTGATCCACATCGCCGACGCCACGGCGCGGCAGGTGCGGCAGCAGGATATTCGCCGCGTCGGGCTATTGGGAACCCGCTTCACCATGGAGCAGGAGTTTTACCGCGGCCGCTTGCAGCAGCGGCATGGTATCGAGGTGGTGACGCCGGTCGCCGCCGATCGCGATATCGTCCACCGCATAATCTACGAAGAGCTGTGTCTGGGGAAAGTTCGCGATGCGTCGCGCGACGAGTATCGCCGCATTATCAGCGATTTAGAGCAACAGGGCGCGAACGGCATTATCTTCGGCTGCACCGAGATCGGTTTGCTGGTCGGCGCGCAGGATGCCTCGGTGCCGGTGTTCGACACCACCGCCATCCATGCGCGCGCCGCCGCGGAGTATGCGCTGGCCTAGTCGCCGCGCGGCGGCTGGCGTTTGTTCACCAGCATCAACGGCTTGCCCGCCAGCACCAGCCAGGCGGGCAGCATCACCACGCACAATACCGGCAGCAGGTGCAGGTCCGGCACCACCGCTATCGCCATGAACAGGCTGAGCCAGCCGTCGCGCGTGACCACCAGCACCAGCCCCATGATGGCGCAGGAAACGGTGATCGCCGCCGGCACCGCCGGCACGTGCTGATGCAGCATCAGCCCCAGCGCCACGCCGACAAACACCGCCGGGAAGATGCGACCGCCGCGAAAACCGCTGGCGGCGGCGATCACCAGCGCCGCCAGCTTGGTCAGCGTAATGGTCAGCAACGCCGCCACCGAATAGCCGTCGTCTGCGGCCAGGCGCTTCATCTCATCCAGCCCCTTGAACAGGGTGATCTCACCGCCGAACAACGCCAGCACGCCGAGCGCGAAACCGCCCAGCCCCAGCATCAGCACCGGATTTTTTATCGAGTGGAACAGCCGATGGGCGTGGGGAAAGCACCACAGCGCCACCATGCCCAGGGCGATGGCGATCAGCGCCACCACCGCGCCGCTGAAAATGTCCGGCAGCCGGGTGATGTCGTAGGCGTCGAGCCGCAGCGCGAAATTCGGGGTGAAAAACAGCTGGGTAGTCACCGCGCCGGCCGCGGCGGCCATCAGCGGCGCAAACAGCCGGTCCCACAGCGGCACCTCATTATTGCCCGCCAGGGTTTGTGAAAAAATCAGCGCCGCGGCCACCGGGGTGCCGAACATGGCGCCGATGGTGCCCGCCGCCGCCAGAATGATCCAGTCCATGCGCGGCACCTTCGGCAGCAGGCGAGAGCCTGCGGCCACCACCAGCGCGATATTGATGGCGGTGATCGGGTTCTCCGGCCCCAGGCTGACGCCGCCGGCCAGCCCGATAATCAACGCCAGCCCCAGGCCGGGCACCGCGGCCAGCGGCAACGGCATGCCGATCAGCGATTCCGTCGCCGGATCCGGCCCGGCGTGGCCGGGCATGTAGCGCACGATCAGCCCGACCGCCACGCCGGCCAGCGTCAGAATGCCGAGCAGCCACCAGGGGGAAGCGCTATCGATGTTCAGCGCGGCGGGAATGTTGACCCACAGCAGCCGCTGCAGCGCTTCGGCGAACTTTATCACCAGAATGAGCACCAGGCTGGAGGCGGAACCGATAATCAGCGCGGGCAGAGCGAAGGCCAACATGGCATTGGCGCGCGGGTGCAGCATGAATGATCCTTGTCTATGGCCCCCTGAACGGCAGGGCGGCGGGCGGTTGGAAGTGACCACAGCTTGCCAGACAATCGGCCGGCAGGCACGCATTGATATTGCCCGGCGCCGATGACGGTTAACAGCCGCCGCCGCGCGTTTTTTTGCCGCAATTTGTTTCAAACCGCGGCGACATCGCCAGGCTGAAACGTTTTTTGTGATCGAGATCGCTAATGGATGGCAGACCGGAGGATGGTGATTGTTGTTTTCGCAGCGGGATTTTACAGTGTGGGCAGCTTTTTATTTTTCATTTTGCGGAGAAGATATCGATGACCTATGCCCTCGTAGGTGATGTTGGCGGCACCAATGCCCGCCTGGCGCTGTGCACTGTTGCGACGGGTGAAATTACCCAGGCAAAAACCTATTCCGGCCTCGAATTCGACAGCCTGGAGGCGGTGATCCGCCACTATCTGCAAGAACGGGGTATCGCGGTGCAGGACGCCTGCATCGCGATCGCCTGCCCGGTGACCGAAGACTGGGTGGCGATGACCAACCACAGCTGGGCGTTCTCGATCAAGGAGATGAAGGCCAACCTGGGGCTGAGCCACCTGGAGGTGATCAACGACTTTACCGCGGTGTCGATGGCGATCCCGATGCTGTCGCCGGACGACGTGCTGCAGTTTGGCGGCGGCAGCGCGCAGCACGACAAGCCGATTGCGGTTTACGGCGCCGGCACCGGGCTGGGCGTCGCCCATCTGGTGCAGGTCAACCGCCGCTGGGTCAGCCTGCCGGGTGAGGGCGGCCACGTCGATTTTGCGCCGAACAGCGAAGAAGAAGACGTCATTCTGGAGGTGCTGCGCGCCGAAGTGGGGCACGTTTCCGCCGAGCGGGTCTTGTCCGGTCCGGGATTGCTCAATCTGTACCGCGCCATCGTCAAGGCGGATGACCGCCTGCCGGAGAAGCTGGAGCCGAAGGACGTCACCGAACGCGCGCTGGCCGACAGCTGTATCGACTGCCGCCGCGCCCTGTCGCTGTTCTGCGTGATCATGGGGCGTTTTGGCGGCAACCTGGCGCTGAACCTCGGCACCTTCGGCGGCGTATATATCGCCGGCGGCATCGTGCCGCGCTTTATGGAGTTTTTCAAAGCCTCCGGGTTCCGCGCCGCTTTCGAAGACAAAGGGCGGTTCCGGGATTACGTGCGCGACATCCCGGTGTTCATGATCACCCACGGCCAGCCGGGCCTGCTGGGGGCGGGCGCCCACCTGCGCCAGACGCTGGGCATGCATCTGTAACGTTCGACGCGTAAAAAAGGGGCGTAGCCGTCAGGCTGCGCCCCTTTTGTCTTTTCGGCGTATCAGGCTTTGGCCAGCTCCGCCGCCTGGCGGCCTTCCTCTTCCTGCTCCACCGCTTTCGGCGCCTTGATGAACAGGGTAATCAGCAGTGATGCAGCCGACAGCACGCCAATCACCATAAAGGTGGCGTGGAAGCCGCCGAAGTATTTGGCGACGAACGAACCGGCCAGCGCGCCCAGGCCGAAGCCCTGGTAGATGATGCCGTAGTTCTTGCTGTGGTTTTTCAGGCCGAAGAAGTCGCCGACAATCGCCGGGAATACGGTGATGTTGCCGCCGAAGCAGAAGGCGACCGCGCCGACGCAGATAAAGAACAGCGTATGGTTCAGGGTCAGGAAGCTCAGCGCGACGATCGCCAGCACCGTCACCAGCATGGTGAAGCTGATAACGCGCATGCGGCCCACCTTATCGGACAGGGTGCCGAGGATGATGCGGCCGGCGGTGTTGAAGATAGCCACCGCAGAGACGGTGTTGGCGGCGGTGGCCAGATCCATCCCGGCCAGCTGTACGCCCATGTCTTTCACGATGCCAATCAGGTACAGGCCGCTCATGCAGGCCGCGAAGAAAATGATGAACAGCAGGTAGGCTTCCTTGGTGGCCAGCATCTGGCGCACGCTGAAGTCGTTGCCCAGGCCGTTGGCGTTGCGTTGCGCCGGCTGGTTGGCCAGCACCGGCTCTTTCAGCAGCAGCGAGCCCAGCACGATCAAGGCCATCACGATGGCGCCCCAGTAGAAGAAGGCGCCGGAGACGCCGACGTCGGCAATCAGCGCGGCGTTGACGTATTTGAACAGCAGGCTGCCGCTGCCGAAGGCGCCGACGGAGATGCCGGAAATCAGCCCCTTGTTGGCCGGGAACCATTTAATCAGGTTGGACAGGGTAGAGATGTAGGCGATGCCGACCGCGAAGCCCACCACCACGCCGGCCAGCAGGTAAATCATGTCGAGCGAGCTGACGTGGGCGCTGGCGATCAATCCCAGGCCGACCAGCACGCCGGCGCACAGCGTCAGGTTGCGGATGCCGAAGCGTTCCTGCAGCTTGCCGGCGAACAGCGTGGCGAAGGCCAGGAAGAAGCTGGTGATGGAGAAGGTGGTGGCGACGTCCGCCAGGCCCCAGTGGAACTTGTCGACCAACGGCTGGTTGAACAGGCTCCAGGTATAGATGGTCCCCAGACCCATCTGACAGATGATGGTGCCGAGAACGATTAAGCTGCGATTTGCCGGTTTGGTGTTCATGGCCGGTCTCCTTCCTGTGTGTGTTGCCGGGCGTCAGCCGTTGGCGGAAATTTGCGGGGAAATCGGGGCCCGCGGTATGGGTTTATTATATGGGGGGGAGTACCAGCCAACGGCGGATCGGGAATGAGTTGCACGGCAGCGGGAATGAAATGCATCTGGCGCTGCATGAGTTGCCGTTTTAGCGCCGAAACGGGTGTGAAATGCAGCGAGTGACACGTGATCTACATCAAATATATCAACGATTTATTGTGAATCGGCGGTGATGGATTGTGGCGAGATTGTGAAGGATTTGTCTGGAAGGCGTAAATCGGCCTTGCTCCTATAGAGCGGCGGCGGGCGCGGGCCTATGTTATCCGGGAACGGACAGGTTCCGCTCTGCAGGAGTCCTTGAGATGAAAAAAACACTGTTGTTACTGGCGGCGCTGCTGGCGCTGCCGCTGGCGAGCCACGCCGGAGTGTCGATCGGCGTTAACGTTCCGGGTCTGTCATTGCATATCGGCGACCGCGACAATCGCGGCCACTACTGGGACGGTTACCGCTGGCGCGATCCGCGCTGGTGGTCTGAGCATCGCGTCTATCAACGGCCGCGCGGCCACTATTACGGGCCGCCGCCGCGGGTGATCTACTATGAGCCGCCGCGGCGCGAATGGCGCGGACGGCCGCACTACCGCATGCCGCCCCCGCCGCCGCCAGGCTATTACCATCGCCCGGGGCCGCGCTGGTAACGGGCTACAAGCGCATCAGCTGGCGGAATTCCTTCACCTTGCTGCGGCTGACCGGCACTTCAAACTCCAGGTCGCTCAGCCGCAGAATGTAGGTGTTGTTGAACCAGGGCACGATCTCGCGGATTTTCGACAGGTTGACGCAGTAGGAGCGGTGGCAGCGGAAGAAATGCTCCTCCGGCAGGCGGCCGTAAAACTCCGTGAGGTTCATCGGCATCACAAACTCTTCGCGGCGGGTGTAGACCCGCGTCACTTTCTCGTCGGCGGCGGCGTAGTAGATGTCGTTGATGTCGGTAACGATGATCCGTTCGTCTTTAATCAGGTTGATGCTGTGGCCGCCGCGCCCCGGCGCCGCGCTGTGCTCCGGCGCGCTGGCGGGGCGGTTGTGCAGCGCCTCCAGCTTTTGCAGCATGGTGACGATGCGCGCCTCGTGATAGGGCTTGAGGATATAGTCGAACGCCTCGATCTCGAACGCCTCCACCGCATGCTCTTTGTAGGCGGTGATGAACACGATCGACGGGCGATGGGCGAATTTGCTGATGTTCTGCGCCAGCAGCACGCCGTCCAGCGACGGAATATTGATGTCGAGGAAGATGGCGTCGACCTGATGATTCTGCAGGTACTTCAGCACGTCCAGGCCGTCTTCGAAGGTGGCTTCGATCGCGATGTTGCTGTGCTTTTTGATCAGGTAGCTGAGCTCTTCCTGCGCGAGGAATTCGTCCTCCACGATGATGGCTTTCATGAGGCCTCCCCGGCCGGCAAGACGCCGCGTTCCGCCGGCAGCTTGCCGCCGTTTTTGCTGATGTAAAAGGCGATTTCGGTGCCGGGCTCCAGGCGGCGGATGCGCAAGCCCTGGCCGTACAGCAGCGAAACCCGGTGATGCACGTTGAGCAGGCCGATATTGTGGCCCGGCATTTCGTTGCGCGCCACCCGGGCGATGGTTTCCCCGTCGATGCCGTGCCCGGTGTCCTTGACCGAAATCTTCACCCGATCGCCGCCGTCTTTCACCGCGATCACCACCACCCCTTTGCCCTTGCAGGGCTGGATGCCGTGCACGATGGCGTTCTCCACCAGCGGTTGGATCAGCAGGCTGGGAATGCGCACCGAAATATCGTCGTCGATGTCGTAAATCACCGTCAGTTTGGCGCCGAAGCGCGCCTGTTCGATGGCGATATAGTCCTGGATCTGGTGCAGTTCCTTGCGGATGTCGATCAGTTCGTCGTTCAGCTCCAGGTTGTAACGCAGGTAGCGCGACAGGTTGATGATCAGCTGGCGGGCGGTGTCCGGATTGAGCCGAATCGACGAAGAAATGGCGTTCAGCGCGTTGAACAGGAAGTGCGGATTGATCTTGCTCTGCAGCGCGCGCATTTCAGCCTTGTCCGCCATCTGGCGCAGGTGCTCGATGCGCGACACCTCCATCTGGGTGGAGATGATCTGCGACAGGCCGACCGCCATCACCTTCAGCGTGTTGGTTATCTGGTGCGCGTGGCAGTAGTAAATCTTCAGCACGCCGGTCACTTCGCCCTTTTCCCACAGCGGCACCACCAGCTGCGAGTGGATCTGCGGCGTGGCCGGGTTCTCCAGGTTATTCTTGATGATGATCTTGCCGTGGCGGATGCTCTCGCGGGTGACGCGGCTCAGCCCCTCGCGGCCGATCGGGTAGGCTTCCTGGCCCACGCCGACGTAGGCCAGCACCCGGTGGGTATCGGTGATCGCCACCGCGTCGGCCTGAATGTCCTGGCGGATAATGTTGCAGATGGTGCCCAGCGACTCGTTGTTGATGTTGCGGAAGTAGGGCAGGGTTTTATGGGCTATATCCAGCGCCAGCTTGGCCTGGCGGGCGGCGATCACCTCTTTTTCATCCTCGACGCTCTGCACCAGCAGCACGATCAGCCCGATGCACACCGTGCCGAGGATCATCGGCAGCGCAATCTGCGAGATGATGTCCAGCCCGAGCGAGGTCGGGGTGGCCCACAGCGCGATCAGCAGCATCGTCAGGGATTCGCACAGCATGCCGCCGATGATGCCGGCGCGCCAGCGCTGCTCCTTCTTTACCTTGAGGTTGATGTAACCGGCGCTGATGCCGGCGATGATGCTGGTGATCAGGCAAGGCACCGAAGTGATGCCGCCGATGTCGATCAGATAGCGATGCACCCCGGCGATGATGCCGGTAATGATGCCCACCCAGGGGCCGAACAGGATGCCGCCGGCCATGATGGCGATCACCCGCACGTTGACCAGCGAGCCTTCGACGTTGATGCCGGAATAGGTGCTGAACAGCGCGAACAGCGAGAAGATCGCCGTGACGATGCCCAGCTCGAGCGGCGTATGGTCTTCTTTCTGCAGCAGTTGGCGGAACAGCCGGGTGCGGGTCAGGAAAAACAGGCAGATTAACATCAGCGCGGCGCGATCAAACACCGCTAACAGCATTTCAAAAAAAGGGTGCACGACGGGCTCTCGCTGCGGCGGACAGATGGCGGCAGTATATCACAGCGAAACAGGCCCGTGGCGTCGGGGGCGCGCCACGGGCCGGCGGTCAGTTAACGCCGAGCTGCCGTTTGCCCAGCGGGGTCAGCAGGCTGAGCGTGGCGCGGCCGACGAAGTCCACTTCGAAGTCATCGGAGGCGAAATCCGGCGGCGTCTTGCCGGCGATAAAGCTCGGCAGCTGGCGCTGCAGATAGGCGTCGTTCTTCGCGCAGCCCGGCGCGGCGGCGATGTACATCACGTTGCTGTCGAACTCGCCGTTATGTTCGTTTTCCACCGCGTGGATCACGTCGCAGTGCCAGAACACCGTATCGCCCGGCTCCAGGTCGGGAATAGGGGAAATCCCACTGAGCAAAAGGGGATGCCATTTTTCCGAGATCGACAGCGCACGGCCCGGCGCCGCGCCGCACAGATCGTCGTCGGCGACGTCGTCCTGCAGCGCGCGCAGCAGCACATAGGCCATGGCGTTGGCGACCGGCACCAGGTTGAGCGTGCCGGCGTTGGTGCGCTGCGGCGTCAGCGCCGTCCAGCCCTGGAAGGTGCGGAACATCGAGCACACCGCCGGCGAGGCGATCTCGCGCACCTCGGTGCGGCCGTCGGCGGCGAAAGGATCGTAGCGCTGCCAGTCGCCGGAGAACACGTGGCGGTAAACGTAGCGGAAGTTTTCGTCCAGCCAGCGCTCGATGGTGCCGCTGTCGACGTGCGGCGACAAACCCAGCGACGACGAGTTCGGCGGGCGGCGGCGGGTGCGATCGGCATAGGTGGCGACCCGCGTCGGGTCGAAGTGCTGTTTGCCGTTGCTTTCGGTTTCCCACAGGCTGTTGAGGAACACCTGCACCGCATGCATGCGCGCATCCTGCCGCGCTTCGACCTGCGGTTTGGACCAGTAGATGCCGTAGATCTGCGGCTTGCTGGCGGCCAGCTTGCCGAAGTAGTTGTCTTCGGCGGCGTTTTTCAGCCGTTCGACGAAGTTATTGCGATCGAGGTAATCGCCGACCTCGCGGTTCCAGGCTTCGGCCCTGGCGCGCGGAAAGACGCCGCGGATGGCGCAGGCGCCGCGCTGTTTGATCAGCGCTTTTTGCCGCTCGCTGACGCGCTGCTGCAGAATGTCTTCGGCGTCGATTTGCGGCACCGGATTTTCTCCGGCGGCCAGCTCCTGGCGGATCTGTTCCACCTGGCCGCGGATATTGTCTTCCAGCGCCAAAAACACCTCGCGGTAGTTGGGCAACGCCTGGCGCAGCTGCTGTTTGACGCTTTTAATCGCTGCCGGGATGTCGTCGATGCGTAATGAAGCCATGGTGTTCTCCTCATGCCGCGTTCGCACGGCGGCGGGCAGTTGTAGGGGACGAGGTTAGACGTTATGGTTTTGTGGTTTTATCGTTAATGATTATCTGGATTTAATCGAGGAAAATAAAGGGATATCTTTCATTCGTAAGTTCCTCTTTTTCGTTTTTCGGAGATTTTGCATGAAGCTGAGTACGGAACGTTTGACCCTGCAGTCCATGACCCGTGATGACTGGCCATTGTTTTTAAGGCTGAATCAGGATCCCGAGGTGATCCGTTATATTTCCGACCCGCGCAGCGAGGAGGAAATCCGCACGCGCTTTGAGGCGCGCCTGCCGGAGTGGCATAAGCATGGGGAGCAGTGGCTGTGCCTGGTGATGCGTGAAAAGGCCGGCGGGGAGGCGGTGGGCATCACCGGCTTTCGGCCGATGTGGCTGCCGTGCCAACAGGCGGAGGTGGGGTACGGCATTTTGCCGTCCGGGCACGGCAAGGGCTACGGCAAGGAGTCGCTGCGGGCGGTGCTGGATTTTGGCTTCAACGCCTGCGGCTTCCACAAGCTGACCGCCACCGTAACCGCCGGCAACATCGCCTCGCGCCGGCTGTTGGGATCCTGCGGTTTTCAGCTGGAGGGCACGCTGCGCGATAATTTCCGCCTGGGGGGGCAGTGGCACGCCGACTGGCTGTTCGGGCTGTTGGCGGCGGAGTTCCGGGCGGGAAAATAAAAATATTGCGGCGGGTATCGACAATGCCGTCGCCGCTGCGATATGTTCGATATTCGACCTGAAAACGGGTCAGCGTCGCTCGGACGGTCCGGGCGCTAACGTCTCCTCGAGGAACCTATGGCTGATAACAGTCCACAACGCCGTTTTACGCGTATTGAACGCCTCCCCCCCTACGTATTCAACATCACCGCCGAACTGAAGATGGCCGCACGCCGTCGCGGCGAGGATATTATCGATTTCAGCATGGGCAACCCCGACGGCCCGACGCCGCCGCACATTGTGGAAAAACTCTGTACCGTCGCCCAGCGCGACGATACCCATGGCTATTCGACCTCGCGCGGCATTCCGCGCCTGCGCCGCGCTATCTCGCGCTGGTACGCCGATCGCTACCAGGTGGATATCGATCCGGAAAGCGAGGCCATCGTCACCATCGGCTCGAAAGAGGGGCTGGCGCACCTGATGCTGGCGACCCTCGATCACGGCGATACCGTGCTGGTGCCTAACCCAAGCTACCCGATCCACATCTACGGCGCGGTGATCGCCGGCGCCCAGGTGCGTTCGGTGCCGCTGGTGGACGGCGTGGATTTCTTCGGCGAACTGGAACGCGCCATTCGCGAAACCATTCCGCGGCCGAAAATGATGATCCTCGGCTTCCCGTCCAACCCGACCGCCCAGTGCGTCGAGCTGGACTTCTTTGAGCGGGTGGTGGCGTTGGCCAGGCAGTACAACGTGCTGGTGATCCACGATCTGGCCTACGCCGACATCGTCTACGACGGCTGGAAAGCGCCGTCGATCATGCAGGTGCCGGGCGCCAAGGACATCGCGGTAGAGTTCTTCACCCTGTCGAAAAGCTACAACATGGCCGGCTGGCGCATCGGCTTTATGGTCGGCAACCCGGAGCTGGTCAACGCGCTGGCGCGCATCAAGAGCTACCACGACTACGGCACCTTTACCCCGCTGCAGGTGGCGGCGATCGCCGCGCTGGAAGGCGATCAGCAATGCGTGCGCGATATCGCCGAGCAGTACCGCCAGCGCCGCAACGTGCTGGTGAAGGGGCTGCACGAAGCCGGCTGGATGGTCGAAAACCCGAAAGCCTCGATGTACGTGTGGGCGAAAATTCCCGAGCCATACGCTCATCTGGGGTCACTGGAGTTCGCCAAACGCCTGCTGGCGGAGGCCAAGGTGTGCGTCTCGCCGGGCATCGGCTTTGGCGACTACGGCGACACCCACGTGCGTTTCGCGCTGATCGAGAATCAGGATCGCATTCGGCAGGCGGTGCGCGGCATCAAGGCGATGTTCCGCGCCGACGGCCTGATCAAGCCGGGCAAGGCCGGCGCCGGCAAATAATCCCCGCAGGTCGGGCGGCGTCCCGGCCTTATTTTTGTCTGCCCTAAGGTTTTCTTCATTATTTCCCCATTATGCTCGACTACTCTTTTTTTATTTATCGGGAAGAGTCGATGCGCAACCGCTACGCGAGATCGCAAATTGCTTTGCACTGGCTGACGCTGCTGATGGTGATCCTCACCTATGCGGCAATGCTGCTGAGGGATCAATTTCCGGACGATGCGGTGCCGGCGGTGAAAAACCTGCACTTCAATTTCGGCGTTGCGGTCTTTGTGCTGATGCTCATTCGGCTGGGGCTGCGCCACGTCAAGGCTGCGCCGCCCGTCACGCCGGGTTTGGAAGAGTGGCAGGAGCTCGGCGCCAGGGTTTTTCACTGGCTGCTGTACGTGCTGTTCCTGACGCTGCCGGCGCTGGGGGCGCTGACGCTGGCCTATGGCGGGAAACATTGGGTATTGCTGGGCTGGCCGGTGCCGCAATGGGTGACGCCGGACCCGGTGATGCGCCGGCTGATCAAAACCGCGCACGAAACCCTGGCCAACGTCGGCTACTTTCTCATTGGCGGGCATGCGCTGGCGGCGCTGTATCATCACTTTTTGCGCAAGGACGACACCCTGCGGCGCATGATGCCGGGTAAATAGCCCCGGCGGCCAGAAACAACAAGGGGACGCGTTTGCGTCCCCTTGTCTGTGTTCCCGGTCAGGCTGAGGTCAGGCAACCATCAGCATGAAGGTGCCAATCCACGCAACCAGCATGAATGAAACGCCCATCAAAAAATATTTCACTGAACAACTCCCGTGTGGAGTCCTCGCCAGCAATGATCCCGATTGTTGTGCTGAGTATTTTATGGGCAACCTGGGTTAGCCGGCGGGTTCTTCAAGCAGAAAGAACAACGTCCTCGACCACAAGTTGTCCGCTTGTCGCGCTTCACAGTCCGTGAGGTAAAATCTGAACCGCGACAGGATCGGCGCTAATGTACTCTCAATGCCAGAGTGATTTCAATACTGTGTTTTTGATCACATTTTTTGGCGTTTTTTTAATCACCTGTCGCTGTTTTTAAACGATTTTTATTTACCCCGGCGCACGGCGCGCCGCCGGGGCAGCCCGCGGCGGCGGGCTTTATCGTTATGTTTGCTGTGATGTTGTGAAACGGGATCAGGCGACGGCGTTGAGGCCGGTCAGCAGGATGGCCCAGAAGACGAGGCAAGACAGCAGAATAACGGTCCAGATATTACGGCGACTCCACTTCATTTTTAGCCTTCATGGTTGCTTTTGGTGATTGGGTAATCCACACATCGGCGAAAAATGAAGAAAATTTAGCCCCCGCAGAGAATATTTTTCCTACCGCTGAGGAATTTCCGCCACTGCGGCCCGCACCTCGTAGCCCAACAGGTACAGCGCCTGCTCCAGCGCTTCGACCTTCGAGGCGTAGCCGACGTCCAGCAAGCGATCCATTTGGGCGCCGTTAAAGCCCAGCCTGCGCGCCAAATCCGCTTTGGCGACGGTTTTGGCCAGCATAATGTTATGCAGCTCGCGCTTTAGCGCCACCAACACCGGCAGGTGGATCGCCAGCTCTTCCGCCTGCAGCGGAGAGGGGGCGGGGATCGCCAGCCCTTCGTCCATGGCGGCGGCGATGGCGTTCAGCAGGCTTTCCTGCGCCTCCAGCTCGACGTCTTCGCGCTTATAGCAGGCCGCCCGCTGTTCAGGAAAATCGCGAAAGCCAATCTGCCAGGCGTCGCTGTCGTGGTCAAAGGCGTAGTGAGCGGGGTAATGGCAAGGCATGGTGATTCCTGAGGGGGGGTGAATGATGCGGTATTGTGACCGCTTGGCCTGCAGATAGCCAGCGCGGGCATATCGATTTTATTTTCAAAACGGAGGATTATAGATTCGCCCCATTTTTTTATCGTTGGCAATATTCTTAATCCCCGGCATGGAAATGACCGGTTGTTATTCTGTTTGTTGCGTTTTTTTATTTCCTCTGTGGGAATGATAATCAAAATCAAATATCACTCGATATTTTCATACGATTTCACTTTGCCGATATCGTTCGGAATATTATCAATAAAAAGTAATCAACTCATTGATATTGTTTATTTTGTTGTTTTAAATTTCACTTTTTAACTCATGTGAAATTCAGGGTTTCAGCAGATATCACTTTAATTCGGGTGTTATTGATCATGTTTATAAATAGTCTGTTTAAGAGATAGCGTTTTCTTTTGCTTGAGAATATTACTTAAGAATATTCATTACGCCATGGCTATTAACCGACGGATCGCACCGATTTGTCGGGCGCCCGCTTGCATCCTCGTTATTACGGCAGGGAAGCAGTATCAGGATTAAAGGAATACTTCGTGTCTAAAGTTAACCCCCGCTTGCGCCGACCGGGTGAGCGCCGCCCCATTAAACATGCCGCGTCCGCGTCATTGTTATTCGTTGGTTTGAGCCTGCCGCTCGGCGCCGTGGCGGATGAACACTACGACGCATTGATTCGTCAGGCGCGGGCGGGAAATACCGGACCGGTATTGGCGTATCTGGCGCAGCGGCGCGCCGCTGCCGGCCTGAACCCGCAGCAGCGGGCCGACTTCATTCAGGTGGCCGGCTGGGCCGGGCGCGATGACGAGGTGATCGGCCTGTGGCAGGCGGGGGGCGCCGGGCTGCCGCCGGATGCCGTCAGTCTGGCGGCGGTCGCCCGCGCTTATCGCAACCAGAAGCAGTGGCAGCCTTCGCTGCGCCTGTGGCGTGCGGCGTTGCGGCAGGCCCCGGCCGACGGCGGGCTGCGGCGCGGCTATGCGATGACGCTGGCCGACGCCGGCCAGGATGCGCAGGCGCAGACGGAAGTGGCCAAGCTGGCGTCCAGCCTCGATCCGGCCGCCTGGCACTTGACGCGCGCCTACGTGGACCAAGCGGGGGGCCGTACCTGGGCGGCGTTGGAGCATGCCAGCCGCGCCCGGTCGCTGGCGCCGTCGGACGCCGGCATCCGCGCATACTACGTTACCCTGCTGGCCGCCAACCGGGTGGCCGAGCCCGCCCTGCGTGAGGGCGTCAGGCTGTCGTTGCCGCCCGAGCAACTGCGGCGGCTGCAGGCGGACGAGGCCGCCGAGCTGGTGCGCCTGTCGTTTACCGACGCCCGCGGCGAACGGCAGCGCTTCGTCGTCGCCGACCGCGCGCTGGCGCGCTACGACCTGCTGCTGGCGCAGTGGCGCCCGCTGCCGGAAGCGCAGGCCAATTATCAGCAGGCGCGCATCGATCGGCTGGGCGCGCTGTTGGCGCGTTATCGCATGGCGGAGGTGGTCAGCGGCTATGAAGCCTTGCTGGCGGAAGGGCGGGCGGTGCCTGATTACGCGCAGCGCAGCGCTGGGCCGCGTCCGCCTATCTTTACCTGCAGCGGCCGGACAAGGCGCAGGCCATTTTCAGCCGCGTGAACGAGGCGGCCCCGCAGGCCGTTACCGCCGATGACGCCACCGACCTGTTCTACGCGCAGGCGGAAGATGAACGCATCGACAGCGCCGCGGCGCTGGCGCAGCGCGTCAGCCGGCAGTATCCCTACGCGACCCGTTTGTACCAACTGCCGACCCTGGCCTACAACGACGACTGGCTGGCCGGGCAGACGCTGCTGGCGCAGTCGCGGGTGTATCAGCGCGATCTGGCCGACGCCGAGCGGCAGCTGACCCATCTGGCGCGCACCGCGCCGGGCAATCAGGGGCTGCGCATTTCGCTGGCCGGCGTCTATCTGGCGCGCGGCTGGCCGCGCCGTGCGGAAGAGGAATTGAAACAGGCGGAGGGGCTGGAGCCGCGCAGTCTGCCGCTGGAGATCCAGCAGGGCTACGCGGCCCAGGAGCTGCAGGAGTGGCGGCAGCTGGATATGCTGGCCGACGACGCGATGCGGCGCGCACCGGAAAGCGCCGCTGCGCAGCAGCTTGAGCGCCAGCGCCGCATTCATCACCTGTCCGAGCTGCGCATCAGCGGCAATCAGGGCATCGATTCCGACGGCCCGATCAGCGGCAGCCATGACTTCGGCATGCACGCCGCGCTCTATTCGCCGCCGATTGACGAGAACTGGCGGCTGTTCACCGGCTGGGGTTTCAGCACCGGCCAGTTCGAAGAAGGCAAGGGCATCAACCGCGATCTCGGCGCCGGGGCCGAGTGGCGCTCACGCGGCAACTGGGCGGAGATGGAGGTCGCCAACCGCAATTTCGGCCACGGCAATCAGCTCGGCCTGCGGCTTTCCTCCTGGCATGACTTCAACGACCAGTGGCGCATCGGCGGCTCCGCCGCGCGGCTGTCGGCCGACACTCCGCTGCGGGCGATGGCGAACGGCATCAGCGCCAACGGCGGCAACCTGTGGCTGCGCTGGCAGCAGAATGAAAGCCGCGAGCTGCGCGCCAGCGTGGCGCCTTCGCGCTTCAGCGACGGCAACAACCGCCTGGAATATGGGGTGGAGGGGCGCCAGCGCCTGCTGTCCGGCGCCCGCTATCGGCTGGATATGAACCTGACGCTGGCCGGCAGCCGCAACAGCCGGGAAAACACTCCCTACTACAACCCGCAGCGCGATTTCACGCTGCTGCCTTCGCTGACGCTGGATCACAGCCTGTACCGCCATTATCAGACCGAGTGGAGCCAGCAGATCCAGGCCGGCGCAGGCGGCTATTGGCAGCAGGGCTATGCGCGCAAGCCGATCACCCAGCTGGGGTACGGTCAGCGCGTCAGCTGGGGCGGGGTGCTGGACGCCGGCGCCATGCTGCAGTTTGAGAAGCATCCCTACGACGGCAAACGCGAACGAAACATCAGTGTGACTTTTGATCTGAATTATCGTTTTTAAAGGAATAACCATGCTTTTTCGATCCTCGCTTTTAATGCTGGCAGCGCTGCTGACCAACGCCTGCAGCCAGGCGGATGTGCCGCGCTTCACGCCGCCGGCGGAGCGCCCCGTCGCCGCCGCCGACCGGCCCTGGCCGGCCAATGGCTACGCGGTGCTGGCCTATCACGACGTGGAAGACGGCGCGGCGGACCAGCGTTATATGGCGGTGCGCACCAGCGCGTTGAACGAACAGTTCGCCTGGCTGAAGCAGAACGGCTACCGGCCGGTGTCGGTCGATCAGATCCTGCGCGCGCAAAACGGCGGCCCGGCGCTGCCGGACAAGGCGGTGCTGTTAACTTTCGACGACGGCTACAGCAGCTTTTATCACCGGGTTTTCCCCTTGCTGAAGGCCTACAACTGGCCGGCGGTGCTGGCGCCGGTGGGCGTCTGGCTGGATGCCCCGGCCGACAAGCCGGTCGACTTCGGCGGCCTGATGACGCCGCGCGATCGTTTCCTCACCTGGCAACAGGTGCGCGAAGTGTCGGCGTCCGGGCTGGTGGAAATCGGCGCGCATACCTACGCTTCGCATTACGGCGGCATCGCCAATCCGCAGGGCAACACCGAACCGGCGGTGGCCAACCGCCTCTATGACGGCAAAGCCGGGCGGTACGAAAGCGAGGCGGAGTACCGCCGGCGCATCGGCAAGGACGTCGAACTGATTACCCGGCGCATCACCGCCGCCACCGGCAAGGCACCGCGGGTGTGGGTATGGCCTTACGGCGCGGCCGGCGGCGTGGCGCTGGATATCGTCCGCCAGCGCGGTTATCGCCTGGCGCTGACGCTGGAAAACGGCCTGGGCGACGTCAACCGCCCCGATAACGTGCCGCGTCTGCTGATTGCCGGCAACCCGTCGCTGGCCAGCTTCGCCCAGCAGGTGACTCAGATCCAGAATCGGCAGATCATGCGGGTAGCGCATGTCGATCTGGATTACCTCTACGATCCGGATCCGCAGCAGCAGGCCAAAAATCTCGATAAGCTGATCCAGCGCATTTACGATCTGCGCATCAACACCGTGTTCCTGCAGGCGTTCGCCGATCCGAAGGGCGACGGCAACGTGCGCGAGCTTTACTTTCCCAACCGCTGGCTGCCGATGAAGGCCGATCTGTTCAACCGCGTGTCCTGGCAGCTGTCTTCACGCGCCGGCGTATCGGTGTATGCCTGGATGCCGGTGCTGGCGTTTGAACTGGGGCCGGAGGTGCCGCGGGTACAGCGCATCGATCCGCAAAGCGGCGCGCTGTCCGTCGACGGCAAACAGTATCGCCGGCTGTCGCCGTTCAACCCGGTGGCGCGCCAGCGCATTGCGCAGATCTACGAGGATCTGGCCGCGCACGCCACTTTCAAAGGGATCCTGTTCCACGATGACGCGCTGCTGTCCGACTTCGAGGACGCCGGCCCCGACGCGCTGGCCGCTTATCGCGCCGCCGGCTTCGCCGATTCGGTGCAGGCGATACGCCAGGATCCGCAGATGCTGGCCCGCTGGACGCGCTTCAAAAGCCGGGCGCTGATCGACTTTACCCAAACGCTGGCCGAACGGGTGCGGGCAATCCGCGGCCCGCAGGTGCAAACGGCGCGCAACATTTATGCGATGCCGATCCTCGATCCCGCCAGCGAAGCCTGGTTTGCCCAGAATCTGACGGACTTCCTGCAGGCCTACGATTGGGTCGCACCGATGGCGATGCCGCTGATGGAGAACGTGCCGCAGGACGAGAGCGCGCGCTGGCTGGATCGGTTGGTCGGCGGCGTAGCGGCTTACCCCGGCGCGCTCGACAAAACGGTGTTTGAACTGCAGGCCGTCGACTGGCGCCGTGGCCGCCAGAACAGCCTGGACGACGGCCGACAGCTGGCCGAATGGATGCGTCGCCTGCAGCGCAATGGCGCGCAGAGCTTCGGTTATTACCCTGACAATTTCCTCGACGATCGGCCGAAGCTGGATGCCGTACGCCCGGTGTTGTCCTCAGCCTGGTTCCCGCTGCCATGACCGATCGTTTAATTGCCTTATTCATCCTGTGCGTGGTGTTGAGCGTGCCTTTCGGCATCGTGCTGCTGTTTACCGGCGAGATGCTGCTTAACTTCGTGTTTTTCTGGCCGCTGTTTATGTCCGGCATCTGGATCACCGGCGGCATTTATTTCTGGCTGCATCGCGAGCGGCACTGGCGCTGGAACGCCGATATGCCGCCGCCGGCGCTGCCGGGCAACCCGTCGGTCAGCATTCTGATCCCCTGCTTCAACGAGGGGCTGAATGCGCGCGAGACCATCTCGGCGGCGTTGGCCCAGCGCTACCAGAATATTGAAGTGATCGCCATCAACGACGGCTCGAGCGATGACACCGCCGAGGTGCTGGACCAGCTGACGCTGGAGTTCCCCCGCCTGCGGGTGATCCATCTGGCGCAGAACCAGGGCAAGGCGATAGCCCTGCAGGCCGGGGCGGCGGCGGCGCGCAGCGAATATCTGGTGTGCATCGACGGCGACGCGCTGCTGGATCGGGATGCGGCGGCTTATCTGGTGGCGCCGCTGCTGGCTAACCCGCACGTCGGCGCGGTGACCGGCAACCCGCGCATTCGCACGCGTTCTACGCTGATCGGGCGCATTCAGGTCGGCGAGTTTTCTTCGATTATCGGTTTGATCAAGCGTACGCAGCGCGTTTACGGCCGGCTGTTCACCATCTCCGGGGTGGTGGCGTCGTTTCGCAAGCAGGCGCTTACCGACGTTGGCTACTGGAGCCAGGACATGATCACCGAGGACATCGACATCAGCTGGAAGCTGCAGCTGAAGCACTGGGCCATCTTCTTCGAGCCGCGGGCGCTGTGCTGGATCCTGATGCCGGAAACCCTGCGCGGTCTGTGGAAACAGCGCCTGCGCTGGGCGCAGGGCGGTGCGGAAGTGTTCCTGAAGAACCTGCGCAATCTGTGGGCCTGGGAGCATCGCCATATGTGGCTGCTGTTCGCCGAATATTGCCTGTCCACGCTGTGGGCGTTCACGTATCTGGTCAGCGTGCTGATTTTCCTGGTCGGGCTGGCGGTGCCGCTGCCGGAGGGGATCCGCATTCATTCCCTGCTGACGCCGGCGTTCACCGGCCTGGTGCTGGGGGTGGTGTGCCTGCTGCAGTTCACCGTCAGCCTGATGCTGGAGCGCCGCTACGAGAAACACTTCGGCCGCTCGCTGTTTTGGATCATCTGGTATCCGCTGGTGTATTGGCTGCTCAGCCTGCTGACCACGCTGGTGGCCTTTTCCAAAGTGATGTTGAAAGCCCGGCGCGGACGCGCGCGCTGGATCAGCCCCGACCGGGGCATAGGGAGGATGAAAGAGTGACGGATATACTGATTTATTCTGAACGCGGCCTGCTGCCGCGCCTGATTGACGGGGCGTTGACGCTGTTCGCCTGGTGCGGGTTCATTTACCTGTTCAGCCGCGGCCTGATGTCGGTGATGGAGCAGCACGGGGCGCATTCCGCGCTGTCGCTGCTGCAGGTGATTTCGCTGTACATCGTCGTGGCGCTGTTTAACGCCGTCAGCCTGATCGGCTGGGCCAAGTACAACCAATATTTCTCGCGCCGCAGAGCGGCCGGCCGCTGGCGGGCGCAGCAGCAAAATACCCGTATCGGCTACATTACGCCCGAACTGACCGGGCAGCTGAAACGCCTGCCGATCGCGGTGGTCTTCCATAACCACGGCGGCGGCATCAGCCAGGTCAGCGCCCGGGCGACCCCGCCGGAGATGGCGGACAACAAGGTAGTGTCGCTGCGTTAATCCGCGCCGCCTTTCGCCCGGCGGGCGAGGAGGCGGGGCGGCAGCAGCAGGGCGCACAGTACGCCAATCAGGCTGATGAGCGGCAGCCAGCGCGGCATCGCGCCGGGGCAGTAGTTGTTGATGACGCCGCAGAGGTACAGCGCCAGCGGCCAGCCGGGAAGCGCGACGTCGTTGAGCCGGAAGGCGGTGTGGGCGACAAATCGAACGATCAGGCCGAGCCAGCACAGCGACCAGGCCATGACGCACAACAGATACAGCAAGACCGCGTGGAATTTGGCGCTATCGCCGTGCGCATGGTTGCAGAAATGGTTTTTGTCCAGATAGGGCGACAGCAGCGACAACAGCGCGATGCCGGCGGCGAAAACGATCGTCGAGAAAACATAGTTTCTGCGCGTAATGCGGCGTGTGAACACGCTTTTGGCGATGTGCCCGAGAGAGTCCAAAATACAGTCCATTGCAGCGCGAACGGCGGAAATGCCGGCGGCGGTCCGAAAACAATCGGCATTTTAAAGCCGCAGGCTCCAGGGTCAAGGTGATAACCTTTCTCATTTAATGGCGGTTGATGTTTTCGGCTATACATCAAGTGACCTTGCGCTTCCGTGCTTCGCCTCACAATTCAGCACGTTTGATGCCTCTGAGCGTAAATTGACGCCATAATCCTGTTTGTTCGCGTTGAACAATGCATTAACATAACCCTACTCAATTTTTTGCATGGTCATATGGATATCCGATGCGTCACCTGGTTGCTCTTTTACCCCTGATCACCCTGCTTGCCGCCTGCAGCAGTACGCCTGAACCCAGCGCCACGGCCGCGCCCCAGAGCACCACGGTGAAGGGCGGCTTTTTGCTGACGCCTGCTCACAGCAACGGCGCGCCGCTGGGCGGGGATTTCGCCTATAACCCGAACGCCGCCCGTTTTATCGATAAAATGGTGCAGGAGCACGGTTTTGATCGCCAGCAGCTGCACGACGTGCTGGCGCAGGCCAGGCGGCTGGACTCGGTGTTGCGGCTGATGGATCGTCAGGCGCCGACGCCGACCACCCAGCCGCCGTCAGGGCCGAACGGATCCTGGCTGCGCTACCGCAACAAGTTCATCACGCCGGATAACGTGCAAAACGGCGTGGCGTTCTGGAACCAATATCAGGACGCGTTGCAGCGCGCCTGGCAGGTATACGGCGTGCCGCCTGAGATCGTCGTCGGCATTATCGGCGTCGAGACCCGCTGGGGCCGCGTGATGGGCAAAACCCGCATTATCGACGCCCTGGCGACCTTGGCCTTCGATTACCCGCGCCGCGCCGACTACTTCGCCGGCGAGCTGGAGACCTTCCTGCTGATGTCGCGCGCCGAAGGGGACGATCCGCTGGAGCTGCGCGGCTCCTTTGCCGGCGCCATGGGCTACGGCCAGTTCATGCCTTCTTCCTTCAAGAGCTACGCGGTTGACTTCAACGGCGACGGCCATATCAACCTGTGGGATCCGGTGGACGCCATCGGCAGCGTCGCCAACTACTTCAAGGCTCATGGCTGGGTCAAGGACGAGCCGGTGGCGGTGCAGGCCAACGGGCAGGCGCCGGGGCTGGAGCACGGCTTCAAGACCCGTTACTCGATCGCCTCTTTGGCGGCGGCCGGCCTCAGCCCGCAGAGCTCGCTGGGCGACAATCAGGAAGCGAGCCTGCTGCGTCTGGATGTCGGCACCGGTTACCAGTACTGGTACGGTCTGCCGAACTTCTACACCATTACCCGCTATAACCACAGCACCCATTATGCGATGGCGGTGTGGCAGCTGGGCGAGACGGTGGGGCGCTCGGCGCGCGGCGGGTTCTGATGCCGAACCGCGCAATGAAAAAGGCCGCTCAAGCGGCCTTTTTTACGTCTTCTATCCTCAGAAATCGTAACGCAGGCGCACCAGCGTCATATCGCCGAGGTTGTCGGTGCTGGACGTCAGCACGTGCTCCAGATCGACGCGGAAACCGTAGTCGAACTGAAAGGTCACGCCGAGGCCGTTATCGATGCGCTGATAGTCGCGGCCGCTGACGTACTCCAGGCGGTCGCCCATAAAGTACGGCATCACGGATTTCACCGCATACTGGCCCACCGGCACGGTGTAGCCGGCCAGATATTCGATGCCCCAGGCGTCGCCGGCGAAGTAGTTGTCGACGTCGGCTTTCTTGGTGGTGAGGAAGTTGTTGTACCAGCCGCCGCCGAAGGTCAGCGTCCAGTTATCCGGTTTCCAGCTGATGGCGGTACCGACGATGTTTTGATCGTAGCTCTTGGCGCCGCTGGTCGACGGATTGCGCATTTCGGCGCGGGTGTAGTTCCAGGCGGTGCCCCAGGTCAGATCCGGCGTCAGGTGATAATCCACCCCCAGCGAACCGCCGCCCTTGCGCTTGTAACGCAGGCCGTTGCCCGGCAGGTATTCGTCATCGCTGAACAGGTAGGAAGCGTAGAGGTCCGCATCGCCGAAGCTGTTTTTGTATTTCAGCATTTTGCGTGAACGGTAGGAGCCGTCGTAGTCGCCGTTGATGCCGTTGCCCGGCGCCTGCGCCAGCATGTCGTAGTCCCAGATATCGGTTTTGGCCCCGACCACGTCGTAGTAAATGCTGTTTTGCTGGCCAAAGGTCAGCTGACCCCAGGTTTTGCTTTTCAGGCCGGTGTACAGCATGCGGCGGCTGGTGTTGTTGGCGCCGTCGGCATAGTGGTGGTCCCAGTCGAACAGCGCGGGAATGTTCACCCCCAGCTCGTAGTAGCCGATCCAGCTGATGCCGTCGAACAGGTAGTAGTCCGCCGCGAAGCGGAAGCGGGTGCCGCCGTCAAAGCCGTTGCGTTTGTAAGAGCCTTTGTCGCCGTCGCCGGTCATGTTATTGAACTGCGGCCGAATGCTGCCGCCGACGGTAAAGTTAAGCCGGCTGAGCGGGTCGCCGGCCTGCGGATCCTGCTTCAGCAGGGTGATCTCCGCCTGGGCGGCGAACGAAGCGCTGCCGACCACCAGTCCCACTGCCACTGCCTGAGTTAATGCGCGCAATTTAATCGGCATGTGTTATCCCTGTTATCGGTTGCCACTGTCATCGGCGCCGCCATGCCGATCTTCCGCGCAAAAAGCCGAGTTTTTGTGCGGTTCAGTGGTTTTTTTGATGTTTTTAAAGCGGAAGGCATGTGTAACACAATCGGCGACACAAAAAGTTACTTTTCTTGCTAATTATTAGTTTTGTTTTTAATCGCCCGCGGCGGGCGCGGGCAGCATCGGGCGCTGACTCTGCGGCGCTATGACTGCGGCAACGGGGCGGCAAGACTCGGATGAATTCATCTAACGCCAAGCATTATATTTTTCACTTGTCAGGGGATCTCGTATGCCGTGTAATTTCATCACCCCGCAGGGAGTTTTATTCCCAAAGGTTAATGCAGTGGTTTAATAATGCCTGGAGGTAAGTTGGTTGTCGGATTTTTCTCATTTCCGCTATTTTTTATTTTATTTCAACAAGAGGGTTGCAGCAAAAATATAAACTATGGATGTTGATATTCACACCTACCAAATAATCTGCGAAAGCCAATTCACCCTCGGCCTGCAAATATCCAAATATGCCTGGGGCCATCCGTTGATAACGCTCAGTGATAACGGCGAGTTTACCGTGGTAAAGAGCACTAAGCGCATGCGCTTGGCCAATCAAATGCCGGTTGAGGTCATCAGCTTTGCTAATAACTATGCTGTGGTCTGGGATAATAACCGCAAGCATATTTATTATTCAAAGGCCGGACGGTTATACAGCTGCGCGCTTGAGTTTTCTTATACCCCCAAGGCAGGGTAATCCTGTCGGGAGAGGGTTACGCGCCTGCGGCCTTCAGGCCAGGGGCGCTATCTTCATCATCCACTCTTTGAAGGCGACGATCTTTGGCCACTGACGTTCGGAAATGGTCGACATAAAGTAACAGTGTTCGCAGGGCAGGATCATGTTATTAAAAGGAATAATCAGCTCGCCGCGGGTTATCCAGTCCTGCACCAGATTGAGCCGCCCCATGGCGACGCCGAGATGGCGGGTTGCCGCCAGCACCGCCAGATCCGAACGGTCGAACTCCATGCTTTTGCTGTCGGTGTCCAAGCCTAAAGCAAAATGCTGCGACCAGGTCTGCCACTCGTCTTCGCCGGAGTTGTATCTGTCGTGCAGCAGGGTGCAGCGCGCCAGGTTTTCCGGCGCGTCGTACAGCTGATGCGCCTTGGCGTATTGCGGGGTGCAGATCGGCACCATCGACTCTTGCATAAAGGCTTCGTCCAAATGCCTGCCGGACGGCAATTTGCCGAAATACATCGCCAAATCAACGCCACGGTTAGCCAGGTTGATGATTTCCTGCCCGGTGAGAATGCTTAAATGAATGGTCGGATGCTGGGCGATAAAATCGCCGAGACGCGGCAGCAGCAAACACTGCACGAGCGAAGGATGCGAGTAAATGGTCAGGGTGCCCGTCAACTCGCGGTTTTTAATATCCAGGATTTCCTGATTCAGGGTATCGAAGGAGCTGCTGAGCGCCCATTGCATTCGCTCGCCTTCCGGCGTGAGCGTAATACGCCGGTGGAAACGCTGGAATAACAGGAAGCCCAGCTGTTTTTCAAGCAGGTTAATTCTATGGCTCACCGCGCTGGGGGTGATAGAAAGCTCTTCCGCCGCCAGGGAAAAAGATAAATGGCGGGCGACGCATTCAAAAGTATGCAGCCGAGAAAACTGATAGCTGGTTAACGGGCTGGCGCGCTGAAAGAGTTTTTTATTGGGGAGCATTGTTTTTATCCATGCGAATAATTTATGGATATTAACATTCCGCCAACAGGAAATAAAAGGCGAATTCGGTTATTTTAATTTATTAAATATAACCGGGGCGAAAAAATTCCGGCTGATTCGGCATTATGGCGGGTGAAATACCGCCCGACGAATTCGCCGGGGCGGTGAAGATGTCGGTAGGGCGCGTTAACGGCGGCGCAGCAGCAGGCCCGCCAGCAAACCGACGCCGGCAATGATGGCTACCGTGGCGATCGGGTTTTTCTTGACCGTATCGTTGATGCAGGTCAGAGCATCGCCGTATTTTTCTTGCAGCGCGCCTGCGACGTAGCGGCCGGCGCCTTCGGCCTGCAGCCGCGGGTCCCCGGTTGCATCGCCAGCCAGTTCCTGCGCCCTGCCGACAACCTTATCCATAACGCCCTGGGCTTTTTCGCTGTTCATCATTTTCTCCTGATGGTCGTTCCGTTTGGCTTCCGCTAGGCGCGGAGGCCCGTATGAGTCCCTCAATGTTAAGGGCGTTATCCGTCGGCCATAAGGTCAGTTTGCATCGGCGCAGCTAGTGCATTTGCAGGCTATTTGCCGTTATTTCGCTGACGCTCACCGGAAAACAGGCCGCGTTCTCTGGCCCAAACGATGGCTTCGCTGCGGCTGTGTACGTCGAGCTTGGAATACACCGTCGCCACATGGTTACGCACGGTATTGAGGGCCAAATTCAGGCGGAGGGCGATCTTCTTGTCCGGCAACCCCTCGCAGATTAACCCCAGCACATCGCGTTCGCGGGCGGTGAGATCGACAAAGGCGACGCCAGACGGGGTGGACTTGTTGAGGCTTTTTACGTTGGCCAGCTTTTCGATCAGGGTTTGGCTGAACCAAGAGGCATCCTGCATCACCTCTTCGATGGCGCTCACCAGCTCCAGCTCCGAGCGTTTGCGTTCGGTAATGTCCATCAGCACCAGCAGGTAGCAGGGGGCGTTGTGAATGCTTACGGCATCGGCCGATACCACGCAGTCGATCACCTCGCCGCCTTTTTTACGCACCTTAAGATCCTGGCTTTCAACGTTGCCGGTCTTTCCCAGCGCGGCAAACAAGCGCCGGCAATCCTCTTGCCCGTCGATGACATCGATCTCCTCGACCGGCTTGCCGATCAGCTCCTCTGCGGCGTATTCGGTGGTTTTTATGAAGGCTTCGTTGACGTCCAGCACCTGCTGATCGCCCGCGGTGCACAGCAACGTGGGCACCGGGCTCAAACGAAAGGCTTTGGCGAACCGTTCCTCGCTTTCACGCAATGCCGACTCGGCTTGGCGCCGGGGCTCCAGATCGGTGAAGGTAAACAGCATGCAGTCGTCTTCATTGAGATCCAGCGGTTGGCCGGCCACCACCACCAGCTTGCTTCCCCCGCCGGGCAGCTTCAGCTCGGCCTCCATCTGCGGGATGGTTGCGCCTTCTCCCAGGCGCTGCACCGCCAGCGCCTTATGCTCGGCCTGCTCCAGCACGTCCACCTCGTAAACCGAGCGGCCCAGGACCTGTTCGCGGCGGTAGCCGGTCATGTCGAGAAACCCCTGATTGACTTTGACGTAGCGCAGGTCACTCAGGCGGCAGATCACCGCCGGCGCCGGATTGGCGTTGAAGGTTTTTTCAAAACGTTGTTCGGCGCTGGCCCACTCGGTGGCGTCGCTCAAGATCAGCGCCAGCAGCTCGGGCTGCCCTTGTTGATCGGCGATAATCAGGCTCCGCAGGCGGTGCACCCAAAGGGTGTCGGATCCTGCGACGGGCCTGACTTCGACCACCAGGTCATCGAACGCCTCGCCGCCGGCGAGCCGGTTAAGCGGATACTGTTCCCGCTCCAGCGAATGATTGTTGCGATAGCGCAGGGCAAAACGCGCCGCGTACTCCCCGGCATTGGCCCCCAACTCCGCCTGATGACTCAGGCCATGCATGCTCAGCGCGGCCTCGTTGGCCCACAGGATGGTCCGGTCGGTATCCGTCAGGATCACGCCGTCGGACAAGCCAGAGATGATCTGCTGCAGGTGGCTGCGGTTGGTTTCGCTGGCAAGAACGGACTGGCTCATGTTTTCTCCGAAGCAGGAAAGGGATCGCGCCGCGCTGCGGCAGGCGAAAGTGAGAGGACGCGCCAGGCAGCATAGTGCGTAATTGATGCATTCGCAGGGTGTGAATGCACCAGTCGTTATGGCGCAAATGAGCCGGGACGGTCAGCGGCGCGCCCGGCAGACTGATCTCGTCAGTGTGGCGGCCTGCCGCATCTGCAACCCTCTTCCAAGGAAATATAAGGAATAACAATGACCACTGTCTATGAATCCAATCGCTTTGCGTTTCACGTTTCATGGGGCTCGATATTGGCCGGGAGCGCCATGGCGCTGGCGACCTATCTGATATTTAGCCTGCTGGGCACGGCTATCGGCGCCGCGGCCGTGGATCCGCTGCAGAAGGGCAACCCCCTGAGCGGTTTCGGCACCGGAGCCGGGGTTTGGCTGATATTTTCGACGCTGCTGTCTCTGGCCGCAGGCGCGTTCGTCGCCGGCGGAACCGCGCCGAGCCGCGGCGGGTTGCACGGCCTGCTGAGCTGGGCGGTCACCACATTGCTGGCCACTTGGCTGGTGATTTCGTTGGCGGGCAGCGTGGTCGGGTTGGCGGGCAGCGCCGTCGGCAAAGGGTTATCCATGGCGGGAGACGGCCTGGCGGCAGCGGCGCCGACGGTAGGCGACGGCGTCAGGCGGCAGCTGGATAAACAAGGCATCAGCCTGGACTGGGGCAACCTGGAAAATCAGTTGGAGAGCGCGCTTCAGCAATCCGGCAAGGCGGAGCTGGATCCGTCCAAACTGGATCAAAAAGCCGATCGGGCCACCGCCGACGGCCGGCAATCGGCGGCCAATGCCGCCACCGACCCGGCCCAGGCGGCTGCGCAGCTCAAGCGGTGGTTCGAACGCGTTAAACAGGCCGGCGAGCCGGCGTTGAGCGCGGCGGATAAGGACGCACTGGCGAACATCGTTGCTGCGCGCACCGGCAAGAGCCGCGCGGAAGCCAGCCGGACCGTCGACAACTACGCCCAGGCCTACCAGCAGGCGGTGCAGAAGGTTGAAAAGCTCAAGGCGCAGGCCGAACAGAAAGCGCGCGAGGCGGCGGATGAGACCGCTAAGCAACTTTCCCGCGCCGCCTGGGGCTCGCTGCTGATGCTGCTGTTGGGCGCCGCGCTGAGCTTCGCCGTGGGCCGGGTTGCCGTGTCAACGCGCCGCGCCGTTGCGGTAAGCTGAGATGAGAAAAAATCTGTCATGCATTTCGTTGAATTATCGGAAGGTAGTGGGGGCTTCTGCGCCCGTGCTCGTGATTGATTTCTGCAACGAAAAGAACGAACGCTATACGTTGCGCTACAACCTGCCGCCGGATACCCCGGAGCGCACCGAGCGGCGCGTGTCCTTGTTGCTGTATCTGCTGCGCAAGCAACGGCCCGGCGATATTGACGAGGCACCGCCGCCGATAGGCGCCTAGCCGGCAACGATGAAAAAGCCCAGGCTATGTCAGGTGGGCTTTTTGCTTTTCGGCGTAGTGAGCGGGATTCACGGCTTAAATTGAGTCATCACTGAAAAAATAAACGAATATTGTTTTATATTTTTAAAATAAATCCTGGCAGGCAACGGCTGGGTCAGGGAACGCAAAGAGAAGATATAATTTAAAATCTATTAACACCTACAGCGAAAGAATGTTCTCATGTCCCCATCAATGACGTGTTATTCATATAAGTAAGAGGGTTTTAAATGCAGGGTATTTATTATCCTTGTTGAGTCAATCCAGGGATGACGTTGTGCTCCGGATATGTGAAACTATGGCAGAAGAAGTATGCCCATGGATGCGGGTGTCAATGTGAAGGGAGGCAAGGCAATGCGGTTGATTTATTTTACATCTGAAGATCTGGAGCCTGAGCTATTTGCTCGGATACTCAAGCCTACGGATGCTCGTTATGAGCTGGAGCGGCACTATCTGTTTGGTGGCTCATCTTTGTTATCCATATCGGAAAGACATAACATCACTCGCAATGTGCAAACTGGGATTGGTGTCTCTAGCTATCAGGAAAACACGAATATGAAGCGAGGGGTCTTCGATGAGATCAACCGGGGTAGTCTCCTTGCCATTGAACGCGGCTGGGGAAGCTGGAGCCCTGCCAAATATCTATTCTTTATTAACGGTGATGGGTTGTTACAGCTTTATTCTGGTAACCACCTGCCAGCGCAATACCCCGTAAAGCGTATCATCGAGCGTTATGAGGATATGGTCAGGAAGTATGCCGTCAGGGCCAGGCCCACGGCGATGCCGCCAAGGCAGAACACGACCGGCAAACCTTCTCTCCCTCAAGCGATCGCGACAACGGTTGCATCGGCAGCAGCGGTAGTAAGAGAAGCCCTCCGCCCCATGACCAAGCAACAACGCTGGCAGGCGAGAAAATATCTGATCGGTCGAGGCGAACGCAGCCGATACCCGGATGCCCGGATAGCCGCACAGCGCTTGGCTCAAAACAATGTGGCCGTAGAAAAGGCTAAACTGGCTCAGAATATCTACCGCACCACGAATCCATTGTCTGCGACACCTGGTGTACCGGAAGGGTGGATGGATATGAGTAATGATAAGGATTATCTGAACTCCTTAGGTATAAAACCTGACATGTTATACGACGGTGAAACCCACCCTGATTTTTTAGCGAGGGTTTACGTCCCTAATAAAACAGTATTTGGTAATGATATGAACCCGACTATTGTTTTTAGAGGTTCAAGGATGCCAGAACTGCCTAATGGTAAGCTGAATGCGGCAAAGAAAATAATTATTGATAATAAGCTTCCGAAGATAAACAACTTAGAGGACTGGGCTAATAACTTTAATCAAGGAAGAGGCGCCGATTCTGATTACTATAAAAAATCTGTGGCTTTAGGCAAAGAGCTAAGAAAAGGCTCAGAGAAAGTGGATATATCAGGCCATTCTCTAGGAGGAGGCCTAGCCTCCGCGGCATCGATTGCGAGTGGAAAACCGGGATGGACATTTAATGCAGCCGGTTTGAATTCCGGTACAGTGGAAAAATATGGCGGCTCCCTCGTCGGTAGTGAGGATATTATCAGTGCTTATCGGGTCGATGGCGAGGTTTTAACGAAGCTACAAGAAATCAATCTCAAGCAAGATTTTATTGATGTGAACGGCAATCTTGCATTACTTGCTGTAAAAGAGAAAATATCGTCAGGTTTGCCAGATGCTGCTGGAATAAAACATACTCTCGAAGGCGGAGTAGGCAGCATGAACGACAGACACAGTATACAGCAAGCGATAGACTGTATCGAACAAGAAAAAGATGATGATATCGCAACTATCAGCCATAGGATATAAAAAAACGATGAAAGCAATAACGAAACTGATAGCCGGACTAATCATAACTGCTGGTTTAGTGCTAATAATGGGATGCAAGGAGAAAAAAATGGGCCTACCACCGGAGGGGTATTTTAAAGGTCAACAACTGACCTTGGCGCAAGCGATTAGCAAAGGGAATATTGATGACGTTAAACGTCTTGCAAAAGCAGCAGACCTGAACAGTCCGGGTCAACATGACATGACATTGCTGTTTTTTTCCTTGGCAACATCAACCGATGGCGATGCGACGCCAGAGCGGCTTCAGATCGCGACTGAACTAGTGAAGGCAGGGGCAGATCCTCTCCAGGCGCGTCCGAATGGAGGCGCAAGCCCAGCAGAATGGATGGCAAAATTAGACAGTGGGGTTTGGTTAAAAGCATTGCTTGAGGGCGGATTATCACCTGATGCTGAAGATAAAGTATGGGGTGAGCCTATTATTTTTCAAACATCAAAGGCTAATAACTCAGAAACATTAAAAGTCTTGGTCGATAACGGAGTGAATTTAGAGTTAAAAGACTCATTGGGACAAACTGTTTTAATGGAAGCGTTTATCTATTCTTCATTTCCGCAAGTCAAATTCCTGATAGAAAAAGGAGCGAATCCAAACCCTAAAGATGCCAAAGGAAACTCGCTGGCTGAAATAGTAAACCGAGAGATACATGATAGCAAAAAGGGTAGTGAATATAATAAAGAGTGCTTAGAGATAAAGAAAATGATGATAGCCCATGGTGTCGTGTGGCCATAGGTATGAGCAATGACGTTAACCAGGCGGAAGTGAACGGGCTAACTCATAACGTCTCGGGTGGGGAGTGGGTTTTGATAGCTATGAATAGACGGCAAAATGGTGTCCCCGACTGGAATCGAACCAGTAACTAGCCCTTAGGAGGGGCTTGTTATATCCGTTTAACTACGGGGACCCTACGGGCCGGCAACCGAAGCTGCCGGAGCAGTATACCTTTTTTTACCCGCAGAATAAGCGCTTAGCGGTTCGTTTGCTCATTCCCTCGCCAATCTGCGGCGAAATTCGTCCGCGGCGGCGGCCGTCAGGGCTTTTTCTGCTCGCCGAGCGGTTTTTCCTTCCGCAGCCGAGCCTGCTTATTTTTGGCGCTCAAATCGTTGCGGATCTGCGCATGGCTGATCAGCGCAAAGATGAAGGTGCCGCCAATGATGTTGCCCGCCAGCGTCGGGATGGCGAACGGGTAGAAAAAGTCCCGCCACGGGATCACGCCGTTGAACACCAGATAAAGGATCTCGACCGATCCGACCACGATATGCGTCAGATCGCAGATCGCCACCAGATAGGTCATCAGCACGATCACCCAGATTTTAGCCGCGCCGGCGGAAGGGAACATCCACACCATGGTGGCAATGATCCAGCCGGCCAGAATGCCGTTGGCGAACATCTCTGACGGCGAGTTCCGCATCACCTCCTGCCCCAGGCTGACGAAGGCGCTGCGGGTATCGTCGTCGAAAATCGGCATATGGATAAAGGCCAGCGAAGCCAGCCCGGTGCCGATCAGGTTGCCGCTCAGCACCACGCCCCACAGGCGGAACAGGATCAGGACGTTGCGCGGCGTCGGTTTGTGCATGATCGGCAGCACCGCGGTAACGGTGTTTTCGGTAAACAGCTGCTGGCGCGCCATGATCACGATGATAAAGCCGAAGGTGTAGCCGATGTTCTCGATAAAAAAGCGGCTGGGGTCGTCCGGCAGCCGGGCGTGAAAAATGCCTTTGGCCATCAGCGAAGCGCCCATCGACAGCCCGGCGGCCACCGCCGACCACAGCAGCGCCTGCCAGTCGCGCTCCAGCTCTTTTTCGCCCTCCATGCGGATCAGCTCGTGCACCGCCGCCGCGCGCGAGGGCAGGTTCTCCTCCTTGACTTCAATCTCGCTTTTGCCTTGTTCCTGCTCTTTGCTTTCAACCTGCATCTTCTCTTCGCCTGAATCATTCGGGCGTGTTTCTGCGTCGCTCATGATGTCTTTCCTTCATCAAAGGGGGCGGCCATGCATTAAGCGTAGATGCCCAGGCGACGGGTGGCGAAAATGCGGCGAAATGCAGAAAAAAGTAACAAGAGTTAAACTTCGGCGGTTTTTTCCGCGCATTCTTGATCCTGCGCGCCATATTGCCCCTCCGGAGCACGGGCGGCGGGCTGCGTGCGGCGCGAGGCTTATGCTATGATTCGCTATCCCAAAGAAAAATATGAGTTCCCTGATGCTGGAAGCCAGAGGTCTGAGTTGCGTGCGCGATGAGCGCACCCTGTTTAGCGAGCTAAGCTTTTCGGTGCATCCGGGCGAGATCATTCAGGTGGAAGGCCCGAACGGCGCGGGCAAGACCAGCCTGTTGCGCATTTTGGCCGGCCTGGCGCGGCCGGATGCCGGCGAGGTGCTGTGGCGCGGGCGCAATACGCTGCGCGACCGCGCAGCCTATCACCAGGAACTGTTGTTCCTCGGCCATCAGCCGGGGATCAAAACCCTGTTGACTCCCTTCGAAAATCTGCAGTTTTATCAGGCGGTACGCAGCGCGCCCGAGAGCCGAGCCATCTGGCGGGCGCTGGAGCAGGTGGGGCTGGTGGGCTATGAGGATTTGCCGGTGGCGCAGCTGTCGGCCGGGCAGCAGCGGCGCGTGGCGCTGGCGAGGCTGTGGCTCAGCGACAGCCCGCTGTGGATCCTGGATGAACCGCTGACGGCGATCGATAAACAGGGCGTGGCTGAATTAATTAGCCTTTTTGAGCAACATGCGCGCCAGGGCGGCATGGTATTGTTGACCACGCATCAGGATTTGACCGGCGTGAGCCAAACGGTGGGTAAAATCCGCCTGGCGGACCAGCACGCGGAGAACGCTTAATGTTTTTGACCATACTGCGCCGCGAGCTGAAGATGGCCTTTCGCAAAGGGGCGGAGATTGTAAACCCGCTGTGGTTTTTCCTGATTGTGATCACGCTGTTCCCGCTGGGCGTCGGCCCCGAGCCGCAGCTGCTGGCGCGCATTGCGCCGGGAATTATTTGGGTGGCGGCGCTGTTGGCTTCGCTGCTGTCGCTGGAGCGGCTGTTCCGCGATGACTATCTCGACGGCTCGCTGGAGCAGCTGTTATTGCTGCCGACGCCGCTGCCGATGACGGTATTGGGCAAAGTGTGTGCTCACTGGGTAGTGACGGGGCTGCCGCTGCTGATCCTGTCGCCGCTGGTGGCGCTGCTGCTGTCGCTGGATATGCATACCTGGCTGGCGGTGGCCGGCACGCTGTTGCTGGGCACGCCGACGCTGAGCCTGATCGGCGCCATCGGCGTGGCGCTGACCGTCGGGCTGCGCAAGGGCGGGGTGCTGCTCAGCCTGCTGGTGCTGCCGCTGTATATTCCGGTGCTGATTTTCGCCACCGGCGCCATCGACGCCGCATCCATGGGCATGCCGATCGACGGCTACCTGGCGATTTTGGGGGCGATGTTGGCCGGCAGCGTGACGCTGGCGCCTTTCGCCACCGCGGCGGCGCTGAGGGTGAGCGTGCACTAGCTAACTGATTGAATTGACCTGCGGGGTTATAACGCCGGCAATTTCGTCGCTCCGGCAACAGGGGGGCGGCTGACGAATAAAATTTACCGTGAGCAATGACAACAATGTGGAAATGGTTACATCAACTGGCTCGGCCTGAACGGCTGTATCACGTCTGCGGCCGCTTTATCCCCTGGCTGGGCCTGGCGGGCGCCGCCTGCCTGCTGCTCGGCTGGGCGTGGGGCTTTGGCTTTGCGCCGAAGGATTACCAGCAGGGCGACAGCTTCCGCATCATCTATATTCACGTGCCGGCGGCCATGTGGTCGATGGGCATCTACGCCTCGATGGCGGTGGCGGCGTTTATCGGCCTGGTGTGGCAGATGAAAATGTCCGATACGGTGGTGGCGGCGATGGCGCCGATCGGCGCCGTGTTCACCTTTATCGCGCTGGTCACCGGCTCGGCCTGGGGCAAGCCGATGTGGGGCACCTGGTGGGTGTGGGACGCGCGCCTGACCTCCGAACTGGTGCTGCTGTTCCTGTATATGGGCATCATCGCGCTGTACAACGCCTTTGAGGACCGCCGCCTGGCGGGGCGCGCCGCCGGCATTCTGGTGCTGGTGGGGGTGGTGAACATTCCGATCATTCATTTCTCGGTCGAATGGTGGAATACCCTCCATCAGGGGTCGACCAACATGCAACAGAGCATTGCCCCCAGCATGCGCACCCCGCTGCGTTGGGCCATCCTCGGCTATCTGCTGTTCTTCGTCACGCTCACCCTGATGCGCCTGCGCAATTTGATCCTGATCCAGGAGCGTCAGCGCCCGTGGGTCGCCGGCCTGGTCGATAAGGAGCGCCAATCATGAATGCCGCCTTTACCTCCTGGCAGGCGTTTTTCGCCATGGGCGGCTACGCCTTCTACGTTTGGCTGGCGGTGGCCGTTACGCTGATCTCGCTGCTGGGGCTGGTGGCGCACACCCTGTGGCAGCGCAGGCAGCTGTTGAATGAGATCGGCCGCCGTCAGGCGCGCGAACGGCGCATCCGCCATGCGCAGCAGTCAAAACAAAAATCCGCCGCATCGCGGGAGAAAGCATTGTGAATCCACGTCGTAAAAGCCGCCTGTATCTGGCGATTGTTGTGCTGATTGGCGTCGCGTTGACCGCCACGCTGATGCTGTATGCGCTGCGCTCCAACATCGATCTGTTTTATACCCCGGGCGAAATCCTGCAGGGCAAGGGCGAAGATCGCGAAAAGCCCGAGGTGGGCCAACGCCTGCGCATCGGCGGCATGGTGATGCCCGGTTCGGTGAAGCGTGATCCGAACACGCTGCAGGTCAGCTTCAAGATCTATGATGCGCGCGGCGCCATCGGCGTTACCTACACCGGCATTCTGCCGGACCTGTTCCGTGAAGGGCAGGGCGTGGTGGCGCAGGGGGTGTTGGGCGAAGGCAACGTGGTCAATGCGCGCGAAGTGCTGGCCAAGCACGATGAAAAATACACCCCGCCGGAAGTGGCCGATGCGATGAAAGAAAATCATAAGGGACCGGCGGAGGCTTATGCCGCGCCGCAGGACGGGGGCAGCAAATCATGATGCCGGAAATGGGCAGTTTTCTGCTGTGCCTGGCGCTGGCGATCGCGCTGCTGCTGAGCATTTATCCGCAGTGGGGCGCGGCGCGTCAGGATCGGCGCATGATGGCGGTGGCCCGGCCGCTGACCTACGGCATGTTCGCCGCCATCGCGCTGGCGTTCATCTGCCTGGTGCACGCCTTCGTGGTCAATGATTTTACCCTGGCCTACGTGGCCGCCAACTCCAATACCCGGCTGCCGGTCTATTACCGCATCGCCGCCACCTGGGGAGCGCATGAAGGCTCGCTGCTGCTGTGGGTGCTGTTGCTGAGCTGCTGGTCGCTGGCGGTGGCGCTGTGCAGCCGCAGCATGCCGCAGGATGCGGTGGCGCGCGTGCTCTCGGTGATGGGCATGATCACCGCGGGTTTCCTGCTGTTTATCATCATGACTTCCAACCCCTTCACCCGTACCCTGCCGAACTTCCCGATCGACGGCAGCGAT
Organism: Serratia ficaria; assembly: GCF_900187015.1. NCBI lineage: Bacteria > Pseudomonadati > Pseudomonadota > Gammaproteobacteria > Enterobacterales > Yersiniaceae > Serratia > Serratia ficaria. Next base: position 3,720,365 of record NZ_LT906479.1, on the reverse strand, counting down.
CTCAACCCGCTGCTGCAGGACATCGGCCTGATTTTCCACCCGCCGCTGCTGTATATGGGGTACGTCGGTTTCTCGGTGGCCTTCGCCTTCGCCATCGCCTCGCTGATGGCCGGCCGGCTCGACACCGCCTGGGCGCGCTGGTCGCGTCCCTGGACCACCGCGGCCTGGGTGTTCCTCACCCTGGGCATCGTGCTGGGGTCGGCCTGGGCTTATTACGAACTGGGCTGGGGCGGCTGGTGGTTCTGGGATCCGGTGGAAAACGCCTCCTTTATGCCCTGGCTGGCCGGCACGGCGTTGATCCACTCGCTGGCGGTCACTGAAAAACGCGGCACCTTCAAGGCCTGGACGGTGCTGCTGGCGATCACCGCCTTCTCGCTGTGCCTGCTGGGGACTTTCCTGGTGCGGTCCGGCGTGCTGGTGTCGGTGCACTCTTTCGCCTCGGATCCGGCGCGCGGCATGTTTATCCTCGCTTATCTGGTGATGGTGATCGGCGGCTCGCTGCTGCTGTACGCCATCAAGGGCGGCCAGGTGCGCAGCCGGGTGCAGCACGAAACCTTCTCGCGCGAGACCTTCCTGCTGGGCAACAACGTGCTGTTGATTGCCGCCATGCTGGTGGTGCTGCTGGGCACGCTGCTGCCGCTGGTGCATAAACAGCTGGGGCTGGGCAGCATCTCAATCGGCGAGCCGTTCTTCAATACCATGTTCACCTGGCTGATGGCGCCGCTGGCGCTGCTGTTGGGTATCGGCCCGCTGGTGCGCTGGCGCCGCGATGAGCCGACCAAGCTGTGGCGCCGACTCGGCGCGGCGCTGGTTGTCACCCTGGCGCTGTCGATTTTGCTGCCGTGGCTGCTGCAGGACAGCATCGTCGGCATGACGGTGGTGGGCCTGATCATGGCGGTGTGGGTGATCCTGCTGACGCTGATGGAGCTGCACGAGCGCGCCACGCATCGCCACGGTTTCTGGCGCGGCCTGGCGCACCTGTCCCGCAGCCATTGGGGCATGGTGCTCGGTCATCTCGGCGTGGCGGTGACGGTGATCGGCATCGCCTTCAGCCAAAACTACAGCGTCGAGCGCGACGTGCGCATGAAGGCCGGCGACAGCGTGGATATCCACAATTACCGCTTCGTGTTCCGTGACGTGCACGACATCCGCGGCCCGAACTACAGCGGCGGCGTCGGCATTATCGACGTCACGCGCAACGGCAAGCCGGAAGCGACGCTGCACGCCGAGAAACGCTACTACAGCGTGGCGCGCAGCATGATGACCGAAGCGGCGATCGACGGCGGCTTCAGCCGCGATCTGTATGCGGCGCTGGGCGAAGAGCTGGACGACGGCTCTTGGGCGGTGCGGCTGTACTACAAACCTTTCGTGCGCTGGATCTGGTTCGGCGGCGTATTTATGGCAATCGGCGGCATCCTGTGCATTCTCGATCCGCGCTATCGCATGAGCAAAAAACTCAAGCGTGAAGGCAAGCTGGAGGCACAATCATGAAGCGTAAGCTGCTGTTTATTCCCTTAATCTTGTTCCTGCTGCTGGTGGCGGCCTTTATGGTGCAGCTGACGCGCAACGCCGGCGGCGAGGATCCGACCCAGCTGGAATCGGCGTTGATCGGCAAACCGGTGCCGACCTTCAAGCTGGAATCGCTGGATCAGCCGGGCAAAACCTACGATCAGGCGGTGCTGCGCAACGGCAAGCCGATGCTGCTCAACGTCTGGGCGACCTGGTGCCCGACCTGCCGCGCCGAACATCAATATCTCAATACCCTGGCGGCGCGCGGCATCCGCGTGGTGGGGCTCAATTACAAGGATGACCGCAGCAAGGCGGTGACCTGGCTGAACTCGCTGGGCAATCCTTATGCGCTCAGCCTGTACGACGGCGACGGCATGCTGGGGCTGGATCTCGGGGTGTACGGCGCGCCGGAAACCTTTCTGATCGACGGGCAGGGGGTGATCCGCTATCGCCACGCCGGCGATATGAACGAGCGCGTCTGGCAGCAGGAAGTGCTGCCGCTGTACAGGAAGTACGGGGGTGAGGCATGAGGCTGGTCGCCCTGATGTTCGCCGCGCTGCTGAGCTGGAGCGCCGCGGCGGCGATCGACACCTATAAGTTCAATTCGGTGGAGCAGGAGCAGCAGTATCGCGAGCTGACCGAACAGCTGCGCTGCCCGAAATGCCAGAACAACAGCATTGCCGATTCCAACGCCATCATCGCCGCCGACATGCGCACCAAGGTGTACGAGCTGATGATGCAGGGGCAAAGCAAGCCGCAGATCATCGATTACATGGTGGCGCGCTACGGCAACTTCGTCACCTATGAACCGCCGGTAACGCCGGCGACGCTGATTTTGTGGCTTGGCCCGCTGCTGTTCGTGCTGATCGGCGGCGCGGTGGTGATATTGCGCACCCGAAGCCGCGGCGCCGCGGCGGACGATGAATTCTCCGTACAGGAACAACAGCGCCTGGCTGCGCTGCTGAAAGAGACCGACAGGAAGAAACCCTAATGGCTTTTTGGCTGACTATTATTGCGCTGCTGGTTGGCGCCGCCGCGCTGCTGGTGGTTCCGGCGATGCGCCACGGCAAGCAAAACGCCGCCGCCAGCCGCGACGCGCTGAACAAGGCGTTTTATCAGGATCGCCTCAGCGAGCTGGAGCAGGATGAACAGCAGGGGGTGATCGCCGAGCGTCCTGAATTGGTGAAGGAGCTGCAGCAAAACCTGCTGAACGATATTCCCGGCCAGCAGGAAGCGCAGGCGAAACCGATCAATCGCTGGGCGCTGGTGCCGGGCGTGTTGCTGCTGCTGGTGGTGACCCTGGGTTTTTATCTGAAAACCGGCGGGCTGGCGCAGGTGATGGAATGGCGCCAGGTGCAGGCGCAAATGCCGGCGCTGCGTGAACGCGTCGCCAACGAACGCGCCAGGCCGCTCGGCATGGAAGAGATCGCGCGTCTTGGGCTGGGCCTGCGCACCGCGCTGCAGCAGGACAGCCGCAACGTCAACGACTGGATGATGCTGGGCCGCGTCGGCATGGCGCTCAACAACGCCACCACCGCCACCCAGGCGTTTGCCCATGCATATCAACTGGATCCGAATAATCTGGAAGTGCGGTTGGGTTATGCCGAGGTCTTGACGCGATCCAACGATCCGGAGGATAACAAGCAGGCTGCGCAAATGTTGCGCCGGATGATCGCCGAAGATCACGGCAACCCGCGCGTGCTGAGCCTGTTGGCGTTCAACGCCTTCGAACGGGGCGATTTTAAACAGGCCATCGGCGCCTGGCAGGTGATGCTGAAATTGCTGCCGGCCGGGGATCCGCGCGCCGAGGTGATCCAACGCAGCATCGCGCAAGCAAAAGCACAGGCTGGCGAAGAAACTGTTAAACTGGGTGTTAATGTGACGTTAGCGCCGGAGGCGTCTAACGCCTTGCCGCAGCAGGGCACGCTGGTCATTTCGGTGACCGATGGCGTCAGCCCGGTGCCGGTAGCGGTGAAACAACTGCCGCTCAGCCGTTTTCCGCTGTCTTTTTCTCTGGATGACAGCAATGCCATGATGCCTGAGCGCCTGCTTTCGGCTCAGCATCGGGTGAAGGTGCGGGTGCGAATTTCTCGCGACGGTATGGCCACGCCACGGGCGGGCGACTGGTTTGGCGAGAGCGCGCTGCAGAACTTCAGCGGCAAAGAGCAGGTTAGCGTTCAAATAAACAAGCAGGTTCCCTGAAAAAAGACCGAACGTGTTTTTATGGAGAAAAATATGAACTTTCGCCTGACTGGGCTGGCTTTCGCAACGGTATTATTGGTGGGCTGTGCCAGCGCGCCAGACAATGAACCACAAGGGCGATCCGATCCTCTGGAAGGGTTTAACCGGACGATGTTCGACTTCAACTACAACGTCCTGGATCCCTACGTCTTGCGCCCGGTGGCGGTGGCCTGGCGCGACTATGTGCCGATGCCGGCGCGTAACGGCCTGAGCAACTTCACCTCCAACCTGGAAGAGCCGGCCAGCATGGTCAACGCCTTCCTGAAGGGCGATCCGTACCGCGGGATGATCCACTTCAACCGCTTCTTCCTGAACACCCTGTTGGGGATGGGCGGCCTGATCGACGTGGCCGGCATGGCCAACCCGAAGCTGGCGCGTGAAGAACCGAACCGTTTCGGCAGCACCCTGGGGCATTATGACGTCGGCTACGGCCCGTACGTGATGCTGCCGGGCTACGGCAGCTTCACCCTGCGCGACGAGGGCGGCGACTGGGCGGATACGCTGTATCCGATGCTCAGCTACCTGACCTTCTGGATGTCGGCGGGCAAGTGGGTGGTCGAGGGCATTGAAACCCGCGCCCAGCTGCTGGATTCCGACGGCCTGCTGCGCAATTCTTCCGATCCTTACATCATGGTGCGCGAAGCCTACTTCCAGCGTCATGACTTCATCGCCAACGGCGGTTCGCTGAAGCCGGAAGAGAACCCGAACGCCAAGGCGATCCAGGGCGATCTCGACGAGATCGACTCGGCGCAATAAGCCCCGCCATACCGCGCGCGATAAAAATGCCGGTCGGGTAAACCGACCGGCATTTTTTATTTTCCGAACTCCCGTCCTCCTTCAGCACCTCTGTCAAATTCGTGATCCCGACTGCGATTCTTTAACATCGGTTGGCCTTTTCTTTAAATTTAAAACATTGTTTTATTAAATTGGATGGTTGATCGGCGCATTCTTCATTTTGGCGCCAGTCTTCGCCGCCGGGTGGCAAAGAAACCAAGGTTTTTTGACCGCCGCAAACCTACTTTTACCGAAAGCTTTCTGCAATGCACCGGACTACGACACCCGACGCCATCAGGAGGGGAGCAATGAAAACGCGTAAAATAGGTTTACTCAACTACCTTGCCTATGGCTCGGGGGATTTTCTCGGCGCGGGCACCACGGCGCTGACCGCCGCCTGGTTGCTGTACTTCTACACCACCTTTTGCGGCCTGAGCCCGATCGAGGCGACCTCCATTTTTGCGCTGGCCAGGCTATTGGATGCGCTGATCAGCCCGCTGATGGGCTACCTGACCGACAACTTCGGCGCCACCCGCCTCGGCAGGCTGTTTGGCCGCCGCAAATTTTTCATTCTGCTCGGCATTCCGATGGTGTTCAGCTATAGCCTGATGTGGGTGGGCGACATGGGTTACGGCTACTATCTGCTGACTTACCTGCTGTTCGACGTGGTCTACACCATGGTGCTGGTGCCGTATGAAACCCTGGTGCCGGAGATGACCGACGACTTCAAACAGAAAACCAAGTTTTCCGGCGCGCGCATTTCCATGGCGCAGCTTTCCGCGATCCTGGCGGCTTTTTTGCCGGGCGCTTTGCTGGGGTATTTCGGCAAGGACAATGCGGTGTCCTTTTTCTATGCCAGCCTGGTGTTCTCGGTGCTGTGCGCGCTGGTGCTGACGCTGGTGCATCGCTTCACCTGGGAGCGCGCGCCGGGGCCGGAGAGCCAGGTCGAACGCCGGCGGCTGACGCTGGGCCAAAGCCTCAGCCGTCTGTGCGTCGAACTGTCTTCCACCCTGCGGGTGCGGATTTTTCGCCAGCACCTGGGCATGTATCTCGGCGGTTACATCGCCCAGGACGTCTTCAACGCGGTGTTCACCTACTACGTGGTGTTCGTGCTGATGCAGAGCGCCGCGGTGGCTTCCACGCTGATGGGCTGGATGGCCGTGATGCAGTTCGTGGCGGTGATCGGCATGATCCCGCTGTGCATTCGCTTTGGGCCGGCGCCGTCGTACCGGCTGGTGGTGACGCTGTTCGGGCTGAGCGCGCTTTCCTACGGCGGGCTGTATTACGCCGGGCTGAATGACGCGTTCTCGCTGTTGCTGTTGATCTCCGCACTGGCCGGGCTGGGGCGCGGCGGCATCAACTATGTGCCGTGGAATATCTATACCTACATCGCCGATGTGGATGAGGCGATCACCGGCCAACGGCGCGAAGGGATCTTCGCCGGCATCATGACCCTGACGCGCAAGGCCTCGCAGGCTGGCGCGGTGATTCTGGTCGGCCTGACGATGCAATTTTCCGGCTTTGTTTCCGGCCGCGGCGAACAGCCGCCGGCGGTGAGCCATACCATTTTGCTGATCCTGTGCCTGGGCACGGTGGCGGTGTTGTGCGTAGGGTTCTTTATTTCGCTGCGCTTTAAATTGAACCTCGCCACCCACGGCGTTTTGCGGGCGGAAACCGCCAAGATGCGCGCGGCGCGCGGCATCGTGCCGGAAAAAATCTTGCCGCAGGCGCGGGCGACCGTCGAGCTGCTGACGGGAATGCCCTACGAGTGCCTGTGGGGCAATAACAACATTGGCTACGCCAATCGCCATAAGCCCGCCGCGCCGCCGCTGCCGCGGGAAATCGACGGCAGAAAGCAGATGATCCTCTGAACCTCAGACCTGAAGCGCGAACAATCAAGGAGTCTCCGATGGTGGTATACCCCGTTAAGCACAGCCCGCTGCTGCGCCAACCCGAACGTTTCATCTCCCGCGAACAGCTGCAGCGGCGCATCGCCGATCTGGTGGATAACCTGGTCAACATCACCGATGACAGCGGCGAGTTTCTCTTGCGGCTGGACGACGGCAGGGTGATCGACACCAAGGGCTGGGCCGGCTGGGAATGGACGCATGGCATCGGCCTGTACGGCATTTATCAGCAGTACCGGCAGACCGGCGACGCCGGGCTGCGGGCGATCGTCGATGACTGGTTCAGCGCGCGCCTGGCGGAGGGCACGCCGACCAAAAACGTCAACACCGTCTGTCCGTTTCTGACGCTGGCCTATCGCTATGAGGAAACCGGGGACCCGCGCTGGTTGCCCTATCTGGAGAGCTGGGCCGAATGGGTGATGCACGACATGCCGCGCACCCAGGACGGCGGCATCCAGCACGTGACGCTGGCGGAAGAGAATCACCAGCAGCTGTGGGACGACACGCTGATGATGAGCGTGCTGCCGCTGGCGAAAATCGGCCGCCTGCTGAACCGTCCCGCGTATCTGGAAGAGGCCAAATACCAGTTTCTGGTGCATGCGCAGCATTTGCAGGATCGGGAGAGCGGGCTGTGGTTCCACGGCTGGACCTTCGAGGAGCGGCACAATTTCGCCAGGGCGCGCTGGGCGCGCGGCAACAGTTGGCTGACCATGGTGATCCCCGAACTGCTCGAGCTGCTGGATCTGCCCGAGCGCGACGCCACGCGGCGCTTCATGCAGCAGTTGCTGGCAAACCAGGCGGCGGCGTTGGCGCGCTGCCAGGATGACAGCGGGTTATGGCACACCTTGCTGGACGATCCGCATTCTTATCTGGAGGCTTCGGCGACGGCCGGATTCGCCTATGGCATTCTCAAGGCGGTGCGCAAGCGTTACCTCGGCGGCGAGTATGCGGCGATGGCGGAGCGGGCGGTACGGGGGGTGATTGAACGCATTACGCCGCAGGGGGAGTTGACCGACGTGTCTTTCGGCACCGCCATGGGGCGCGAGCTGGCGTATTATCGCCAGATCCCGCTGACCTCGATGCCTTACGGCCAGGCGATGGCGATCCTGTGTCTGGTAGAGTATTCGCGCATTTACTTATGACACCGTCAATAAAAAAGCGCCCCTGGGGGCGCTTTGGCTTGCCGTTCGATACCGCTCAGAAGCGGTAGTTGAAGTTGGCGCCGTACAGCCAGGCCTTGCCTTCGGACTCGAAGGTGTACGGGCCTTCCTTGACGGTGACTTTCTGGCCGTGCATGTAAGAAATGCCCACGTCAACCGATGCGTCCTTGTTGAACGCGTAGGTGGTACCGGCGCTCAGCCACAGGCGGTCCTGATCCGGAATGGAGATGGAGCGGTTTTGAGCCGGCACCGGGCTGTCGTCGAAGGCGATACCGGTGCGGAAGGTCCAGTTATCGTCATAGAAGTAGGTGGTGCCCAGCGCGATGCGGTAAGCGTCCTTGAAGCCTTCGTGCTTCTCAAACAGCGTCTGGCCGTTGCTGCCGGTGGCCTTCAGCTCCTGGAACTGGCTCCAGCTGGTGTAGGCCAGGCTGTAGTGGATAGCCCACTGCGGCGCCACCTTGTTGTAACCGGACAGTTCCCACATTTCCGGCAGGTTCAGGGTCAGAGAACCCGGAATAGTGCTGCCGTTGGTGCCCCATGGCAGGCCCGTTTTTCCTTGCAGCGGGTTCAAAGCTGAGGGAATGCTGCTCTTATAATCGCCGTCGAAGTCGATTTTCACTTCGGAACGGTAGGTGAAGCCGTAGCGGTTGTTTTCATCCACTTCGTACAGGATGCCGGCGTTCCAGCCGTAGCCCCATTCGTCACCTTTCAGATGCGAGATCTGGGTATCGGCCGGCATGCCGAGCGCTGCGCCGCTTTCACCGGCATAGCGTTCAAGTTTGGCTTTAGCGTAAACCGCGTCAAAGCCCAGACCGAAGCTGAAGTGCTGGTTCAGGCGGTAGGCGCCGCTCAGGTTCAGGTTCACGGTGGTCAGATCGGTTTTACCGCCGTAAGCGCCTGCGGTATAACCGTCGTTGAATTCAGTGGCCAGGCCATAGTTGCTGGTGACCGAGCCGCCAACCGCGAACTGGTCGTTAATCGGATGCACATAATGCAGGTTCGGCACCCAGGCCACCGGGGCGATGTTCTTGGAATTCAGGCTGGCGCCGGAGGGGGATTTGCCGGTGATGTCCACGTCCGGATCGATAAATACCGCGCCGATCGAGAATTCGGGGCGGGTGTACATCATCAATAGGGCCGGGTTGCGGCTGGCGGATGCCGCGGTGTCTGCGATGGCGCCTTCGCCAGAATACGAACGTCCTAAGCCAGCTGATGAAAACTCATTCAGCTGGAATCCTGCGGCAGACACGTTTGAAGAAATAATTGCCACTGCAGCTGCGAGAGCTGATTTAGTAAATAGGTTTTTCTGGCTCATGACCAAAACCTCATTATGTGTTTATTATTTAAACTATTGTTACACGTGGTAACAAGGAGCGCGGGATTGTAGGGTCCGTTATCATTCAGACAAATCAGACCAGTGGCTGAATTATAGGTCCGACCTGTGAATATGTTGCAACTTTGTTTTTGAAATATTTCCAATCTGATATCAAAAAAGAGATCTGCTTAACAAAAAGCCAACGGTAAATAACAAAATTCTTACCATTGCTTAGCAGACGCCGATTTTTATTTGTGATTTCCATCACTTAAAACACCTATAAAAAGTAAGTGCTAGTGATTGATTGCGCGGCGGAGTAAAATACCCGCAGAATTTTGTGGCTTTATGCCGGTCAGTCAATGGCAGTTCGGGCCCGTTTGCCAGTGGCCCCTGAGGAGAACCAACCATGTCAGATGCAATTAATAAATGCAGCGCCCAGGAAACCGCAGCTTGCTGCTGCGTGGATGTCGGCACCGTGATGGACAACACCGATTGCACCGCGTCCTACAGCCAGGTGTTTGGCAATCAACAGGATGCGCAGGCCATGCTGGCCGCGCTGACGGCCAAGGCGCGCGCGGTGGAATCCGACCCTTGCGACATCAGCAGCAGCATTAAACCGGTTGACGGCGGCGTACGGCTGGCGGCCGATTTTACCTTCGCCTGCCAGGCGGAAACGCTGATTTTCCAGCTCGGTTTGCGTTAACCCTACCTTGCACTGCGGCGCGCTATTCATCGCGCCGCGTTTCCCGCCGATAGAAAGTTGCTCCTGCTCTCAGTTTTGACCTCTGGCGGTTTGCCAAATGTAACCATTTAGTTAACAATGACCCCATCAGGTCAGACCTCTTTCTGCCCGTTGCGCGACGTTATTTTCTTCAGGAGCGTTTATGAGTAAGGCACTGCCGTTGGTGACCCGTCACGGTGACCGTATCGCGATTGTAAATGGACTGCGTACCCCCTTTGCCAAACAGGCGACCGCCTATCACGGCATTCCGGCGGTGGATCTGGGAAAAATGGCGGTAAGCGAACTGTTGGCCCGCAGCGGCATTGACCCGGCGCTGATCGAGCAACTGGTGTTCGGCCAGGTGGTGCAAATGCCGGAGGCGCCGAACATCGCGCGTGAAATCGTGCTCGGCACCGGCATGAGCGTGCATACCGACGCCTACAGCGTATCGCGCGCCTGCGCCACCAGTTTCCAGGCCATCGCCAACGTGGCGGAAAGCATCATGGCCGGCAGCGTCGGCATCGGCATCGCCGGCGGCGCCGATTCGTCCTCGGTGCTGCCGATCGGCGTCAGCAAAGCGCTGGCGCGCACCCTGGTGGATGTCAATAAGGCGCGCACCCTGTCGCAACGCCTCAAATTGTTCGGCCGATTGAAATTCCGCGATCTGATGCCGGTGCCGCCGGCGGTGGCGGAATACTCCACCGGCCTGCGCATGGGCGACACCGCCGAGCAAATGGCGAAAAGCCACGGCATCACCCGGGAAGAACAGGACGCGCTGGCGCACCGTTCCCATCAGCTGGCGGCCAAGGCCTGGGAGCAGGGCTGGCTGCGGGACGAGGTCATGACCGCCTACGTGCCGCCGTACCGGGCGCAAATCGCCGAAGACAACAATGTCCGCAAAGATTCCAGCCTGGCCTCCTACGCCAGGCTGAAACCGGCGTTCGATCGCAAACACGGCAGCGTGACCGCGGCCAACAGCACGCCGTTGACCGACGGCGCGGCGGCGGTGCTGATGATGAGCGAGTCGCGCGCCAAAGAGCTGGGCCTGCAGCCGCTGGGTTATCTGCGCAGCTTCGCCTTCGCCGCCATCGACGTGTGGGAAGACATGCTGCTCGGCCCGTCCTACGCCACGCCGCTGGCGCTGGATCGCGCCGGCATCGGCCTGGCCGATCTGACGTTGATCGACATGCACGAGGCCTTCGCCGCGCAGACCCTGGCCAACCTGAAAATGTTCGCCAGCGATGAGTTCGCCCGGCAAAAACTGGGGCGCAGCCAGGCGATCGGCGCGGTGGACATGGATAAATTCAACGTATTGGGCGGCTCGATCGCTTACGGCCACCCGTTTGCCGCCACCGGCGCGCGCATGATCACCCAGACGCTGCACGAGCTGAAACGCCGCGGCGGCGGGCTGGGCCTGGCTACCGCCTGCGCAGCCGGAGGGTTAGGGGCCGCAATGATCGTGGAGGTGGAATAATGAGCTTCGAAAACGCATTGCACGAACAGCGGGCCAAACCTTCGGCTTTTCAGTTGACGCTGCGCCCGGACAATATCGGCGTGATCACCATCGACGTGCCGGGCGAAAAGGTCAATACGCTGAAGGCCGAGTTCGTCGAACAGGTGAATGACGTGCTGCTCAAGGCGCAGCAACATCCGGCGTTGGAAGGGCTGGTGATTATCTCCGGCAAGCCGGATTCGTTTATCGCCGGCGCCGACATTACCATGATTGCCGCCTGCGCCAGCGCCAAAGAGGCCGAAACGCTGGCGAAGAAGGGGCAAAGCACCCTGGCGCAGATCGCCGCTTTCCCGGTGCCGGTAGTGGCGGCGATCCACGGCGCCTGCCTGGGGGGCGGGCTGGAGCTGGCGTTGGCCTGCCACAGCCGGGTGTGTTCGCTGGATGATAAAACCGCGCTCGGGCTGCCGGAAGTGCAGCTGGGGCTCTTGCCGGGCTCCGGCGGCACCCAGCGTTTACCGCGCCTGATTGGCGCCGGCAAGGCGCTGGACATGATCCTGACCGGCCGGCACATCCGCGCGCGGCAGGCGTTGCGCATGGGGTTGGTGGACGACGCCGTGCCGCAGTCGATTTTATTGCAGACCGCCATCGAGCGGGTGAAATTGGGCTGGCAAAGCGCGCGCGCGCTGCCGTGGCAGGAGCGTTTGCTCAATGGGCCGCTGGGCAGGAGCTTGCTGTTCAGCATCGTCCGTAAAAAAACCTTGGCGAAAACCCACGGCAATTATCCGGCGGCGGAGCGCATCATTCAGGTGGTGCGCACCGGGCTGGATCAGGGCAGCGCCAGCGGTTACGAAGCCGAGGCGCGCGCCTTCGGCGAGCTGGCGATGACGCCGCAGTCGGCGGCTTTGCGCAGCCTGTTCTTCGCCTCCACCGCGCTGAAGAAAGAGCGGGGCGGCAATGCGCAGCCGCACGCGCTGCATCGCGTCGGCATTCTGGGCGGCGGCCTGATGGGCGGCGGCATCGCCTGCGTGACCGCCACGCGCGGCGGCTTGCCGGTGCGGATTAAAGACGTCAACGAAAGCGGCATCAACCACGCGCTCAAGTACAGCTGGGAGGCGCTCGGCAAGCGGGTGCGCACTAAGCGCATGCGCCCGGCGGAGCGGCAAAAGCAGATGATGCTGATCTCCGGCTCCAGCGACTACACCGGCTTCGAGCAGGCGGACATCGTGGTAGAGGCGGTGTTTGAAGATCTGGCGCTGAAGCAGCAGATGGTTGCTGAAATCGAACGGCACGCCGCGCCGCATACCGTCTTCGCCTCCAACACCTCGTCGCTGCCGATCGGCCAAATCGCCGCCCAGGCGCAGCGGCCGCAGCAGGTGATCGGCCTGCACTATTTCAGCCCGGTCGATAAAATGCCGCTGGTGGAGGTGATCCCGCATGCCGGCACCAGCGAAGAAACCATCGCCACCACCGTGGCGTTGGCGCACAAACAGGGCAAGACGGCGATTGTGGTGGCCGACCGCGCCGGTTTTTACGTCAATCGCATTCTGGCGCCCTATATTAATGAAGCGGCGCGCTGCCTGCTGGAAGGTGAGCCGATCGAGTCGCTGGACAAGGCGTTGGTGGACTTCGGTTTCCCGGTGGGGCCGATCACCCTGCTGGACGAGGTCGGCATCGACGTCGGCACCAAGATAATCCCGGTGCTGGTGGCGGCGTTGGGCGAGCGCTTCGCCGCGCCCGCCGCCTTCGACGCGGTGCTGAAAGACGGGCGCAAGGGGCGCAAGAACGGCCGCGGTTTCTATTTGTACCCGAGCGAAGGCCAGCAACGCCAGCGGCGCAAACGCGCCGACACGTCGTTATACCTCCTGCTGGGCATCACGCCGAAATCGCACCTGCAGCCGGCGACCATCGCCCAACGCTGCGTGATGATGATGCTGAACGAGGCGGCGCGCTGCCTGGACGAAGGCGTGATCCGCAGCGCGCGCGATGGCGACATCGGGGCGGTGTTCGGCATCGGTTTCCCGCCGTTCCTCGGCGGCCCGTTCCGTTATATGGATGAACTCGGGGCCGAGAAAGTGGTGAAAACGCTGGAATACCTGCAGCAGCAATACGGCGAGCACTTTGCGCCCTGCGACAGGCTGCAGCGCATGGCGCGCCAGGGCGAGCGTTTTTACCCGCAGGGGCGCTGACGCAGGGCGGCCCGATTTGCACTATAGTTGCAGCAGGGCCGCATTGTGATCGCCATCACTCCTTGCAAAGCCTGCAATCCCGGCCCCTGTACAGGGAGATAGGGGAGGGGTAAGTTAGGCCGATGGCGGCAAAAGACTGACCGCCATCAATAAATTTCATGGTCAAACGGTTAAAATTTAACCCGTTGAATTGCTTGTTATGTGAGCAGTTGATTCACATCCGGACGCGGTTGATGTAAAAAACAGCGTTTTCTTTACGTGAACTTTCAGGCAAAATGCCCGGCCGCCATAGAGAGACGGCGCGTTATCGTTTCAAGGCTTCGGCTTTGGGGTTGTAAAACTCGGCGGTACAGCACGCTCGGCGTTTCTGTATAGCGTTATTTTGTCAACAACAGCGGTGCAATATGCAAGTTTTGATTATGCGTCACGGAGAGGCGGCACTCGATGCGGCCAGCGATGCGGTAAGGCCTCTTACCCTCTGCGGTCGTGATGAGTCTCGTCAGATGGCGGCCTGGTTGAACACCAAGTCTGTGGATATCGAACGCGTGCTGGTCAGCCCCTATCTGCGGGCCGAACAGACGCTGGCGACGGTGCGTGAAGCCCTGACGCTGCCGGAGGGCGAAGAAGTGCTGCCCGAGCTGACGCCCGGCGGGGACGCCGGACGCGTAGGCAGCTACCTGCAAGCGCTGGCGCTGCAGGGGGTTAGCTCGGTGCTGATCGTCTCTCACTTGCCGCTGGTGGGTTATCTGGTGGCCGAACTGTGCCCGGGCGAATGCCCGCCGATGTTCGCCACTTCCGCCATCGCCAATGTCGATCTGGCGGCCGACGGCAGCTACGGCAAGTTCGAATGGCAGGTGAGTCCGTCGCAGGTGATGGCCAAGGTCTGAACTGCCGCTGACGGTACCGATAAAAAGGGCGATGTCTGACATCGCCCTTGGTCGTTTTTGCGGGTTACTCCGCCAGCTCGACCAGCAGCAGGATGGCCGCGTTGCCGCCCCATTCCTTCGGCGCCTGGTGAAACGCCAGTACGTCGGGGTGCTGCGCCAGCCACAGCGGCGTTTGCTGCTTGAGAATGTGTTTGCCGTGGCCGTGCATCACGCAGGCGCAGTGCACGTGTTCACGCTTGCAGGCGGCGATCAGCGCCCCGAGCTCCTGCTTGGCCTGCATTTGGGTCAGGCCGTGCAAATCGAGAAACAGATCCGGCGAATAGTCGCCGCGGCGCAGTTTTTTCAGCTCGAACGGGCTGTAACCCGGGCGCACATAGCGCGTCGGGCCTTCCTCTTCCAGCTGCGGCTGATACTCATCAGAGAAATAATAGCTCGCGTCGACCTGCTCCTGCAGCAGACGCTGCGGCGCCACCTGTTTTATCTTCGGCTTGGGCGGGCGGTGGACGATGGTGTCCTGTCGCAGTTTTTTCGCGCCCGCAACCGACTCTCTGAAGAGCTGCAGTTCATCTTTGCTCAGAGGGTGCTTGTTCTTCATTCTTCATTCACCGGAAATCATGTATCGCGCTAGTTTACCTTGTGAACGAGCGCTGTCGACGCAAAACTCGGGCCAGAATGAAAAGCGCAAGGGGTTAGCGTGATTTGTCGCGGGCTTCATGGCAAACTATGCGGCTAAATCATGAATCACAGTGCCTGCCGGAGGGCAAATTGGACAAAATTTTCGTCGACGAAGCAGTGAACGAGCTGCACACCATTCAGGATATGCTGCGCTGGGCGGTGAGCCGCTTCAACGCCGCCAATATCTACTATGGTCACGGAACCGATAATCCGTGGGACGAAGCGGTGCAATTGGTGCTGCCAAGCCTGTTCCTGCCGTTGGATATTCCAGAGGACATGCACACCGCACGTTTGACCTCCAGCGAACGCCACCGCATCGTTGAGCGCGTGATCCGCCGCGTCAACGAGCGTATCCCGGTCGCCTACCTGACCAACAAGGCCTGGTTCTGCGGCATGGAGTTCTACGTGGACGAACGCGTGTTGGTGCCGCGCTCGCCGATTGGCGAGCTGATCAACGATCGCTTCAGCGCGCTGATCCCGCACCCGCCGCGCCATATTCTCGACATGTGCACCGGCAGCGGCTGCATCGCCATCGCCTGCGGCTACGCCTTCCCGGAGGCGGAAGTGGACGCGGTGGATATCTCCAGCGAAGTGCTGGCGGTAACCGAGCGCAACATTCAGGCGCACGGCGTCGAACACCAGGTGATCCCGATCCGCTCCGACCTGTTCCGCGACGTTCCCGCGATCCAGTACGATCTGATCGTCACCAACCCGCCGTATGTGGACGCGGAAGACATGTCCGATCTGCCGCAGGAGTTCCGCTTTGAACCGGAGCTGGGCCTGGCGGCGGGCAGCGACGGCCTGAAGCTGGTGCGCCGCATCCTGGCCTGCGCGCCGGATTACCTCAGCGACGACGGCGTGCTGATTTGTGAAGTGGGCAACAGCATGGTACATCTGATGGAACAATATCCGGATGTTCCGTTCACCTGGCTGGAGTTCGACAACGGCGGCGACGGCGTATTCATGCTGACCAAACAGCAACTGATTGATTGCAAGGCGCACTTCAGCATCTACCGCAGCTAAGCATAATGACGGGCCCGCCACGCCGGGCCCCATAACGATAATGACTAACGGTAAGGAGCCGTGATGGCAGGAAACAGTATTGGGCAGATTTTCCGCGTCACCACTTTTGGTGAATCTCACGGGGTAGCCCTGGGTTGTATCGTCGACGGCGTACCGCCCGGCATCCCGCTCACCGAAGCCGATTTGCAGCACGATCTGGACCGCCGCCGTCCAGGCACCTCTCGTTACACCACCCAGCGTCGCGAACCGGATCAGGTGCGCATTCTCTCCGGCGTCTTCGAGGGCGTGACCACCGGCACCAGCATCGGGCTGATGATCGAAAATACCGACCAGCGCTCGCAGGATTACAGCGCCATCAAGGACGTGTTCCGTCCGGGGCACGCCGACTACACCTACGAGCAGAAATACGGCCTGCGCGACTACCGCGGCGGCGGCCGCTCTTCGGCGCGCGAAACCGCGATGCGCGTGGCGGCCGGGGCGATCGCCAAGAAGTATCTGCAGCAGAAGTTCGGCGTGCAGGTGCGCGGTTATCTGGCGCAGATCGGCGACGTGACCTGCGAATTGAAAGACTGGGATCAGGTCGAACAAAACCCGTTCTTCTGCCCGGATCCGGACAAGCTGGCGGCACTGGACGAACTGATGCGCGCGCTGAAGAAAGAGGGCGATTCGATCGGCGCCAAGGTCAGCGTGATTGCCGAAAACGTGCCGGTCGGCCTGGGCGAACCGGTATTTGACCGCCTGGACGCCGATCTGGCGCATGCGCTGATGAGCATCAACGCGGTCAAAGGCGTAGAAATCGGCGACGGCTTTGGCGTGGTGACCAAGCGCGGCAGCGAAAACCGCGATGAAATCACCCCGGAAGGCTTCCAGAGCAACCATGCGGGCGGCATCCTCGGCGGCATCAGCAGCGGCCAGCCGGTGATCGCGCATCTGGCGCTCAAGCCGACCTCCAGCATTATGGTGCCGGGCCGCACCATCAATCGTCAGGGCGAGGCGGTGGAGATGGTGACCCGCGGTCGTCACGACCCTTGCGTGGGGATCCGCGCGGTGCCGATCGCCGAAGCGATGATGGCGATTGTGCTGATGGATCACCTGCTGCGCCAGCGGGCGCAAAACGGTGATGTGGCTTCCGACGTTCCGCGCTGGTAATAACCATGAAAAACTGGATGTTGGGCCTGGTTGCCCTGATGGCGTCAGGCTCCGCCATGGCGTTGACGCCGTGGCAGAAGATAGACCACCCGGTGGGCGGGGCGTCGCAGGCGGTGGGCGGCTTCGCCAACGGCTGCATTATCGGCGCCCAGCCGCTGCCGCTGAATTCGCCGGATTATCAGGTGATGCGCACCGATCAGCGCCGCTATTTCGGCCACCCGGACCTGCTGGCGTTCATTCAGCGCCTCAGCAGCAAGGCGAACCAGAAAGCGCTGGGCACCGTGCTGATCGGCGACATGGCGATGCCGGCCGGCGGGCGCTTCAGCAGCGGCCACGCCAGCCATCAGTCAGGGCTGGATGTCGACATCTGGCTGCAGCTGCCGCGCCAGCGCTGGAGCGCGCAGCAGCTGCTGAAACCGCAGCCGATCGATCTGGTGTCTAGCGACGGCAAGCAGGTGGTGGCGCGCCAGTGGCAGCCGCAGATCGGATCCTTAATCAAACTGGCGGCGCAGGACGTTGAGGTGACGCGCATCTTCGTCAACCCGGCGATCAAGCAGCGTCTGTGCCTGGACGCCGGCGCCGACCGCGACTGGCTGCACAAGGTGCGCCCATGGTTCGGCCACCGCGCGCACATGCACGTGCGCCTGCGTTGCCCGGCCGGCAGCCTGGAGTGCAAAGAGCAGGATCCGCCGCCGCCGGGCGACGGTTGCGGCGCGGAGCTGGCGAGCTGGTTCGTGCCGCATCAACCGAGCGCCAAACCGGGTAAGCCGGTGCCGCCGCCGTTACCGCCTACCTGTCAGGCATTGCTGGATAATCACTTCGCAGCGGAATAATAAATGGACTGGTTAGTCGTTGGCCCCGAGATGCTCGGGGTTTTGTTTGCCGTGGCGCTGCTGGCGGGGTTCATCGACTCCATCGCCGGCGGCGGCGGGTTGCTGACGGTGCCGGCGCTGCTGGCGGTTGGGGTTCCCCCGGCGCAGGCGCTGGCGACCAACAAGCTGCAATCGGTAGGCGGTTCTTTCTCCGCCAGCCTGTACTTTATTCGCCGCGGCGCGGTAAACCTCAAAGAACAGAAGCTGACCATTCTGCTGACGCTGATTGGCTCGATCATCGGGGCGATCCTGGTGCAGCACATGCGCGCCGATCTGCTGCGGCAGATGCTGCCGCTGCTGGTGATTGGCATCGGCCTGTATTTCCTGCTGATGCCGCGGCTGGGTGAGGAAGATCGCCAGCGTCGCCTGAGCGCCTTGCCCTTCGGTCTGGTGGCCGGCGGCTGCGTTGGCTTCTACGACGGTTTCTTCGGCCCCGGCGCCGGTTCTTTCTATGCGTTGGCCTACGTGACGCTGTGCGGTTTTAACCTCGCCAAGTCCACCGCGCACGCCAAGGTGCTGAACTTCACCTCCAACGTCGGCGGGCTGGCGCTGTTCATCATCGGCGGCAAGGTGGTGTGGAGCCTCGGCCTGGTGATGCTGGTGGGGCAGGTGTTGGGCGCGCGCCTGGGGGCGCACATGGTGTTGACCCGCGGCCAAAAGCTGATACGCCCGATGATCGTGATCGTTTCGCTGGTGATGAGCTGCAAGCTGCTGTACGACAATCACGGCGCCGAAATTCAGCAGTGGCTGGCGCTGCATATTTAGCATGCCAGGCGAGCATTAAAGTGGAATAATCACCGCTTTATTTTTGTGGTTATAGAGTTTTTTATTTATGTCAGACACGCAGACAACCCATCAATACGAACAGCTGATCGCTATTTTCAATCGGTGCTTCAGCGATGATTACAACACCCGGCTGGTCAGGGGCGACGATGAGCCGATCTACCTGCCGGCCGATGACGAGCTGCCGTACCACCGCATCGTTTTCGCCCACGGCTTTTACGCCAGCGGCCTGCATGAGATCTCGCACTGGTGCATCGCCGGCGAGGCGCGCCGCAAACGGGTGGACTTCGGTTACTGGTATTGCCCGGACGGGCGCGACGCGCAGACCCAGAGCGAGTTCGAAGCGGTGGAGGTCAAGCCGCAGGCGCTGGAGTGGATGTTCTGCGTGGCGGCCGGTTTTCCGTTCAACGTCAGCTGCGACAACCTGAACGGCGACTGCGAGCCGGATCGCGTCGCGTTCCAGCGCAAGGTGCGCGCCCGGGTGCTGCAGCTGCTGGAGCAGGGAATACCCACAAGGCCCGCGCGCTTTATTCAGGCGCTGCAATCGTTCTACAATACGCCACCGTTGGCGGCCGAGCATTTTCCCTACCCGGAAGATCTCAACTGACGCCACTGCTTGTTATTTTATGAGGAAATTTGATGATCGCAGAATTCGAAGCGCGCATTCTGGCGCTGATTGATGACATGGTAGAGCACGCCAGCGATGATGAACTGTTTGCCGGTGGCTACCTGCGCGGTCATCTGACGCTGGCGGTCGCCGAGGCGGAAGAGCAGGGCGAGCACACCGCCGAAGCGCTGAAGACGCGGGTTGAAAGCAGCCTGAACAAGGCGATTACCGCCGGTGAGCTGTCGCCGCCGGACCAGGCGCTGGTGCGCGGCATGTGGGAAAACCTGTACCAGACGGCGCTGCCGACCGCCTGACGCTCTTTTCGGGGCGCGTTTCTCGCGCCCCGTTATCTCGCTTAAACCGCACGCCCCTTCAACAGCTTGCGCACCCACATTCGGTTGGGATTCAACGCCGCCAGCATCTTCGCATCGCCCGGCAGGGGTTCGCCGAACAGCTGCGCCGCCAGAATTTCCGCCGCCAGCGGCGCCGAACATAGCCCGCGCGATCCCAACCCGCCGATAACGAACAGGCCCGGGTACGCCGGCGCTTCGGCAACGGCTTCGCCGCGCTGATTTTGCCGCTGCAGGTTTTGGTACTGCGCCAGCGTGGCCTGATAGTCCGGCAGCGCGCCGACCATCGGCAGGTGGTCGCGGGTGGCGCTGCGCACGCCGCAGCGCGCCTGCCGGGCGCTGACGTCCACCTGCTGCGGCCACTCCTGCTCCGGCAGGCAGCGCAGCAGGCGCGCGCGGTTATCCTGCTGTTCTTCTTCACGGTAGTCGGTGTCGGTATCGCCGCGCTGATAGCTGGCGCCGATGCAGTGCTGGCCGTTGTCGGCGTTCACCGGCGTCAGATAACCGTCGTAGCACAGCACCTGTTTCAGTGGGCTCAGGGCCGGCGTAGTGGGGATGTGCGAAACCTGGCCGCGCACCGCATACAGCGGCAGAGCCTCCGTCGGCGCCAGGTCGGCCAGGCGATGGCCGTTGGCCAGGATCACCGTCGCATGCCGCGCGCTTTCGCCGTTGGCGAAGTCGACCCGCCAGCCGGCGTCTTGGCGGCTCAGCGCCCGCGCGTCGAATTCATACCGGCAGGTCATGCCCAGCTTGCGCGCCAGCTCGATGGCGCTGCGGGTCAGTTCGGCCGGGCACAGCCAGCCGCCCAGCGGGTAGGTAATGCCGCCGAAGCCGCTGTCGACGCCGCACAGTTCGCTGAGCGCCGGGCGGTCGACCGCCATCGCCAGCGCCGCCGGCCGTTCCACCTTCAATATATTGGCAATCTTGGCGGCGCTTTTGTCGTCATAGGCCAGCTGGCTGACGCCGCACCATTGATGGGCGAAGCTCACGCCCTGGCGCAGCAAAGCGTCGTACTGGCGACGCGCGAAGGGAAAGGCGGCGCTGAAGAAGCTCTCCAGCGCATCGCCGCTGCCGTTAAGCAGCGGGTAAAGCGCCCCCTGGCGGTTGCCGGAGGCGCCGGCGGCCGGCTGCGCATCCGCACAGTACAGCGTGACGCGGGCGCCGCGTCGCAGCAGGGCCAGCGCGGCGAGGGCGCTGGCGACGCCGCCGCCGATGATGGCGATATCGGCGGTATTTTCCGCCGCCGGCCGATGGAACCAGGGGGCGGGATGCGGCGCGGCGGGCGCATCGGCCGGCAGTTCACCGGCGAGCATCTCGCGCTTCTGGCCGAAGCCTTTGCAGCGGTTTACCTGAAATCCCGCCTGCTGCAGCCCGCGCCGTACAAAGCCGGCGGCGGTGAAGGTGGCGAAGCTGCCTTGCGGGCGGGCGAAGCGCGCCATGGCGGCAAACAGCCGTTCGGTCCACATATCGGGATTTTTGGAAGGCGCAAAGCCGTCGAGGAACCAGGCGTCGATCTGGTTATCCATACTGGCGTCGAAATGCGGCAGCAGTTCGTTGACGTCGCCGAACCACAGATCTAGGGTAATGCGGCCTTCGGCCAGCAGCAGGCGGTGGCAACCCGGCAGCGGCAGCGGCCACTGGGCGCGCAGCTCCTCGGCGTAGGGCGCCAGCTCCGGCCAGCGCGCATGCGCCGCCGCCAGATCGGCCTGCTGCAGCGGGAATTTTTCGAAGCTGATAAAGTGCAGGCGCTGCAGCCGGGCCGCCGGCTGCGCCTGGCGAAAGGCGGCAAAGGCCTGCCACAGGGTTAAAAAGTTGAGCCCGGTGCCGAAGCCGGTCTCCGCCACCACGAACAGCGGGCGAGGGTGAGCGGCAAAGCGCTGCGGCAGCCGATTGCCGCCGAGAAACACGTAACGGGTTTCTTCCAGCCCATCCTGATTGGAAAAATAGACGTCATCAAACTGTTTCGAAACAGGTGTACCCTGTTCATTCCAGGTTAGCGTTGCGGTTTGGATGGGGGCATGGCTCACGGTCGGTAGCTCGTAACTCAAGGGATGACGCGAATTCTAACGGCGCTGGCGCCGTGGCGCAAACTGGATAAGAATAAAGCTGAAAAACGCTGATCGGACTTGTTCGGCGTACATCTGTACGCTAAAGTGCGAGGCAAAATCCCGTAGGTAAATAGTGGAAGAGGTATTGAATGAAACGTGCAGTGATTACTGGCCTGGGAATCGTCTCCAGCATTGGTAATAACCAGCAGGAGGTCCTGGCGAGCCTGCAGGAAGGTCGTTCTGGGATCACTTTCTCCCAGGAGCTGAAAGATTCCGGCATGCGTAGTCACGTATGGGGCGATGTTAAACTGGACACTACCGGTCTGATCGACCGTAAAGTGATGCGCTTCATGAGCGACGCGTCCGTTTATGCCTATCTTTCCATGGAAGAAGCTATCAAGGATTCCGGCCTGGCCGCGGATCAGGTGTCCAACGATCGTACCGGCCTGGTGGTCGGTTCCGGCGGCGGTTCGCCACGCAACCAGGTTGCCGGCTCCGACGGCATGCGCGCCAAAGGCCTGCGCGGCGTTGGCCCGTACATGGTGACCAAGGCCATGGCCTCCGGCGTTTCCGCCTGCCTGGCGACCCCGTTCAAAATCCGCGGCGTCAACTACTCCATCAGCTCCGCCTGCGCCACCTCCGCACACTGCATCGGCCACGCGGTCGAGCTGATCCAACTGGGCAAGCAGGACGTGGTGTTCGCCGGCGGCGGCGAAGAGCTGTGCTGGGAAATGGCCTGCGAGTTCGATGCGATGGGCGCGCTGTCCACCAGCTACAACGACACGCCGGAAAAAGCCTCCCGTACCTATGACTCCGCGCGTGACGGTTTCGTCATCGCCGGCGGCGGCGGCATGGTGGTGGTTGAAGAACTGGAACACGCTCTGGCGCGCGGCGCGCATATCTATGCGGAAATCATCGGTTACGGCGCGACTTCCGACGGCGCCGACATGGTGGCTCCATCGGGTGAAGGCGCGGTGCGCTGCATGAAGATGGCGCTGCAGGGCGTCGACACCCCAATCGACTACATGAACGTGCACGGCACCTCCACGCCGGTTGGCGACGTGAAGGAATTGGGCGCCATTCGTGAAGTCTTTGGCGACAACACCCCGGCCATCTCGTCCACCAAGGCGATGACCGGTCACTCTCTGGGCGCCGCCGGCGTGCAGGAAGCGATCTACAGCCTGCTGATGGTCGAGCACGGTTTTATCGCGCCAAGCATCAACATCGATAACCTCGACGAACAGGCCGCGGGCATGAACATCGTGACACAGCCGACTAAACGCGAGCTGAACACCGTGATGTCCAACAGCTTCGGCTTCGGCGGCACCAACGCCACCCTGGTGATGCGCAAGCTGCAGAAGTAATCCGTTTTATCGGTTGGACAAGCCCGCTCCCGAGCGGGCTTTTTATTGCCCGCCGTTCCGCCGCTCGGAGTTTTCCCAAATAACATCCTTTGACACATCATTACCTCGTCATTACAGGGTTTGCGCATACAATAGCCAGGTAGCGAAACCGTCGCGCGGCGTAGCGTTTCAACGTAATCGTACATAGAGGCAAGAAGTATGAAAAAGTTAATTGCGGTTGGGTTACTGTCGGCCGTGCTGGCCGGATGCGCCACCGATTCTCCCTGCGTCCCGGTCTATGACGATCAGGGGCGTTTGGTGCACACCAACACCTGCATGAAGGGCACCACGCAGGATAACTGGGAAACCGCAGGCGCCATCGCCGGCGGCGCGGCGGCGGTTGCCGGCCTGACGCTCGGCATCATTGCGTTGA
Organism: Serratia ficaria; assembly: GCF_900187015.1. Lineage (NCBI taxonomy): Bacteria > Pseudomonadati > Pseudomonadota > Gammaproteobacteria > Enterobacterales > Yersiniaceae > Serratia > Serratia ficaria. The sequence continues at coordinate 3,696,929 of NZ_LT906479.1, read as the reverse complement.
CCAAGTAATCTTTCGTCATCCGTAACGGATGACATGAGAAAAAGCCCGGCATCGCTGCCGGGCTTTTTTTATATCACTGCAGTAAAAACGCCTTGAACTGCGGCGTCATTACCGCGCTGAACCCCTCGTCGGTTTTGCTGATCAGATACACCGCCAACCCTTTCTCTTCCGCCAGCTTGAGCGCCTTTTCGCTGCCCAGCACCATCAGCCCGGTGTCCCAGCCGTCCGCCTCCAGCGCGGTGGGGGCGATCACCGTGGCGGACACCAGCCGGTGATCAATCGGCCGGCCGGTGGTCGGATCGATCACGTGCGAATAGCGATGGCCGTCCTGCTCGAAATAGTTGCGGTAGCTGCCGGCGGTGCTGATGCCATAGCCTTGCAGATCGACCAGCGCCTGCACCGCATTCTCGCGGTCGGTCGGCTTCTGGATCGCCACGCGCCAGGGTTTGCCCTGGCCGTTAACGCCGCGGGAAGAGACGGCGCCCCCGACCGACACCAGATAGTTGGTAATGCCGTTGCGCGCCATCAGCCGCACCAGTTCATCGGCGCCATAGCCTTCGCCCAGCGTCGAAAGGTCGACGTACATGTTCGGCAGGTCTTTCTGCAGCCATTCGCCCCGGCTGTCGCTCAACAGTTTCAGATGCTGCAGACCGACGTTCTGTTTCGCCGCGTCGATCTGCCGCGCATCCGGCGCTTTGACCACCCGTTTGTCCGGGCCAAAGCCCCACAGGTTCACCAGCGGGCCGACGGTAATGTCCATGGCGCCGCCGGTATCGCGGCCGATGCGCTGAGCCATCAGGATGATGTCCGCCATGCCGCGCGGGATAGGCTGCGGATCGGCGCTGCGGGACTGGTTAAAGCGCGACAGCACCGAATCGGCGCGATAGGTGGAGATGTCGTCGTTGGCCCGTTCGAGCACCGCATCGATCTGCCGCCGCAGCTGCTGCGGGCTGATGGCGATGTCTCCGCTGACCTTAACGCTGTAAAAGGTGCCCATGGTTTTGCCGTCGATATCGATCTGGCGGGATTGCGGGTCATTGCAGGCGGCAAGCAGGCTGAACAATGCGCTCAGCAGCAGCCCTTTGGCGAAAGCCTTAGCCATAAAATATCCTTTGAAGCCGTCAAAGGCGCTACAAATAAAGTAAAGCGCGGCAAATTGAAAGCGGATAACGCTAAAATAGCATTTTGCTGGCGTTAAAGCCGCGCCTGAGCTAACGTCAGGCTCTTCATTTCCGCTTAGGTTGCAAGCTGCCAACATGAGTTCAACCGCCGTCGCCCGGCTTATCCGGCCCTTTCTCCGCGATCGTTTTTTGCATGTTTTACTGTTGGCGGGCGCGGCGATGTTCGCCTTGCATCCGCAGACGTTGCCTGAGCTGGCCGGGTTCATCGACGGCCGCACCCTCATTACCCTGTTGGGGCTGATGCTGCTGACCAAGGGCGTCGAGGTCAGCGGCTATTTCGATTTTATCGGCCGTAAAATTATCACCGGTTTGCGCAGCGAACGGCGGTTGGCGCTGTTTTTGGTGTTTTCCGCCGCGCTGCTGTCGTCGTTTCTCACCAACGATGTGGCGCTGTTTATCGTGATCCCGCTGACCATCACGCTGAAAAAGCTGTCGGCGCTGCCGGTTGGCCGCTTGATCGTCTTTCAGGCGCTGGCGGTGAATGCCGGCTCGCTGCTGACGCCGATCGGCAACCCGCAGAACATCTTGCTGTGGAGCCGCTCGTCGCTGTCTTTTCTCGGCTTTATCGGCCAGATGGCGCCGTTCGGCGCCGCGATGATGCTCAGCCTGTTGGCGTTGGCCTGGCTGTGCTTCCCGGCGCGCGCGATGGCGAAAGCGCCGCATACCGAGGGATATCCCTATCGGCGGCCGTTGCTGCTGAGCTGCGTGGCGCTGTATGCGATTTTCCTGCTGTGCCTCGATTTCAATCTGGCGCTCTATGGGCTGCTGGCGGTGTTCGCCGGCTTTCTGCTGCTGGCGCGGCGAGTGCTGCTGCAGATTGACTGGAGCCTGATCTTCGTATTTATCGCCATGTTCATCGACGTCGGCCTGTTTACCCGGTTGCCGGCGGTTCAGCCCGGCTTCGCCGCCATTTCCACGCTGGGCGACGGCGGGATTTACGCGCTGGGCATCGGGCTATCGCAGCTCATCAGCAACGTGCCGGCCACCATTCTGCTGCTTAACACCCTGCCTTCCAACGCGCTGCTGGCCTACGCGGTCAACGCCGGCGGTTTTGGGCTGGCGATAGGATCGATGGCCAACCTGATCGCGTTGCGCATGTCGGGCGAGCGCAAGATCTGGCTGACCTTCCATTATTACTCGCTGCCGCTGCTGGCCTGGAGCGCCCTGGCCGGTTGGCTGTTGCTGTAAAAGGCCGGCCTGCGCCTAGCCGCGCGCCGCCAGCAGGCAGATGCTGCGCGTGACCTGATACGATTTTACGAAGGCGCTGACGGGCAGAAACTCGAAGCGCGAGTGGAAGTTGTGCGCGCCGGTAAAGTAGTTGGGCGTCACCAATCCGCGGCTGGACAGGGCCGCGCCGTCGGTGCCGCCGCGCATCGGGATCACCTTGGGCGGAATGCCGTGGGCGGCGAGCGCGCCGAAAATCAGCTCGATGGCGCGGCGGTCCTCGCCGAGCGAATTGCTGATGTTGCCGTAAATATCGGTGACGCTGCAGCTGACCTTGGCGCGCGGATAGTGGGCCGCCACCTGGCGCACCACCTCTTCGAGGCGCGCTTTGCGCGCGTTGAACGCCGCCAGGTCGAAATCCCTGATCGACACCTTCAGCGTGGCCTGGTTGGCGTTGGCGGTCAGTTCGTTGAACCAGAAATAGCCCTCGCGGCCTTCGGTATGCTCCGGCGTGTCTTGCGCGTCGAACTGGTTGATGATGTCGGTGGCGACGCGTATCGGGTTAATCAGCACGTTTTTCGCCGACATCGGGTGGGCGGTCACGCCCTCGATGCGGATCTCCGCCGCCGCCGCATTGAAGTTTTCATACACCACTTCGCCCAGCTCGCAGCAGTCGATGGTGTAAGCGAAGTCGACGTCAAAACGTTTCAAGTCCAGCGCCTTGGCGCCGCGCAGGCCGATTTCTTCGTCCGGCACGAACGCCACCAGAATATCGCCGTGGCGATCGGCGGCGCTCAGGTTGGCCAGCAGGGTCATCACCACGGTGACCGCGGCCTTGTTGTCGGCGCCGAGCACGCTGGTGCCGTCGCTGAAAATAATGTCTTCATCCCGGTAGGCGAGGATCTCCGGATGCTCTGCGGTGCGCAGCCAGATGTCCCGTTCGGCATTGAGACAGAGATCCTGGCCGCTAAAGCGCAGGCGCTGCGGATGAATGTCCGGCGCCAGGCCGACGTCGACGGTGTCGATATGGGTGATAAACCCGATGCGCGGGGCGCCGGGCTGGGTGCCGGGCTTGCGGGCGGTGACGGTGGCGTGCTCATCGATCTGCACGTTTTCCAGCCCGAGCTGGCGCAGCTCGTCCGCCAGCAGCTGCGCCATCTCGTGTTGGCCGGGCGTGCTGGGCAGGGTGGCGGCGGATGCGTCGCTCTGGCTGGTTACCGCCAGATAACGGAAGAAACGTTCGGTAAGCTGTTCGGCAATCGGGCTGGTCATCAGGGTTCCTCGACGTGGGCAATCCATCGGTTTTAAAACTAAATCAGCCGATTGTCCAATCGTACAATGCGTTAACCGCCGGAATGCGAGGCGTCGCGCAGAATCAAAAAATAGCGGCGCAACGAGGAAAACGTCGCGGGTTTCTGCGGCAGAATCGTGGTTAGCAGGGGGCCGGGGAGCGCCCGCCATACCCCATCCAAACGTCAAGGAGAGTCCATGAATACCGGTCATGCTTTACTTATCACTTTGTTATCTTTGGGAATGTCACACAGCGCCTGGTCGTCCACCGACGGCGGCCATGCCAACGGCAACGCCAACAGCCGCGAGGTGGCCAGCGCCCTCGGCGGGTTGAAGAACAAAACCTATGCGCTGGAGCAGGCGCCGAAGATCCGCGTCGCCAGCTTTAATATCGCCGCCGGCAAAGTCGGCGACATGAGCGCCATCGCCAGGGCGATCCGCGCGATGAACGTTGACGTGGTGGCGCTGCAGGAGGTGGACAAGCTGACCGGCCGCAGCGGCAAGGTCGATCAGGCGGCGGAGCTGGCGAAGCTGACCGGCATGCAGGTGGTGTTCGGTCGGGCGATCGACTTTGACGGCGGCGAGTACGGCCTGGCGTTTCTGTCGAAATATCCGTTGCATGACAGCGCCGTTTATCCGCTGCCGTCCGGCCAGCGCGAGCAGCGCATCGCCTTCAGCGTGCAGGTCGACGTACCGGAGTTTCCGGCGCCTATCACCCTGATCAACACCCACCTGGACACCAGGGAAGATCCGGCGATGCGCCTGGATCAGGTGCGCGAGCTGAACGATCGCACCATCGAAATGCGCGGCATCAAGCTGTTGTTCGGCGACATGAACGACGTGCCGGGCAGCGTGACCTGGACGGAGCTGAGCCGTTACTGGAACGACATCATGCCCGGCGCGCAGGATGGGCGCAGCTGGCCGGCGGAAAACGCCGAAATCAAGGTGGATTACATCTTCAGCGGCAATGCGCAGCGCTGGCATCTGGACAGCCTGACGGTGCCGAACGCCAGCGGCGACTGGAACGGCGTTCACTGGCCGGCGCTCAGCGACCATCTGCCGCTGGTGGCCGAGCTGCGGTTGACCGAGCAGTGATGTAGCCTGGGCGCGCGGCTCACTAAACGGCGCGAGCCTATCCTTTTCTTAATCAGTGGGAGTAAGCACTATGGCAGTAGATTCGTTGGTTTTGGCCTTTCCCCCGGCGGCGCCGGGCGAGAGCCTGGATTATCTGGCGGCCAAGCTGAGCCGTTACGCCGACGCCTGGGACGTGGCGGAGGATCTGCGCAACGGCGTTGAGGATATTGTGGTTATCGATACCCGATCGGCAGCGCTGTACGCCGCCGGCCATATTCCCGGCGCCCTGAGCTTCCCGCATCGGCTGATGGAGGAAGCCACGGCTGCGCGGCTGGACCGGCAGCGGGTGTACGTCACTTACTGCGACGGCATCGGCTGCAACGGCTCTACCAAAGGGGCCTATAAGCTGGCCACGCTGGGGTTCAGGGTCAAGGAACTGATCGGCGGGCTGGACTTTTGGCGGCGCGACGGCCATCCGGTGGCCACCGGCGAGCTGCCGGGTTCGCTGCGGGATCAGGCGGCCGCAGAAGATTGCGGCTGCGCCTGACGGCTTAAAATACCAACGTCAGCAGCACCGCCAGCACCAGAAGCAGCAGAATAACCGCCCACACCGGCTTGCTCAGCGCCTGTTGCAGCGGCTGGGGCAGGGCGGCGATCAGCGGGTTGATCAACGGCTGCGGCTCGGCATGGGGGCCGGCGAGTGGCTGAGCCTGGCCGGCCTTGTCCAGGCGGCGGGCAAACAGCTGATGAATGGCGTCGTTAATCTGCGGATGCGTCAGGGGGACGCCGGCGCCGCAGTTGAAACGCGCCTGGCAGTAGTCGCTCAGCTGCTGTTGTTCCTGGCGGTCCGCCGGCTGTTTGAGGGAAGCCAGCAGGTTGCTCAGGGTTGGGGCGGTCTGCGTGCTGAGCGCCACCTTGACCTGCAGAAACTGGTTCAGCAGCTGGAAATGCCGCGCCGGCAGCGGATCGTTGGTTTTCACTCCCGCCAGATCAAACAGCGTTTGCCAAATCTTGGCCGGCGATTCCCCGGTGGCGGCGCTGAGTTTGGTGACCTGCTGTTGCAGGCTCTGATGCTCGGCGGGCAGCAGCGGGCGATCGCTGGTGGCGGTTTGCTGCGGCTGCGGGATGGTCAGGCCGCCGGTTTGCAGCAGATTGAGCACCTGTTGCAGCTGCGGATGGCTCAGCTGGCTCAGCACCGTATGGCCGAACCGTTGGCGGATGAAGTCGCTGACCGCCTGGCGATTATTGCCCTGAGGCAGCAGCTCGGTGAGCTGTTGCAGCAGTTGGCGGCTGGCATGGTTTTGCTGCGCCGCCGTCAGGCGATTCCGCAGCAGCTGTTCCGCCGGCTGAAAATGGCGCGCCTGCAGCTCGCTGCTGTTGTCCGCGCCGAGATCGTGGCGCAGGCTGGCCCAAATCTCCGCCGATTTGGCCGGGCTGAGCGCCATGATTTTCACGATCAGCTTTTCCAGCGTGGTGCGCTGCGCCGGGGAAAGGGGTTGATCGTCGGTGGTTGTGGTTTTAGCCGGGTTCGGAGGGCGATCGCTGGCGATCGGAGCGCCCGGTCCACTCAAAGGTTGCATTGTCACCAGTCCTTCGCTGTGTATCCCCCGCTGACGTGAGACTGGGGGTGAATAATCATCGTACCCGGCGAAAAGCGCAGGCTTGGCCAATATGATACCTGTAAATCGCCGCCATCAATACCGTCCGGCAGACATTTCTTTACAGGCAAAACGTTGCTAAACGCGCAGGCGCCGCTAAGATAAGCCCAGACCCGGATTTGAGGATGGCATGGTTAAACGGCAGCGGATTGCAAAATGGTTTTTATGCCTGGCTTGCCTGGTGGTGCTGACCTGCATGACCCAGCGCATGGCGAGCCTGCACGCGCTGCAGCAAACGCTGGGTGTGCCGGCCATCGCCGCTCAGCCCGTCGGCGGCGACCACGCCGCAGCGCAGCCCACGCCTTGTGAACTGAGCGCCAAATCCCTGTTGGCATCGCCGCCGGTGATGTTTGAAACCGCCCTGTTCGGCCTGGGGCTGCTGCTGGCGCTGTTGGCGCCGACCGTGGCCGCGCGCCTGCGCATACCTCCGCCCAGGGTCATCTCGCCCACCACCCTCAGGGTGCATCTCCGATTATGCGTCTTCCGTGAATGAGTTAATCGCCTGTCCTTTGCGGTGAATTAATCATTTATGGAGAACAAACATGTTGAATATCATCAGGTCGGCTTTTGCCTGCCTGTTTATGCTGTGGCTGCCCGCATTGCAGGCGGCGGACAGCGGCTGGCTGCAGGAACCGGCCAACGACCACGCCAAGGTGCGGCTGCGCGCCGACACCTCGCAGCCCGGCGAGACCCGCCTGCTGCTGGCGGTGGAACTGCAAAAAGGCTGGAAGACCTACTGGCGCTCCCCCGGCGAGGGCGGCATCGCGCCGGCCATCGCCTGGCAGGGCAACCCGCCGGCGGCGGTATGGCATTGGCCGACGCCGCAGCGCTTCGAGGTTGCCGGCATTACCACTCAGGGTTATCACGATAGCGTCAGCTTGCCGATAGTGCTGCCGGGGCGGTTGTCCGGCTCGCTGGCGGGCACCCTGACGCTGTCCACCTGCAGCAACGTCTGCATTCTGACCGATTATCCGTTCAGTCTGGATCTCGCCGCGCCGAACGATCCGCAGTTTAACCACGACTTTGCGCAGGCGATGGGGCAGGTGCCGATTGCCTCGGGCCTGGCGGAAGGCGTCAAGGCCGGCTACCGGCACGGTGAACTGCAGATCGTCGCCGAACGCGCCGCCGGCTGGCGGCAGCCCGCGTTGTTCTTCGATACGCTGAACGATGCCGATCTCGGCAAACCCAGGGTTGAAGCCGACGGCGAACGCCTGCTGGCGCGGGTGCCGGTCAGCGACGGCTGGGGCGACGCGGCGCCGGACCTGCGCGGCAAAACGCTGACGCTGGTGCTCAGCGACGGCGGCATGGCGCAGCAGGTGACGCTGCCGATCGGCGAGCCGCTGGCGCCGCCCGGCGCCGGGACGTTCCCGCTGTGGCAGGCGGTGTTGATGGCGCTGGCCGGCGGGCTGATCCTGAACCTGATGCCGTGCGTGCTGCCGGTGTTGGGCATCAAGCTCGGCTCCGTCCTGCAGGTGGAGCGGCGGGATCGGCGCAGCGTGCGGCTGCAGTTCCTGGCCTCGTCGCTCGGCATCCTGGCCTCCTTTATGGCGTTGGCGCTGCTGATGACGCTGCTGCGGCTCGGCAATCATGCGCTCGGCTGGGGCATTCAGTTCCAGAATCCGTGGTTTATCGGCTTTATGGTGGTGGTCACGCTGTTGTTCAGCGCCAACCTGTTCGGCCTGTTCCATCTGCGGCTCTCTTCTTCGTTGAATACCAGCCTGGCGACGCATGACGGCCATGGCCTGAGCGGCCATTTCTGGCAGGGCGCCTTCGCCACGCTGCTGGCGACCCCATGTTCCGCGCCGTTCCTCGGCACCGCGGTGGCCTTTGCGCTGGCGGCGCCGTTGCCGGTGCTGTGGGGCATGTTCGTCGCGCTGGGCATCGGCATGAGCCTGCCGTGGTTGCTGATCGCCGCCTGGCCGGCGCTGGCGCTGCGTTTGCCGCGCCCCGGCCGCTGGATGAACGGCCTGAAGCTGGCGATGGGGTTGTTGATGCTCGCCTCGTCGCTGTGGCTGTTGAGCCTGATGACCAATCATATCGGCGTGCGGCCGACGCTGTGGTTGGGCGGGCTGGCGTTGCTCGGCCTGCTGTTGGCGGCATGGCGGCGGCATGGCGCGCGCCTGGCCGGCAAGCTGGCGGCGGGGCTGCTGGTCGTGGCGGGAATAGGGTTGCTGGCCGGAGCGCTGACCGCCGGCCAGTGGCGGCAGCCGTTGCAGGACAAGGTGCATTGGCAACCGCTGAGCGAGCGGGCCATCGAGCAGGCGTTAGCCCGGCATCAACGGGTGTTTGTCGATGTGACCGCCGACTGGTGCGTCACCTGTAAAGCCAACAAGTTTAACGTGCTGCTGCGCGATGACGTGCAGCGGGCGCTGAGCGCCGACGACGTGGTGGCCCTGCGCGGCGACTGGAGCCGGCCGTCGGCCGACATCAGCGCTTTCCTGCAGCGGCGCGGCAGCGTCGCCGTGCCTTTCAACCAAATCTATGGCCCCGGCCGCCCCGATGGCGAGGTGCTGTCCCCGCTGTTGACCCGCGAAGCCGTGTTGCAAACGCTTTCCGAAGCCAAAGGAACCGAACAATGAAAAAATTACTGGTATTGCTGATGCTGATCGTGACCCCGGTGTGGGCCGCCGCGCCTTTCACCCCGGAGCAAGAGCAGCGCATTAAAGAGATCATCCGCGAAACGCTGGTGTCCAACCCGGACATTTTGGCGCAGGCGGTCGACGCCTGGCAGCAGCAAACCGCCGGCCAGCAAATCAGCCAGGCGATCAAGCAGAACGCCAAAACGCTGTATGAGGATCCGGCCAGCCCGCGCCTGGGCGCCAGCAACGCCAAATTGACGCTGGTGACCTTCACCGATTACAACTGCCCGTACTGCAAACGCTTTGATCCGATGCTGGAAAAAATCGTCAAGCAGTATCCGGACGTGGCGCTGGTGGTGAAGCTGCTGCCGTTCAAAGGGGAAAGCTCGGTCAGCTCGGCGCGGGTGGCCCTGACCACCTGGCAGCAGCATCCGGACCAGTTCTGGCCGCTGCACCAGCGCCTGATGGCGAAAAAAGGCTTCCACGACAACGCCAGCATCGCCGCCGCGCAGCAGACCACCGGCGTGAAGGCGGTGGCGCCCAGCGAACAAAGCATGACCCAGCTGCGCACCAACATGCAGCTGGCGGAACAGCTGGGCGTGCAGGGCACCCCGGCCACGCTGATCGGCGATCGGATGCTGCCGGGCGCAGTGTCCTACGAGGAGCTGGAAACCCTGGTGAAACAGCAATTGGCGCAGGCAAAAAATGGCTAAGCTGCGGCGCTGGGGGCGCGAACTGCTGATACTGCTGCTGATGGTGTTGGCGGTGGTTTCGGTGATGGATTGGCTCAACGCGCCGCAGGCGCCGCCGGCCTTTGACGTACAGCCATTGGCGACGCTGGCCGGCGAGTCGGTTTCGCTGGCGCAGCTCAGCCGTGAACGGCCGCTGCTGGTCTACTTTTGGGCCAGCTGGTGCGGCGTGTGCCGCTTCACCACCCCGGACGTCGCCCGGCTGCAGGCGGAGGGCGGCAACGTGCTGACCGTGGCGCTGCGATCCGGCGACGACGGCCAGGTGGCGCAGTGGCTGGCGCGCAAACGGCTGGCGCTGCCGGTGGTCAACGATCCGCGCGGCGCGCTGTCGGCGCAGTGGCAGATCGGCGTCACGCCGACCTTCGTGGTGATCTCCCAGGGCAAGGTGGTGCAGAGCACCAGCGGCTGGACCAGCTATTGGGGGATGAAGCTGCGGCTGTGGTGGGCGGCCGTTTAGCCCGCCGCGTCTTGCGTTATCACCTCTTTTATCGCCCGGCACAGCCGGGCGATGCCTTCCTCGATCAGCGGCGGCGTGTTGGCGGCAAAATTCAGCCGCAGGCCGTGCGCGCCGTGCTGTTCCTGCGCATAAAAGCATTCGCCGCGCGCGAAGGTCACCCCGTGGCGCCAGGCGACCGGCATCAGCGCCGCGGTGGTCACCGTGGGCGGCAAGCTTAGCCAAACGAACAGCCCGCCCTGCGGCGTTTCGAAGCTGCACCCCGACGGCAGGTGGTCGTGCAGCGCCTTGACCATCACCGCCAGATGCTGACGGTACACTCTCCCGGCGCGGCGCAGCTGTTTGTCATAGCGGCCGACGGTGACGAAGGCGTCCAGCGCCCGCTGGATCAGGCTGGAGCTGGTGAAACTGTCGACGTGCTTCAGCCGGGCGAAACCTTGATAGTGCTCGGCATCCGCCACCAGATAGCCGATACGCATGCTCGGCAGCAGCATTTTGGAGAAGGTGCCGACGTAGATCACCGCGCCCGGCTGCGCCAGCGATCGCAGCGCCGGCAGGTGTTTGCCCTGGTAACGCAGATCGCCGACGAAGTCGTCCTCGAGGATCACCACCCCGGCGCGTTGGGCGATGGCCAGCAGGCGTCGGCGTCGGGCTTCGCTCAGGCAGCGGCCGGTCGGGTTGTGGAAATTGGGGATGGTGTAAATCAGCTTGGGCCGGTGCCGTTCCAGCAGGGCGGGCAGCAGATCCACCTGCATGCCGTGCCGATCGCTGGGAATGGTGACGATATTGATGCGGTGCAGGCGCAATAATCCCAACGCTTCGGCGTAGGTCGGTTCCTCGACGATCACCGTGTCGCCCGGCGCCAGCAGGCTCTGCACGACCAGGCTGATGGCGTGCTGCGAGCCGTTGGTGATCAACAGCTGTTCGGCCTGGGTCGGGATGCCCTGCGCGCTGAGGATCCGGCCCAGCGTATCGCGCAGCGGGTAGTAGCCGCAGTATTCGCCGTAGCTGAACGCTTCTTCCGCGTGGCGGCTGAGCACCGACAGCAGGATCCTGCGGAATTCTTCCAGCGGGAAAACCTTGGGGCTGCCGACGCCGGCGGCGAAGTTGACGATATGGTCCGGCAGCGGCGCATCGGCATAGCCGTCCAGCCGCGAGGTGAGGGTGGTGAAGCTCTCGGGCGGGAAAGGCGCATCGGAGGCCGGGCGGGCGGGGCGCGCCTGCGTCAGTGGATGCGTAACGTAGGCGCCGCTGCCGCGCCGTTGGCGCAAAAAGCCCTTGGCCGCCAGCTCTGCGTAGGCGTTATCCACCGTCAGCCGGCTGACCGCCAGTTCGCTCGCCAGCGTGCGGGTCGAAGGCAGTTTGTCGCCGTCGACGAAAACGCCGGTGAGAATGGCGCGGCGCAGCGCCTCTTCAATTTGCAGATACAGCGGAACGTCCTGCTGGCGGTCTAACGGAATATGCATGCGAAATTGGCTCGGTCATAGCGATGCTTTTTACTATACCCCAAGCCTGGCGGGCTTCAAGACAAGAAAAGTGGCCTGCATAACAACGGGAGAAAGTGGCTATGGCGGGAAAATAACGCCGCGTTAAAATCTGCGCCTGAGCGTTTTTCCGCAGTTTTCTTGAGGATGTCATGTCATTACCGTCAGGTGTTTCCGCCCGGCCGGCGTTGCCCGGCGCGCGTATTTTCCAGGGCAGCGGCCAGGGCTATGCGATCGCCATCATCAGCGCCATGTTGCTGGCCTTTACCGCCATCATCATCCGCGCGCTGACCGAATATTATCATCTGCCGACCTTCGTGCTGGCGTTCTGGCGGGCGGCGTTGGTGGCGCTGGTCTTGCTGCCGTTGCTGCTGCTGGTGAAGCCGCAGTGGGCGCGTCTGCGCCGCGAACAGCTGGCGTTCTATGCGATTTACGGCCTGCTGCTGGCGCTGTTCAACAGCCTGTGGACGCTGTCGGTGGCGCTGAACGGCGCGTCGGTGGCGACCATCCTGACCTATTGCTCGGTGGGCTTTACGGTGTTTCTCGGCTGGGTGATGTACAGCGAGCGCCTGTCGCTGCGCCAGCTGCTGGTGATCGCAATCAGCCTGGGCGGCTGCTTGCTGGTCAGCAACGGCGACAGCATGGGCAACGGCCGTTTTGATCTGTTGGGGCTGCTGGTGGGCATGCTGTCCGGCATCGGTTACACCCTGTATACCCTGGGCGGGCGAGTGGCCAGCGAGCGCGGTTACCCGGTATGGAACACCATCCTGTACGTATTCGGTTTCTCGGCGCTGTATCAGCTGCTGTTCAATGCGGCGCTGACGGCATTTCCGCTGGCGGCGTTTCACGGCATGGCGGGCGATCTGTGGTTCCTGTCGCATGGTGCGCAGGGCGTTCAGTGGAGCGGCTGGCTGCTGCTGCTGACGCTGGCGGCCGGGCCGACGCTGCTGGGGTTCGGCCTGTACAACATCAGCCTGAAAACCCTGCCGCTGGCGGTGGCCAACCTGATCCTGTCGCTGGAGCTGGTGTTCACCGCGGCGATCGCCTACTGCCTGCTGGGGGAGAGCATGAACCCGCTGCAGCTGCTCGGCAGCGCGCTGGTGATGGGCGGCGTGCTGATGCTCAGGCACAAGACGGCCGAGGCATGATGGGTTATGCCGTTTCCGCCGTCAGGCGGCGTTTGCGACTATACCGCCATCCGGCTCACTGCAGCGTAACGACAAACGGTTAAATGCGCTGGCCCAGGGCGCAGCTACAGATACGCAATGTAAACAATAGCCTGACCAGAGAAGGGGCCGGGGCGGACGTCTTCATTTGCGGTCAATATTGCTTTTAGATTGATATTTCTTTGCGTTCCGCCCGTCAGATGATAATCCACGCCTGCCCATGCGGAATTCCCATCCAAAAATAGCGTCGAATAAAAGTTTTTACTGTTATTAAAATAAACCTTACCTTCACCGAAGGTAGACTGTGAATATATTTTCACCGTTCCTGATTGGGTGCATCCGACGGTTCCATTAATGGTTCTCTCAACCCCGGAAATTTCATTTTGCGAAAGCGTGCCGAAATCTATCACTCTTGGTAGATTCACCTCGCAAGATTGGTTTTGTGGCGGTAATTTACCGCAAACAGAATGGGGCCATAAAATCGCACCTCCAGATATTGATGGCGTCCGTACATAAAAAACGCCAACGCAGCTGGCGTCAGTGCCATTCACGCGGTAAGGCTGTGAGGTCCATGGAATGCCAAAGGATTGCTTCCAGGCGATCTCGACTTCTTTTGCCGTTCGAAAATTTTCAATTCGAAGGCAGTTTTTAGACTCTATGCATGAACCATACAGCCCAGGGAACCTGGTGCTATATTTTACATCCGGGCCAATAAAGCAAGACGTCCACCCATAGCAAGGATTGAGGTCGGAAGGACTCTCATCCCATGCAACCAAAGATTGAACGACCGTCAGGCCAACAAAAGAGACAGGAAGCATATAGGCACCTGCCATAGCTGGCGGAGATAATAAAAAAAGACAGTAAAACATAAATTTTCTATACATTACAATCCCTGATTTAATTTTAATATTCCCTGTTGATAACCCGCCTGTAATATGTCACAAGCTTCCGGCGCACCTTTTGTCCGCGTGAAACTTGTCGGTTCCACCGCTCAGGCTTCAATATTTGGCGGATTTCATCACACTAGCATTTAACTGGTTGACCAGCAATGACCGGCGAGCGCCTTAATTGCCAGAAAAGTCTGACTCGCATATTTAATATATTATGAGGTTATGAATGAGCCACGATTCATATTTCAGGTTGCGGGAAACGTTGATAGCCTTCATCAGGCTGAAAAACGATATCGCGATGATGGCGGCCATCTGTAATGCCGCCACCGCGAACGACGAAATCCCTAGCCTGTTCTGACATAAAAAAATCCGGCGTCAGGGGCTGACGCCGGATTTGGGCTCATTGGCCGGATCTTTCAAGCAGGCTGAAACGATCGGCATCGGGGGGATACCCCCGCCATTTAGCTTATTCGGCCTTGGCCGTTTCCGTCATGCGGCGGCGCTTACGCAGGATGCGCAGCAGCGGCGGCAGCGCCAGCACCGCCACCGCCAGCACCAGCAGCGTTTGCGCGATGCCGCTGCTCCACAGGATGCCGAACTCGCCGTTGCTGATCGACAGCGCGCGGCGCAGGTTCTGCTCCAGCATCTCGCCCAGCACGAAGCCGAGGATCAGCGGCGACATCGGGAAGTGCATTTTCCGCAGGATATAGCCGAAGACCCCTAATCCCACCATCAACAGCAGGTCGAAGGTGGTGCTGTGCACCGCGTACACGCCCACCGCCGATACCGCGGCGATCGCCGGCACCAGGAACCACAGCGGAATGGTCAGCATGCGGGTGAACAGGCCGACCAGCGGCAGGTTCATGATCAGCAGGATAACGTTGGCGATCAGCAGCGCGGCGATCAGGCCCCAGACGATGTCCGGCTGTTCGGTGAACATCGCCGGGCCGGGGGTGATGTTGTACAGCGTCAGCGCGCCCATCATCACCGCGGTGGTGCCCGAACCCGGCACGCCCAGCGTCAGCATCGGAATGAATGAGCCGCAGGCCGAGGCGTTGTTGGCCGCTTCCGGCGCCGCCACGCCGCGAATGTCGCCCTTGCCGAAGGTTTCGCTGTTGCCGCTGATTTTCTTCTCGGTCATGTAGGTCAGCGCGCTGGCGATGGTGGCGCCGGCGCCCGGCAGGATGCCGACGAAGAAGCCAATCACCGAAGAACGCAGGGTCGGGCCCACGCACTCGGCGGCCTCTTTGCGGTTGAACAGCAGGCGGCCGGTCTTGCGCACCAACTTTTGCCCGGCGCTGGTGCTTTCCAGCATCAGCAGGATCTCGCTGACCGAGAACAGCCCGATCACCACCACGATAAACTGCACGCCGTCGGACAGATGCACGCTGTCGAAGGTGAAGCGATACACGCCGGTATTGGCGTCCACCCCGACCGTCGCCAGCCCCAGGCCGATCAAGGCCGCCAGCAGCGACTTCAGCGGATTCTGGCTCATCATGCTGCCGAGACAGGCGATGGCGAATACCATCAGGGCGAAATATTCCGCCGGGCCGAAGGCCAGCGACCAGCGGGCCAGCAGCGGGGCGAACAGGATGATGCCGCCGATGGCGATCATCGAACCGATAAAGGAGCTGACCGCCGAAATGGACAGCGCCACGCCGGCGCGCCCTTGCTGCGCCATCGGGTAACCGTCCAGCGCGGTCATGATCGCCGCCGCGTCGCCTGGCACATTGAGCAGAATCGAGGAAATGCGGCCGCCGTATTCACAGCCGATATACACCGTCGCCAGCAGGATCAGCGCCGACTCGGCCGGCAGCTTGAGGGCGAACGCCAGCGGCAGCAGGATCGCCACGCCGTTGATCGGCCCCAGGCCCGGCAGCAGGCCGACGATGGTGCCGACGAAGCAGCCGATCAGGGCGATAATCAGGTTCTGCGGCACCAGCGCCACCTCGAACCCTTGGGTCAAATACATCCAGGTTTCCATCATCGCCCCCGTTAGCTCAGCCAAACGCCGAGTGGCAGTGTGACATCAAGTAATTGGTCGAAGGCGTAATACAGCGCTACGCCCATGATGACGCCGGATATCGCCGCCGCCGGCAGGCTGGCCTGGAACAACAGGCCGATGCTGAAGGTCAGCAGCGCGGTCGCCAGCGGGAAGCCCAGCCATTCAAAACCCCAGGCGTACAGCACCAGCGCGATCACCAGCGCCAGCAGCCGCCGCATCACCTTGTTGTGCGGCCACTCCACCGCCTGCGGCCTGTTCAGCAGCAGCAGCGCCGCGCACAGCGCCATCAGGCTCAGGATCGCCAGCGGGAAAGGGCGTGGCCCCAGGGGTTCGTAGCTGTACTCGCTCTGAATGCCCCAGCCGATAAACAGCCCGCCGATGCACAGCAGCAGCCAGAAGCCGGCAAAAATACGATCGCTCATGTTATCCCCCGGGATTACTTGGCCAGGCCGAAGATTTTCGCCTGTTCACGGTATTGGGTGACCTGGTTTTTCACGTAGGCGTCCAGCTCTTTGCCGGTCATGTTGAATTCAAACAGGCCGCGCAGATCGCGCTGTTTCTTGAATTCTTCGGTGGCCATCATTTTCTGGAAGGTATCGAGCCACCACTGGTATTCCTGATCGCTGACCTTCGGGCCGACGTAGAAGCCGCGAATGATCGGCCACACCAGGTTGTAGCCCTGTTCTTTGGCGGTAGGGACATCGGCCAGCTGGCCCGGCAAACGCTGCTCGGAATACACCGCCAGCACGCGGATCTTGTCGCCCTGCAGATAAGGCACCATTTCGCTCAGATCGCCCGAGACCGCCTGAATGTGATTGCCCAGCAGCGCGGTGACCGGCTCGCCGCCGCCTTCGAACGCGACGTAGCGCATCTTGTGCGGATCCACGCCGACTTCGCGCGCCAGCAGGGCGGTTTTCATCCAGTCCTGGCTGCCGATAGAGGCGCCGGCGCCGAACACCACGCTGTTGGGATCCTTTTTAAAGGCTTCCATCAGGTCTTTCAGCGTCTTGTACGGCGAGTCGGCGCGTACCGCGATCATGCCGTAGTCGGTGCCGACGGCCGCCAGCCATTTGACGTCATCCACGCTGTAGCGGCCGAACTTGCCCTGTGAAAGGTTGAGCAGCGAGCCGCCGGAAAAGGCCACCACGGTACCGAACTCCGCCGGCCGCTGCGCGACGATGGCGTTATAGGCCACCGCGCCGACGCCGCCGGGCATATAGGTGACGCGCATCGGTTTGTCGATAGCCTGGGTTTCCTGCAGCGAGACCTGGATCAGCTTGCAGGTAAGATCGAAACCGCCGCCGGGCTTGGCGGGGGCGATGCATTCGGTGCGTTTGGGCGCGTCCAGGGCAAAGGCCTGACCGGCCGCCAGCAGCAGGGCGGTTGCGGTCAGAGTACGGGTAATTATTTTTTTCATTGTCTTCCCCTCGGTATTGTCTGGTTATCGATCCCGCCGGGTGCGGTTGCTGGATTGTTAAATCAATAACCTTTCATTTACCTTTCAGCCGTCGGGAAAGTTTGCAGGATGTGATATGCGTCTCCTGTAGGGGGGGAAACCGGCGCGTTAACATACAATGCTTGGCAATAACCACGCGTAAACTTGGCTTAAAACTTGTGTAATATCAGGATTGCCGCGTTTTTTCTGCGGTAAAATAGGGAAAATAAAAATCAATAGGGATGTAGTGTTATGTTTTTATTAGGGAAGTTGTTCAGCGGTAAGGATAGCGCCAAGGTGCGCGCCATTAAAATGTTGCCTGAGGTTTATGCCGAGATGGTCGGCGAAGCGGGCCGTTGTCGTCTGAAACGCCTGCGTGCGGAGATTGGCATGTTTGAGCTGCATTTCATTAGCGAAAGCGGTGAGAAATATGTTTGCCTGATGACCGCCTGTGTCACGGGCGTGGATTTGGTTTTCGCCGCCAATAACCGTTCGGTGCTGGTTTCCCGTCCTTTTAGTCCGGAAAAATTGCGACCGGTGTTTGATATTGCGCTGGCCGACTGCACGATCTCGATGAGCTAAAACGGAGGCCGCGCCATCGCACCGCATAATTGTGTGCCAGCTCCCAAAACTGGCACCGCGCCGCTCTTCTCTCCCTGTCCCTTCCATGCCATCCTTCTGTTATAGAGCTGTTAACAAGCGCCATGTCGGCGCTGGGTTGTGCAGATAAATCAATGGAATGGGAAAATGCGTCTGTTATTGGTAGAGGATCACCCCGAGTTATCCCACTGGCTGCAGAAGGCGCTGACCGGCGCCGGCTTTGCGGTGGACGTCGCGCCGGACGGCCTGGCGGCCGACCATTTATTGCTGAATGAGCGCTATGGCCTGGTGGTGCTGGATGTGGCGTTGCCGCGCTTGAACGGTCTGGAGCTGCTGGCGCGGCTGCGCAAGCGCGGGCAGGATCTGCCGGTGCTGTTGCTGACGGCGCGCACCGACGTGGCCGATCGGGTGAAGGGGCTGAACCTGGGGGCCGACGATTACCTGACCAAGCCCTTCGAACTGGATGAGCTGGAGGCGCGCATCCGCGCCTTGCTGCGCCGCAGCGTCGGCGTTACGCAGCTGGCGCTGCAGTACGGCGCGCTGACCTATCATGACGAAGGCTATTTTTTGCTGGACGGCAAACCGCTGGCGCTGACGCCGCGAGAGCTGTCGGTGCTGACGGCGCTGATGCACCGGCGCGGCCGGCCGGTGGCCAAACAGCAGCTGTTTGAGCAGGTGTTTACCCTGTCCGATGAGGCCAATCCCGAAAGCATCGAGCTCTATGTGCACCGGCTGCGCAAGAAGCTGCAGGGCAGCGACGTGGCGATCGTCACGCTGCGCGGCCTGGGCTACAGCCTGGAGCTGTGCGATGCGGTGGTTTAACGCGCCGCGTTCGCTGTTTTATCAATTGCTGCTGTTCTTCGGCCTGCCGTTGCTGGCGCTGGGCGGCATTTCGATTTACACCCACTATTTCAGCGCGATGAGCGCCGCCACCCTGGCCTACGACCGCACGCTGCTGGCCTCGGCGCGCACCGTGGCGGAACGGCTGGTGGTGCGCGACGGCCGGTTGGCGGTGGATGTGCCCTATGTGGTGCTCGACAGCTTCGAGCGCAATATGAACGACCAGCTTTATTACGAAGTGATCTCGCCGCAGGGCCAAAGCATTTCGGGCTATGACGATCTGCCGCCGTTGCCGCCTAACATTCCGCGCTCCAGCCTCTATCCGGCGCTGGTGCATTTTTACGATGCGGAATATCTGGGCCGGCCGATCCGCGTGGCGGCGCTCTATCAGCCGGTCAACGAGTCCGGCGTCAGCGGCATGGCGACCATTCTGGTGGCGGAAACCCTGGAATCGCGCCGCTATTTGGCGCGCCAGATGATGATTGCGGCGCTGCTGAGCCAGGGCACCGTCGTGGTGCTGACCCTGATCCTGGCGTTCGCCCTGTTGAAACGGCTGCTCAAGCCGCTGCGCAAGCTGTCCGGCATTATGCTGCGGCGCGATCCGGGCGAACTGACGCCGCTGCCGATGGTGTTGCCCTGGTCGGAAATGCAGCCGTTGCTGCTGGCGTTTAACCGCTATATCGAACGGCTGCGGCTGATGGTGGCGCGTCAGGAGCGGTTCAGCGCCGACGC